>DVGR01000034.1 GCA_018712605.1 Candidatus Choladousia intestinigallinarum
TTCAGAACTTTTTTGCTCTCTCTTTATAATATCACTCTTTTTTTCCCTTTTCAAACCAGGATTAGAAAGAAGGAAGAATTTTGCTTATTTTTTCTTTTTATCTATGGTCAGCCGGTGGAGCCGCTCTGACATAAATACCATCAGAACCAAAATGATCAGCAGATAAAGCGGGTACAACGCCACCGATACATACTGGGCCAGCAGTCCAAACACCGGCGGCGCCAGGCAGCTTCCCACATAGGCAAAGGCCATCTGAACCCCGATGATCGCCTGGCTTTTGTCTTCCCCGAAGTTGGCTGGAGTCTCATGAATAATAGAGGGATAGATAGGAGCGCAGCCGCAGCCGATCAGAACCAGCCCAGGATAGAGCGTAGCCTCCCCCAGGGGAAGGAGTACCAGAAGTATCCCCACTGCTCCCACTGCTTGACCAAGCCGGATCATATTCCTATCATTTACCTTTATGGTCACGAAACCGGACACAAAACGGCCTGCGGTAATTCCCAGGTAGAAAAGGCTTGCCAGACCTGCCGCTTCTTCTGCCGGAATTCCTCTGTACAGGGTACAATAGCTGGCAGCCCACATCCCCGCCGTGGCCTCTACGGCACAGTAGCAGCAGAAGCAGATCAACACCTCTTTGACGCCCGGATAACGCAGGATTTCAGGAAGGCTCATATGGGAAGATTTCTTGCCCTCTTCAATGAAATCCCCGATCTCCCAGCCCGTCTTTTTCTTCCAGAGAGGCAGAGACAAAAAGAGAATTACAGTCAGCACGATCTGCAGAATAGAAATCGTCCTATATCCGCCATGCCATCCAGTTCCCCCTGAAATTGCCCAGCCCATAATCACAGGGCCCACACTGGCTCCCACGCCCCACATACAGTGCAGCCAGCTCATATGGCGTGCAGGATAATGGAGAGCAACGAAATTATTCAAAGCCGCATCCACAGCCCCGGCTCCCAGCCCGTAGGGAATCGCCCACAGGCACAGCATCCAGAAAGAATTGGAGATGGAGAAGCCAAACAGAGCTGCTGCCGTAACACATACGCTGATGGCAGTTACTTTTCCCGCTCCCAGCAGACGGGTCATCCGGTCGCTGGACAGACTGGAGACAATGGTGCCTCCGGCTATAATCATGGAAACAATGCCCGCCCAGGATACGGAAGCCCCAAGCGCCTGATACATACTGGGCCAGGCGGACCCTAAAAGAGAATCTGGAAGTCCCAGACTGATAAACGCCAGATAAATGATCCCAAGCAAAAGCGATGTCATTTTTACTCCTCCTTTTATGCAGTACTTTTACTTCTTTTTCACAATAACGATTTTACAGCTTTCCTGGGCTTGCTTCCATAAGGATTGCGTATTATACTATAAAAAAAGCGACTTTTGGGAGAAAAAATAATGAGAGAATGTTACGTGAATATTGACCGCAAAGGCCGGGAAATGGTGAACCACGGCTCCCCTTCTTTTCCCTGCGCCTGCTACCATACTTCCTCCCATCAGGTGGACGTGGCCTGGCACTGGCATGAAGAATTTGAATTAATCTACCTAAACAGCGGAACTGTGCGCTGCTCCGCCGGAGACCGCCGCTTTCTTCTTCACGGCGGCGAAGCGGCATTCATCAACGCCGGGGTTCCCCACACCCTCTTCCAGCGTCTGGGAGAACCCTATGACGAACACGACATTGTCTTTCACGCCCGCCTGGTGTACGGGGAGGTAGGCAGCGTCTTTTACGACAAATACCTGCTGCCGCTGCTTCGCTGCACGGCCCTGCCAGGCTTCAAGCTTTCCCCTGAGATCCCATGGCAGAAGGAAGCCATCAGCCATCTTCGCCTGGCTGTCTCCTGCCTGCTGGAAAAAAGGGATTTGTATGAATTGTCCGTCCGCAGCGCCTTGTCTGCTTTCCTCGGCCTTCTCTGGAAAGAAAACCAGAACGTAATAGGGCCGGCAGCCTTAAAGCCGCCGGCCTCCAGGGAGCGAGTACAGAAAATGCTGGATTACTTCCACTCCCACTATCAGGATCCTGTTACCCTGGACGAGCTCTCCGCCCAGGCCAATATCTGCAAGCGTGAATGTCAGAGGGTCTTTAAATCTGTGCTGGGCCTGACTCCTTCCCAGTATTTTGAGCAGTACCGGCTGAGCCTGTCCGTAAGCCTGCTTCTGAACACCCGGGAAAGCATTATTGACATTTCCGGCAAATGCGGTTTTCAAAGCCCCAGCTACTTCACTAAGGTATTTCACAAACGCTACGGCCTGACCCCTACAGAATTCCGGGCTTCTCAGGCTGCGCCCCCTGCTTCATCATGAAGAAAACTCAAACCCTTCTATTTCAAAAAGGCTCATCTGATGCCCGGTCTCTATTTTAGGAGCCGGCCCCGTATGCTCTGTCTCCATCAGCCCTTCCATTCCTTCCAGGAAAGGCGATCTTTCGCCGGAGGCCGTCAGGATCAGTTCCTCCTTGGCACGGGTGAGCCCCACGTAGAACAGCCGCCGCTCTTCCTCCAGGTCTGTCTCATATTTTTTGCTCTCAAAGGGGATCTGCCCCTTTCTGGCTCCAAAGAGAATTACTGCCGGAAATTCCAGGCCCTTTGACCCGTGAAGGGTCATGAGAGTAACGGCGTCCCCGCTGTACTGCTTCTCTCCGCAGCGCTTCAGGTCACTCTCCACTCCCAGAAGCAAGGCATTTAAGAATTCTTCCATAGATGAATAAAAAGATGCCACCTCTCTAAGTCGGATCATTTCCCTGCGCTTTTCAAAGCCCCATTCCTCATTCCAGAGCTCCAGAACTTCTGCCGGCGGTTTTTCCCGCAAAAGCGCGGCATATTTTTCAAAAGCGTTTCTGTAGACCTCAAGAGAAACCGAATCCTCGTCAAGCCCCCACAGAAGCTTAAGGCACAGTGTGCGTTCCTCTCCGCTCTCTTCCCCGGAAAGGCTTCGGAAGAATGCCACTGTCCCTCTGACCTTATCCTCTTTAAGAAAATCCTCTCTTCCTGCCACCACGTAGGGAATCCCCTCTTGTTTCAGACAGTTTTCCAGCAGCCGGGCTTCCTGGTGAGTTCGGTACAGAACAGCGATCTCACCAAAGGAGCGGTTCTCTCCTTCTCCCCTGCTTCTGCTGTTTTCCTGTGCCTCCAGCATCCCGATGCCTCCGGTAAGCCGGTTAATCTCTTTTGCCGTGAAAATCGCTTCCCCCATCTCACTTTGAGCCACGGCCAGCCGCACTGGATACCTTCCCTGGCGATTGGGGTGCAAGGGAATCCTCTGGCCGGGATTTTCCGCAATAACGGCCTGAGCCAGGCGGAGAATAGGTTCCCCGCTGCGGTAGTTTTCTTTCAAATGGATTTCCTCCAGGCTGCCGCCGGACTCCTTCAGCTTATGGAAGCAGGAGGAGTCCGAACCCCGGAATCCATAAATCGCCTGATCGGGATCCCCGATTGCAAACAGTTCTTTTCCATTTTTCCCCCAGGCCATGAGAAGCTGGTACTGCAGGGCATTCATATCCTGAAATTCATCTACGCAGATATAAGAAAAATGCCCGCTCCAATCCTGGCCTTTGGCACTCTCGGCCCTCCTAACCGCTTCCAAAAGCAGATCGTCAAAATCCATTGCCTTCTGCTCTTCCAGCTTTTTGTTATAAGCGGCCAGAAGCTGCGCCTGCTCCCCCTCGGCTTTCCCTGTATTTTTCCACTTAGAGAGATCTAAAAGCAGTTCTCCCGGCTTTTGCGAAAGCCCGTATTCCTTCTTCAGCTCCCTGGCGATCTCCAACGTCTCCGTCTCATCTACCAGCCGGACATCCATGCCCTCCTCCTTCAGAAGCTTCAGGCATAAGGAATGGAAGGTTCCGATCTGCATCTCCTGAAGCTTTCGTCTCTTGCCCAGACGTTTCTGCAGCCTTTCCCTCAATTCCCCTGCCGCTTGGTTCGTAAAGGTTACTGCCGTAATCTCCGAAGGCTTTACGCCGCATCCCTCTATAAGATAAGCGATATGGGACACCAGAGTCTCCGTCTTTCCGGTTCCCGGCCCGGCAATCACAGCGATCCGTGACGCCTGAGCATGGACAGCCTGCTCCTGTTCCCGGTTCAGCGTCTTTCCTGCCGAAGCCTCTTTTGTCTGAAGATTCTTGTTGGTGTCATCCTCTTTCTCCCGAATCTTCTTTTTAGACTGTGATGGGCTTTTGTCCTTTTCTCTGCTCCCATCCAGCCCCAGAAGGTCAAAAAAATCAAGCTGACCCCCAGGCCCTGAAAGCTCTTCCTCCTGAAAAAGCCGGATTTTTCCATATTCTCCGTCAAATCCCGGCGTTCGCTCTACCTTTCCCTGCCGCAGACGGCGGATTCCTTCGGCAATCCCGGATCCGGCCGTACCTTCAATCTCTTCTTCTGGAAGGCTGCGCAGGATTTCAAACTCCGGCCCCAGCTCTTCCAGCATCCGCCAGTACAGTCTCTGAACCTTCACGCTGGAGGCAGAACATCCCATAGAGGCTCCGATTACCTCCGGCAGAGGAACCAGGCTCTCATATCCTTTGGCTCCCGCAGGCACGAAGCCCTCCTGCCTGTCCGCAAGCTGCTCCACCCGGTGGGACACGCCTATGGTAATTTTTCTGCCGCACACAGGGCAGATTCCCTGATGCTCCTGAGTCTGGGCCGGAGTCAGGCAGAGCCCGCATTTGCGGTGGCCGTCCATATGATACTTCCCTTCCTCCGGGAAAAATTCGATGGTGCCCGCAAGTCCCTTTCCTTCTTCTATAGCCTCTTTAAGCTCCGGGTAAGAGAGCCCAGTCTCCAAAAGATTGGCCTCTCGCCCCAGCTTGGCTGGGGAATGAGCGTCGGAATTGGAGATAAGCTGGCAGCGGTCCAGAGCCGAAACCCGCCAATTCATGGGCGGATCCGAAGAAAGCCCCGTCTCCACCGCATGGATGCAGGGACTTAAGTCCTCAAAACATTCTTCCAGGGAATCAAAGCCCGAAAAGGCCCCAAAAAGAGAAAAATGCGGCGTCCAGATGTGGGCCGGTACATAGATGGCCTCCGGACAGAGCTCCAGGGTAATCTCCAGAAGCTCCCGGCAGTCCAGTCCCAAAATGGGCCGTCCATCGGAGTGGATATTTCCGATCTCTTCCAGCTTCCTTGAGAGCTTCTCCGCCGCCTCAAGGCCGGGAAGGAGAATCAGGCTGTGTACCTTTCTAACCTTTCCTCTTTTTTTATAGATGGAACTGATCTCTCCGGTAATCACAAACCTGGGATTCTCCCCTCTGGCCGTGCCGTCCTGGATACGGTATTCCTCCTTGAGGGTGTAAAGGCCCTCCTGGGCCGGTTCCAACTTCTCCTTCAATTCCTCCCTCCAGGCAGGATGGGTAAAATCTCCCGTTCCCAAAAGGCCAATTCCCTTTCTTCTTCCCCACAGCTCCAGGTGCTCCGGGGTGCAGTCCCTGCTGGTAGCCCTGGAATATCTGGAATGAATATGTAAATCCGCAATGTACATAATAAAGCCCTTCTTTTGTATTCCGTTTTAGACAGAACAGCCCCTCTTGCTTCATGGCGCCGCCGGCTGATCTTATCGCTCGGATTTCTGCGGTATACGCAGAAACCGCTATGCGGTTATGATAGCATACTTCCGCTTTTCCCTCAAGGAATTCTCTGGGCTTCAGCCGTAGATCCCCCCAAACAGCAGGGCCAGAAAAATCATCACTCCAGAAAAGCAGAGCGAAGAAATAGAAAGCAGAGTGGCCCGCTGTCCCGAAGGCACCATCCCATTCAGAAGCACATCTGTGCGCACCTGGATGAGATCGTCAAAAAAGGCGCCGGCAAAGCCTCCAAGGATCATCAGCAAAGGCTGTTCCCCAGTGGAGGCCGCAAATCCCAGGGCCACTCCCCCAAGACACAGCAGGGAGAGTTTTTTGTACCTCCAGGAATGGAAAAGAGGCACGGCTTTTGCCCCTGCCGCCCCGCCAAGGGTCATGAAAAAAAGCGCCAGTCCAAGATTTTTATACTCCAGCCCCGCATCCGTCAGTCTTGCCTGCAGAAAATACAGGGTCAGGGTGGCGCAGGCCCCTATAAGGGCATTCCAAATCATCAGGCCCATCGCCCTGGGATTCCTTCCCATAAAGGCAAAGCTCTCCTGAAAGCAGGAGACAGTCTCCCGGAAGATTCCCCGCAGTCCCTGTTTCTCCGTCTTCTTTTGACCAAAAGCAGGCTCCCAGAGCCCCAGGGCAAGCCCTACGCACACCAGACTTATCCCTCCGTCCAGGGTATAGGCCTTTCGCCAGCCCATCCAAAGGGCCAGACCAACCAGTAAGGTGGCTCCCGCCGCTCCCAGACGGTAAATCATCATTTCCCAGGAAGAAAAGGACACATACTCTTCCTCCCTGCCCTCCTGCTTCAGGCTGTCGTACGCCAGCGCCTCCCGAGTGCCTGAAGCAAAATTGTAGGCAAAGGCATTTAAAACCATGGCAGCCCCGATCCCCGGAAAGGAATCCGCCAGAATCATCGTGACAGCGGACAGAGCAAACATACAGTGACACATGACCATAGACCGCTTCCGCCCGAATACATCCGAAATCACCCCTGAGGGAACTTCAAAGAGAAGGCTTGCCACGTGAAAAATGCTCTCCGCCGCTCCGATCTCCAGCATGGAAAATCCTCTGGCAGCCAGCAAAGCCACCCATGAGGCCCCGGCAAGCTTAAAGCTCTCCAGAATAGAAATCATGTACAGTAAAAAAATTTGTTTCCTGATTTTAGACATAAAAAAACTCCTTCACCAAAATTTTTTCTGGATCGGGAGACCGCTTTCTTTAAATAAACTTAACTTTTTATATGTAAGTCACTTAAAAAAGAGTATACGATCCCCTTGGAACCGTAAATCTGCACCTTTTTTAAGCTGAATATTCTTATTCTTCCAAATCATCTTGTGTCGCTCCCTGAGTAAACTTACATGCCTACTGGCGCAGGCACCCTATTTTTCTTTTATATCACATTTTTAAAAATTTTTCTATCCTTTTTTCAATTCTTCTGTATAATAGAGGTAGCAGTTCGTTAGTCGCTATAGAATAGAAGATAGCAAAAGGAAAACTTACATGCAGGAGGTTTCTATGCCAAAAAGAACAGATATCCATAAAGTGCTTATCATTGGTTCCGGGCCCATCATCATCGGACAGGCCTGTGAATTCGATTACTCCGGTACCCAGGCCTGCAAAGCCCTGCGGAAGCTGGGCTATGAGATTGTGCTGGTAAATTCAAATCCGGCCACAATTATGACCGATCCGGAAACTGCCGACGTCACCTATATAGAACCGCTGAATGTGGACCGTCTGGAACAGATTATCGCAAAAGAGCGCCCGGATGCCCTTCTCCCCAACCTGGGAGGCCAGTCCGGTCTGAATCTCTGTGCCGAACTGGCCCAGAAAGGAATCCTGGACAAATATAACGTAAAGGTCATCGGCGTGCAGGTAGACGCCATTGAACGCGGAGAAGACCGGATTGAGTTTAAGAATTCCATGAACGCTCTGGGAATCGAAATGCCCAGAAGCCAGGTCTCCTATTCCGTGGAAGAAGCCCTCTCCATTGCGGACGAGCTGGGCTATCCGGTAGTTCTCCGTCCCGCTTACACCATGGGCGGCGCAGGGGGCGGACTGGTTTATAACCGGGAAGAGCTGAAAACCGTATGCGCTAGAGGGCTTCAGGCCAGCCTTGTAGGACAGGTACTGGTAGAGGAATCCATTCTCGGCTGGGAAGAGCTGGAGCTTGAGGTGGTCCGGGACGCTGACAACAACATGATCACGGTCTGCTTTATTGAAAATATTGATCCCCTGGGGGTTCACACTGGTGATTCCTTCTGTTCCGCCCCCATGCTGACCATCTCCCAGGAATGTCAGAAGAGACTTCAGGAATATGCGTACCGGATTGTGGAATCCGTGCAGGTGATTGGCGGAACCAATGTCCAGTTCGCCCACGACCCCGTCACCGACCGGATTGTGGTCATCGAGATCAATCCCAGAACCTCCCGCTCTTCCGCCCTTGCCTCCAAAGCCACCGGCTTCCCCATCGCTCTGGTATCCGCCATGCTGGCTGCGGGCCTGACCTTAAAGGACATCCCCTGCGGCAAGTACGGCACTCTGGATAAATATGTGCCGGACGGCGACTATGTGGTGATTAAGTTTGCCCGCTGGGCCTTTGAAAAATTTAAAGGCGTAGAGGATAAGCTTGGAACCCAGATGCGTGCCGTGGGCGAAGTAATGAGCATCGGCAAAACTTATAAGGAAGCCTTTCAGAAGGCTATCCGCAGCCTGGAGATCGGAAGGTATGGCTTGGGCTACGCCAAAGATTTCCATGAGAAAACAAAAGAACAGCTTCTGCAGCTTCTGATCACTCCCTCCAGCGAGCGCCACTTCATTATGTATGAAGCCCTCCGCAAAGGGGCCTCCGTGGATGAGATCCATGAGATTACAAAAGTTAAAAAATACTTTATCCAGCAGATGAAGGAACTGGTAGAGGAAGAAGAATCCCTGGCCGCTTTCAAAGGTTCTCTTCCCAAAGATGAGCTGCTGGTATCCGCTAAAAAGGACGGTTTCTCAGATAAATACTTAAGTCAGATCCTTGAAATCCCGGAGGACGATATCCGCAGCCGCAGGATTTCCCTGGGGGTGGAGGAAGCCTGGGAGGGCGTACACGTAAGCGGCACCCCGGACAGCGCCTACTACTACTCCACCTACAATGCCCCGGACAAAAATCCCGTGAGCACAGACCGTCCCAAGATTATGATTCTGGGAGGCGGCCCCAACCGTATCGGACAGGGAATCGAATTCGACTACTGCTGCGTACACGCCTCTCTAGCTCTGAAAAAGCTGGGCTTTGAGACCATCATTGTCAACTGCAATCCTGAAACGGTCTCCACTGACTACGATACCTCAGACAAACTCTACTTTGAGCCTCTGACCCTGGAGGACGTGCTGAGCATCTATAAGAAAGAAAAGCCTCTGGGCGTAATTGCGCAGTTCGGCGGGCAGACCCCCCTGAATCTTGCCTCACAGCTTGAGAAAAACGGAGTGAGGATCCTGGGAACCTCCCCTGCCGTCATTGATCTGGCAGAGGACCGTGATCTTTTCCGTGAGATGATGGAGAAGCTGGAAATCCCCATGCCTGAATCCGGTATGGCCTCCACCATCGAAGAAGCCCTTAAGATTGCCGGAAAGATCGGCTATCCGGTTATGGTTCGTCCTTCCTACGTGCTGGGCGGCCGTGGAATGGAAGTAGTATACGACGACGACAGCCTTCGGGAATATATGAAAGCTGCCACAGGGGTCACCCCGGACCGTCCCATCCTCATTGACCGCTTCCTGAATCATGCCCTGGAATGCGAAGCCGACGCTGTCAGCGACGGAACTCATGCTTTTGTGCCGGCAGTTATGGAGCACATTGAGCTGGCCGGCGTTCATTCAGGGGACTCAGCCTGCATCATCCCCTCCGTTCACATTACACCGGAGAATCTGCGCACCATAAAGGAATATACGAAGAAGATCGCAGAAGAAATGCATGTAAAGGGACTGATGAATATGCAGTATGCCATTGAAAACGGAAAAGTTTTCGTCCTGGAGGCAAATCCCAGGGCATCCAGAACCGTTCCCCTGGTTTCAAAGGTATGCAATATCCGCATGGTACCTCTTGCCACGGACATTATTACATCCGAAATCACAGGACGTCCGTCGCCGGTAGAAAGCCTGAAGGAACAGCACATCCCATACTATGGAGTGAAAGAAGCGGTATTCCCCTTCAATATGTTCCCGGAAGTGGATCCCCTTCTGGGTCCGGAGATGCGCTCCACCGGCGAAGTCCTTGGACTTTCCACCTATTACGGCGAAGCCTTCTACAAAGCCCAGGAAGCGGCACAGTCCAAGCTTCCCCTTTCCGGTACAGTGCTGATCTCTGTAAACCGCAAGGATAAGGCTGAGGTAGTGGAGATTGCCCAGAGTTTTGCGGACGATGGCTTTAAGATCCTCTCCACCGGCCGCACCTATGAGCTAATTACCTCTGCTGGCATTCCCGCCGAGAAGGTAAATAAGCTGTATGAAGGACGTCCCAACATCCTGGATTTGATTACAAATGGAAAAATCGACCTGATCGTCAATTCTCCTGTGGGAAAAGACGATGTCCACGACGACAGCTACCTGCGCAAGGCAGCCATCAAGGCAAAGATTCCTTATATGACTACCATAGCCGCCGCCCGTGCTACGGCCAAGGGCATCCGCTACGTAAACAAGCACGGAAACGGTGAAGTAAAATCCCTGCAGGAGCTTCACAGCGAGATTAAAGACGCCCCATAATTTTAACAGGAATCGGCGCAGCGATAGCTGCGCCGGTTTTTCTATCCGGCTACTGCCGGTACCAACTGAGAAAGTCACCCAGTTTCTCCATAGACTCCTTAAGCACTTCGATCCTGGGAAGATACACAATCCTGAAATGGTCTGGCTGCTGCCAGTTGAATCCTCCGCCGTGGACCACCAGAATTTTTTTCTCCCTCAGCAAATCTAAGGCAAACTTCTCATCATCAGTGATGTTGAACCTTTTCCGATCCAGCTTGGGGAATATATAGAAGGCTGCTTTCGGTTTTACGGCAGTAACCCCGGGGATATCGTTCAGAGCCTTGTAAATATAATCCCTCTGTTCATAAATCCGCCCTCCCGGCACGATATAATCTTTGACACTCTGATGTCCTCCAAGCGCTGTCTGAACGATAGACTGGGCGGGTACATTGGAGCAAAGACGCATGTTGGAGAGCATATTAAGCCCTTCCATATAATCCCTGACGTGATCCTTCCTGCCGCTTAAAATCATCCAGCCAATCCTAAATCCCGCAATCATGTGGGACTTAGACAAGCCGCTGAAGGTAACGCAGAAAAGATCCGGGGCCAGGGATGCGATGGAAATATGTTCCTCCCCGTCCATCACAAGCCGGTCATAGATTTCATCTGAGAACAGGATGAGCTGATGCTCTCTTGCCACCTCCGCGATCTGCTCCAGGATTTCCCTGGGATAGAGTGCTCCCGTGGGATTGTTGGGATTGATGATCACGATGGCCTTGGTACGATCCGTTACTTTTTTCTTGATATCCTCGATATCTGGATACCATTCGGACTGTTCATCACAGACATAATGGACCGCCTTTCCTCCTGCCAGCGTCGCACAGGCGGTCCATAAAGGGTAATCCGGGGAAGGGATCAGCACCTCGTCCCCGTCGTCCAGCAGTGCGGACATACAGATATTAATCAGTTCACTGACGCCGTTGCCCGTATAAATATCCTCTATAGAGACATTGGGGATCTTCTTTGTCTGCGCATACTGCATAATGGCTTTCCTGGCTGAAAAAAGTCCCCTGGCCGAGGAATATCCCTCGCACTCCGCAAGCTGCCGGCGCATATCATAGATCACCTCATCAGGAGTCCTGAATCCAAAGGGAGCCGGATTTCCGATGTTCAGCTTCAGGATCTGAGTCCCGGATTCTTCCATTCGCTCCGCCTCATCAACCACCGGTCCCCGGACATCGTACAATACATGGTTCAATTTTGAAGATTTCTTAAATTCCCTCATTTTCATTCCTCCCGGATTTTTTTCGTACAGCTCTGGTTCTTCCTCTTTCGCTTCAGGCTGTTCCTCTCCCTTGAGCCATTCCGGCTCCACCTTAAGGGTTTTTGCCAGAAAGCAGAGCATATCCTCCCTGGGAACCGTTTTTCCGCTTACATACTGGCTGATATGACTTTTCCCAAGCTTGATCCCCTGCTGCTGCGCAGCACGGATCATATCGATCTGCTTCATTCCCTGACGGCTCATAGCTTCCTTCAATCTGTATGCAAACACTCCCTGCTGCATTCTCTCCCTCCTAAAGTTCAATTTCATTGTTGAATTATACCACGCTCCAGAGATTAGTTCAATATTATTTTTATTTTCTTTTTCAATAGTTCAAAAGTTCAATTTTATTCTCACTTGACATTCTTCTCCTTCTTTATATAATACCCGTATAAGCAAGGAGCACGGCAGTGCGGATTACGAATACGTAAGTTTTGTTACCTGCCGCCTATTGAGGCGGGAGGCACCGCATCTGAGACGCATAAATTTTATACAGGAGGTTATCCATGACAAATTCAACAGCAGCCACTCCCCTGGACAACTGGTTCACTCAGGCGAAATTTGGCCTTTTTATCCACTGGGGACTTTATTCCCTTCTGGCCGGAGAATACAAGGGCAGAAAAACAGACCGCATCGCAGAATGGATCATGAATGATCTGGACATCCCGGCAGAGGAATACGAAAAACTGGCAGAAAAATTTTCTCCCCAGCACTTCGACGCCGACTGGATCGTCCGCAAAGCAAAAAGCTGGGGCATGAAATACCTGGTCTTTACAGCAAAGCACCATGAGGGCTTTGCCATGTACCACTCCGCCTGCAGTCCCTATAATGTCACAGACGCCTCTCCTGACGGACGCGATATCCTCAGAGAGCTGCAAACAGCCTGCCAACGCCACGGGATGCGCCTGGGCCTTTATTACTCTCAGGCTCAAGACTGGCACGACCCCAACGGTTTTGTATACAGAAAAAACAATGAGGGAAAGGATTTTCAGAAATATCTGGACGAGCTGGTAAAACCGCAGCTTCGGGAGCTTCTCACTGAATATGGAAAAATCTCTCTGATTTGGTTTGACACGCCTATGGATATGACCCCGGCTCAGAGCAAGGAACTGGTGGATCTGGTAAAATCCCTGCAGCCAGAGTGCCTGATCAGCGGAAGAATCGGAAATCATCTGGGGGATTATGCCACCATGGGGGATAATTTCATTCCCAGGCTCCCCTATCCGGGCATGTGGGAGGTACCTGCCACCTTAAATGATACCTGGGGATATAACCGCTGGGACACAAACTGGAAAAATCCTGAAGATGTGCTGAGAATTCTCTTAAAAATCACCAGCCGGGGAGGAAATTATCTCCTGAACGTAGGCCCCAGGGCCGACGGAAGCATTCCAGAGGAAAGTATAAAAATCTTGGATCAGGTGGGCTGCTATGTATCCGAAAATGCAGAAGCCATCTTTGGCACAGACCGGCTGCCTCTGTACCCCTATGAGGCAGAGGGAATTGAATTTACAGGAAAGAGCCACCGTCTCTACGTCCATGTCCTAAAGCCCCGCCCCCGGGTGGATCTTTTAAATATCGCCAACCATGTAAAAGGAGCCTATCTGGTGAGTACCGGCCAGCCTCTTGTCTCCAGATTCATGAAGGCCTGTGAAGGGAACAGCATCGTAGAGGTGGATCTTCCCAAAGAGCTGCGCAATGCCAGCGGCTACTGCGTGGCTCTGGAGCTGGAAGAAGAACAGGTTATTTTTGAGGAAATCTGAGAAACACGTGAAAGGGCTGCTGCACTAAGCAAATGCAACAGCCCCTTTAAAGTTATGCTTTTAAAGTATCTACCGCAGCCTTCTCAATGGGAAGTCCTGCTTTGTATCTCTCGATAAAGGTATCGAAGCCCTCCACGTCTTTTGCGTCGGGATCCATGCTGATTCCCTGGTTTCCTGCGAATACCTTCTCATCCAGGAATGCTTCCAGGGACTCGTCCTGGCCCTTGTTCACCAGATATGAGGCAAGAAGGGCGATTCCCCATGCGCCTCCCTCTCCGGCTGTCTCCATTACGGAAACAGGAGAATTCATAGCCGCCGCCATAATCCTCTGTCCAACACCTTTTGTCTTAAACAATCCGCCGTGTCCCAGAATCCGGTCAACCTTTACATCCTCTTCTCTGAACAGGATATCCAATCCCACCTTCAGAGCTCCAAGAGCTGTGAAAAGATGGACTCTCATAAAGTTTGCCAGGTTGAATTTGCTCTCCGGCGTACGCACAAAGAGCGGACGTCCCTCATCAAAGCCCGTAAGAGTCTCGCCAGAGAAGTAATTGTAAGCCAAAAGTCCTCCGCACTCCGGATCTCCCTCCAGCGCTTTGTTGTAGAGGGTTCCGAACAATTTATTCATGTCTACTTCCACGCCGAAGGCCTCCGAAAACTCTTTAAAGAGATTTACCCAGGCATTCAGGTCAGAGGTACAGTTGTTGCAGTGAACCATAGCCACCAAGCTTCCTGTAGGCGTGGTCACTATGTCGATTTCCGGATGTCTCTTCTTTAAAGGCTTCTCCAGTACGATCATGGCAAACACAGAGGTACCCGCCGATACGTTTCCAGTGCGCTGGGCAACGCTGTTGGTAGCGGCCATACCCGTGCCTGCGTCTCCTTCAGGCGGGCACAGAGGGATCCCTGCGGCAAGATTGCCAGATACATCCAGAAGCTTTGCCCCCTCTTCTGTAAGTACGCCGGCGTTTTCCCCAGCTACCAGCACCTTGGGCATAATATCCGCCAGCTTCCAGGGGAAGCCCTTGGGCGCAGTCAGCTCGTCAAACTTAGCCACCATGCCGGCGTCATAATCCTTGGTCTCCATATCAATGGGGAACATACCGGATGCCTCGCCTACTCCCAGCACTTTCTCGCCAGTCAGCTTCCAGTGAATATAACCAGCCAGAGTCGTCATAAAGGCAACGTCCTTTACATGCTCCTCACCGTTCAGAATTGCCTGATACAGATGGGCTATGCTCCATCTCTGAGGAATCTGGAAATCAAATGCCTCTGACAGAGCCTCCGCAGCCTGCTCTGTGATGGTGTTTCTCCAGGTTCTGAAGGGAACCAGCAGCTCTCCTGCTTCGTTGAAGGCCATATATCCGTGCATCATGGCGCTGAAGCCAATGGCGGCCAGGGATTTTATCTCTGTCCCGTACTGATTCTTTACATCCTCCGCCATCTTAGCATAGCTGTCCTGCAGACCGGCCCAGATAGCCTCCAGACTGTAAGTCCAGATTCCGTTCTCAAGCTGGTTCTCCCAGTCATGGCTGCCGGAAGCAATCGGCACATTTTTCTCATCAATCAGCACCGCCTTGATTCTGGTGGAGCCAAACTCAATCCCCAGCACAGCCTTTCCCTGTACAATCGTATCTCTTGCGCTCATTTTTAATCCTCCTCGTCCTTTTTTGCAGGTGTATTGTTATACAACTTAGTTTTAAACTTGTACAACAATGGGATTCCTATTGCAAATATATAAGATTATACCATTTTTCACGGAACTTGTCACTCAATTTCCGCAGACAAGAGGATATTTTTGGGTGCATTTTTTACCGTCTCTTTATAATTTTTAATGACGGCGCCCTGTACTGGTGCTATAATCATAGCAGTCATCAATTATACATAATCCCGAACCTGCTCTCCTGTTACATCACAGAGATACAGATTCAGGCATACAATAGGGAGGTCAGTATGAAAATTATTATAGTGGGCTGTGGGAAATTGGGAACCACCCTTGCGGAACAGCTCAGGGATGAAGACCACGAACTAGTCATCGTGGATACAAACCCGGCAAAAATCCAGCAGCTTTCGGAGTCTATTGACGTTATGGGCGTCACAGGCAATGGTTCCAGTATCCAGGTTTTATCCGAGGCCGGCGTGGAAGAGGCAGATATTCTCATTGCAGTGACCAGATCGGACGAGCTGAATCTGCTCTGCTGCCTGATTGCAAAGAAAGTAAGCAACTGCCACACCATCGCCCGTGTGCGCAATCCCATCTACAATAAGGAGGTTCATTTCATCCAGAAAATGATGGGAATTTCCATGATCATCAACCCGGAATTCGCAGCCGCCACCGAAATGTCCAGGCTCCTGCGTTTTCCCTCCGCCATCAAGCTGGATACCTTCTCCAAGGGCCGGGTAGAGCTTCTGAAATTCAAGCTCCTTCCCGAATTTAATCTTGGAGGCATGACCATTGCCCAGATAATGGAAAAGCTCCGCTGTGATATCCTTGTGTGCGGAGTGGAACGTGAGGAAAAGGTCTACATTCCCTCAGGTAATTTCATTCTGAAGGATCAGGATCGCATCTCCATCATTGCCTCACCGGAAAACTCCGCTAAATTTTTCAGCAAAATCGGGATCCCCACCCAGCAGGTTAAAAGCGTCCTGATCGTAGGCGGAGGGACTTTGGGCTACTACCTGTCTTCTCTCCTTCTGCGGATGAAAATTAAAGTCACCATAGTAGAGATTGACGAAAACCGTTGTGAAGAGCTAAGCGAGCTGCTCCCGGAGGCCACCATTGTCTGCGGGGATGGAACAGATAAAAAGCTTCTTATGGAGGAAGGTCTTTCCAATGCCGAGGCCTTCGTCACCCTTACCAGCCTGGATGAGGAAAATATCCTCTTGAGCCTTTTTGCCAAGAAAATTTCTTCCGCTAAGCTGATCACAAAGGTAAACCGGATTGCTTTTGACGATATAGTGGAAGGTCTGGATCTGGGAAGCATTATCTATCCCCGTTACATAACGGCGGATTATATTCTCCGCTATGTCCGGGCCATGGGAAACTCTCTGGGAAGCAACGTGGAAACTTTATATCATATTTTAGACGGACAGGCAGAGGCGCTGGAATTTTCCGTCAAGGAAACGCCTCAGGTCACCGGCGTTCCCCTTTCCCGCCTGGAGCTGAAAGATAACCTCCTGATCGCCTGCATCAACAGAAACCGCCAGATTCTGATTCCCAGAGGCCAGGATGCTCTGCAGCCTGGAGACACAGTGATTGTGGTCACCACGGCAAAAGGGTTAAATGATCTCAAAGACATACTGAAGAAAAAATAGGCAGCAGGTGAGGAAATGAATTTCGCAATCGTAAAATATATTCTTGGATATGTGATGTATATTGAAGGAGCCGCTATGGCTTTCCCTCTCATAACCGCTTTGCTTTACAGCGAGACCGCAGGGTGGTCCTTTGCTTTTACAGGAGCGCTCTGCTTTGCCTTGGGCTTTCTTCTCTCCAGGAAGAAGGCCAAAGGGGCCGTGATTTATTCCCGAGAGGCTTTTGTCACCGTGGCAATCTCCTGGATTCTTTTAAGTATCATGGGGGCAGTACCCTTTGTCATTACCGGTACCATCCCCAACCCTATCGACGCTCTTTTTGAGTCAGTCTCCGGTTTTACCACTACAGGGGCCAGTATTTTAACGGACGTGGAAATCCTTCCGAAATGCATGCTCTTCTGGAGAAGCTTTACCCACTGGCTGGGCGGTATGGGAGTCCTTGTACTCCTTCTTGCTTTCCTTCAGATAAAAGGCGGTTCCCACATGAATCTCATGAAAGTGGAAAGCCCTGGCCCTTCGGTGAATAAGCTGGTTCCCACGGTAAGATCCACAGCCAAGATCCTTTATATTATTTACATCGCTCTCACTCTGGCGGAAATTATTCTCCTTCTGCTGGGGAGAGCACCCCTTTTTGACACCCTGACCATCACCTTCGGAACGGCCGGAACCGGAGGCTTTGGCATAAAAAATGACAGTATGGCGGGCTATTCCCCGTATATTCAGATTGTGGTAACAATCTTCATGATCCTGTTCGGAATCAATTTTTCTGCCTATTTTCTGATTCTGCGGAAAAAATTTAAACAGGCGCTTTCCATGGAGGAAGTTCGCTGCTATCTCGCCATTATTTTAGTCTCTATCCTAATCATCACACTGGTGCTATCGGATATGTATCCCGTCTGGGAGGCTCTGCGCCACGCCGCATTCCAGGTGGGCTCCATCATTACCACTACCGGTTACTCATCGGCGGACTTTGGCCTTTGGCCGGTGATCCCCAGGTCAATCCTGGTTACGCTGATGTTTATCGGCGCCTGTGCAGGCAGTACAGGAGGCGGCATTAAGGTTTCCAGACTGATCATCCTGCTTAAAAGCGTCCGCAAGGAACTCCACCTTATGCTCCATCCCAGAAGCGTAAAAAAACTTCGGATGGACGGCCGTGTTCTGGAACCTGAGGTAATCCGGACTACAAGCGCCTTCTTCGTTGCCTACGCTTTGTTTTTCGTCATTTCGGTTCTGCTGGTGGGAGTGGACGGCCACGATTTAGTGACAAATTTCTCTGCGGTGGCCTCCGCCTTAAACAATATCGGACCTGGCCTTGAGCTGGTGGGACCCATGGGAAACTTTTCTGTGTTCTCAAACTTCTCTACCGCAGTGCTCACCATTGACATGCTGGCCGGAAGACTGGAGATCTTCCCGCTGCTTCTTCTCTTTACCAGGGATACCTGGAGACGTCGCTAAAATCGAGGACCCCTCTGCAAGCAACAGGGCATCAAATTTGCAGAGCAGCGGCATATTTGGTTCCGCTCCGGTGGGCGGTCATACAGTGATGACAGGGAAATTGAAGACGACCTGCAAGATCACGGTGAAGTAGAAAAAGCTGCACAATCGCAGTAAAAAGAAATAATAAGAAAGTGTGCTTCGCGCCTGATTTTTAAAATCACATAGATGCGCGGAGCACATTTTTATTATTGTATTCCGTGAAAATCCTTTGACGCTTTCCGCAGGAAAAAGTCTTTAAAAATAAAAAATTCGCACATTTTTTGAAGACCATTTTAGTCTCTTAAGCATCTAACATATGTAAGATGAAAAGCTGGCCGGCAGAAAGGAAAACTTTTTATGAATAAAGAACAACTGGGCGAGTTGATCCTAGCATCCTCAGAAAGTATGTTCCATGTAGCGAAGACGCTTCTGAGAAATGATGCGGATTGCTCGGATGCGATATCAGAAACCATTGTAAAGGCCTTTGCGAAGCTGCATACGCTGCAAAATGACAGATACGGGAAAACATGGCTGATACGGATCCTGATCAACGAGTGCTATATAACGATGCGGCGTGAAAAACGGATCGTGTCGCTGGAGGATTATCCATCGGAGGAAAAAGC
>DVGR01000035.1 GCA_018712605.1 Candidatus Choladousia intestinigallinarum
CTTTGTTTCTCTATTCTCAACGCTGTGGATATTTTACATAGCTCTCTGTGATCGCCGTGCTCTGTCTCTCTATCCCACAGCCAAATATTCAATACATTTCTCTCTTAGGTCTGTGGCAAACTTTTAGTGCCTATTATTTCTGATAACATCATTCCAGCAAGCCTGTGCAATTGATCATTGAGCATTTACACAGAAACACTGTATTTAAGCCATTTCTTCTGCTCTTGATGAACATTTTCGCCCACCCATTCCCCCATATACAAAAACCCGCTGCGGCAGCCCTCAGATTCCTTCATCTTTTCACTCCCGCAGCGTCTCTTCTCTCATTCTGCTCGCACTTCCTCGCCCTCTTGTCTTCAGGCGCTGCGCTAAATATATTTTCTTGTCATTTTTTCTATATTTGTTCTCTTACATAGAGCCTTCTTTTCCGAACACTGCTCCCACTGTTTTCAGCAGAATCTTTATGTCCAGGCCGATGCTCCATTTGTTGATGTAATTCATGTCCAGCTTCACCACTTCCTCAAAATCCGTGATTTTGCTCCTTCCGCTTACCTGCCAAAGGCCGGTGATTCCCGGCTTTACGGCAAGCCTGGCTCTGTGGTGCAGCTCATATTTTTCCCACTCATCCACCGTGGGCGGCCTGGTGCCCACCAGGCTCATATCGCCTTTCAGGACGTTGAAAAACTGAGGGAATTCATCTAAGCTCCATTCTCTTATAAAATTCCCGATCCCTTTTTTCAACGTTCCGTCCGGCAGCTCCCGGCTGCCGATGATTCTTGGATCCCAGTCCAGCTTGAACATCAGCCCGTCGCTGACCCTGTTTTTCTCCATGAGCTCTTTTTTTCTTTCCTCCGCATCCAGGTACATGCTGCGGAATTTGTACATATGGAAGCGTTTCCCGTTCCGTCCCACCCGCACCTGCGAGAAGAAAATTGGACCGGGAGACTGTATGTAAATCACTGGGCCCAGCAGGATTGTCAAAATGCCTGTGGCAGCACATCCAATGATCCCGCCGAGAATGTCCAGGCTTCGCTTCAGAAAGCTCTGTCTCAGGGATATGTAATTAATGCTGGTGGTCAGTACGGTAAAACCGCCCATGCGCTCCACAAACTGCTTTTTTCCTACCTGCTGTGGTGAGCCTGCAATCTTAGTATGTACTACGATTCCCATCTCATAAAACCGTTCTGCCAGTTGCTCCGGGTATGGTATGTTTTTCGGTAGATTAAAAAGCACTTCGTCGATCCACTTATTGGAGGCGTAGTTCAGTACCTGGTCAATAGCAGATACCACTGGCACTCCTGCTATGGTTTCGCCAGACGCATCCTCATCCATCAGCACTAACCCGTCTATCCAGAACTGTTCATAATTATTATTTCTTATATCCTGTACGGAAGATACCGACAGTTCCCGGGCTGTGAGAATCAGCAGAGACCGCTTTCCCTTTTCCTGTTTCCGTTTCTGCAGGTATTTTTTCCAGCAGAGCCGAAGGACGTAGCCCAAAAACATATATAAAATTCCTGTAAGGTATATTATGATTCTGGAATAGCTCGCCCCGGCCTGGACGGAAAACAGATAAAAGCTTAGGAATAAAAGCACCAGGCATACATGTTTTGCCATCATGGCAAATTCATTGTAGTATCCTCTTTTTGTGACATTCTTGAAGGATTCAAAGAAGATAGATACCAGCACATCTATGAGGGTCAGAATCACTGCAATATTCAGATAAATCTGTTCCCTATATGGATTGAGACTTCCTAGCCTGATCCAGTAAGACAGAACAAAAGAAATCTGCAGAGATATAATATCTACGACCATAAAGTCTATGTGCTTGACCCATCTTTCTGATTTCCTTCGGTACATTCTCACTCACTCCGTGCGTCTGTTTTTCCCACTACGATGTACACATCCACATCCTCGGGTTCTTCTTCTCCCTCTGACATCAGGATTCCCTCTGTAATCTCCCCGATGCTGATCCGGCTCTCCTGGAAATAATCCTGAAGGGGCAGGGCCTGGCTGCGCGCCTGGGTGTAGATCACCGTTTCATCCTCTGCCTCTTCCTCATAGCTGGCGGATATGACGTCTTCATATCCATCTGCTTCCAACTGGCCTGCCCAGTATCCGGCCACACCCTGTACGCCGGTGCCGTTGAGCACCAGGATTCTCAAATCTGACTGGATCTCTTCGGATTCTTCTTCTGTCTCTTCCTCTGATGATTCGGATTCCGTGGAATCCGGCTGGGATTCCTCTTGGGATTCCGCCTCTGAAGCTTCATCCGCATCTGTTTGATCTTCCTCTGCCTTTGCCTCCGTCGCAGGGGCTGGCTCTGTATCGGCTTCGCTCTCGCTCTCAGCTTCTGTAGTTCGCTCCGGGCGCACATACTCTGTCTCGCTCTGAGACATCTGGGCGATCTCATTTTCATAATCCTTCTGCTTTCTCCTGGTCTGGAAGACCATCACCAGGATGCAGGCCAGCAGGATTATCACAGCCGCAATATATATCACCATCCTAAAGGGATGTTTTTCTTGTTCTAAATTATTCTTTGCCATACGTGTAAGAATCCTCTTCTCCGCATTGTTTCGGGAAAGAGGATTCCGGCAGATCGCCGGAATCTCTCTCCGCGAAGCATTTAATGTACAGCTGCGTCTTACAGAGCTGCGTTTGTCAGAACCGTGAACGGCCCAAGGCAGGGGAAGGTAGCCGTGATAGATCCTGTTGCGGGATCATACTCGTCTACATCTACGAAGTAAACCTCAGCGGTCTCCGGATTCACCTGCATAAGAAGCAGATCTTCTGCTGCCAGATCCTTTGCAACCTCTACCTGAAGGGTAGCTGTCACTTCACCGTCCAGCGTGTACTCTACATTTGTGCCGTCTGTAATGGCCAGATCAACAAACGGGGTCAGAGCCTCGTATGCTGTTACATCCACAACAACGCCATTCTGTGTTCTGATCTCTGCTGCGGTGTCTACACCCAGCGCTGTCAGAGCATCTGCTACAGACATAGTCACTGTATCATCGTTGAACTGATCAACGACTGTAACTACAGTTGTATTGGTGTAGCTTGATGTGTCAGCATCCTGCACGGTCAGGGTATATCCTGTGGGGATATTTCCGGATACCACTGTGGGCGCTTCCGGGATCAGTGAGCCAATGCTGGGTGCTGCGGCGGCGGTCATGGTCATTCCAATGGTCATGGCTGCTGCACAAATAAATGCGGTAAGTCTTTTCATTCTCTCTCCTCCTTTCCCGCGTATTTCGGCCCAGAGGGCCATCTATGTTCAAACTTATTTCTAAGTTCAAACCAAAGTCAAATTTCTTCATAGAACAGGCTGATCACCAATTCCCGAAGGGCGTCCTCATCCACGTAAAATTCATCGTGGAGTTCTCCCGCCTGATCCTCTCCTTCCGGCCTGTAGTAATCTGCATCTGTAAAAGATACGGATTCCAGAAGGTTGGCCATTTCCAGATATTTATTCCGGGTAATGCTGGTCTGAAGATAATCCTCCATCTCCTGCAGCTCTTCCCACACTCCATTCATGTCTTCACTGAGACGTGTCTTGATCCGGGGCACATATGCGTTGATATAGGTTTGCTGCCGTTCAATTCGCCCTTCATTGCTGAAGTCTTTTGCGGTGTCCCGGTATTGAAGGAAATCCGTGACATTGGAGTCATCCAGGGTTACTGTGGCTCCTTTTTGGAGCTGAGGATACTTTTCCGCCAGATCGTCATTGGGCACGGTCAGGGTAATCCCTCCCGCCAGGCTGTTGATATAGGGCATGGAGGTCTGATTCGTGACAGCGTACTCATCGATGGGAATCCCCAAAAGATTTTCTACAGCTTCCACCAGATTCTCGCAGCTTGCCTCTCCTCCGTCGCCATAGCTGTAGGCGTAGCCCAGATGGGTGGTGTACATTCCCAGATCCGAGCCGCTGAGGGTATAGCGCCGCACCTCTGTCATAGTGTCACGGTTCAGGGCCAGAATGCTCATCTTCCGGCTCTTTTTATCTAAAATCACCAGAGAAACGCTGTCTGCCCTGGCCTTATTGCTGTACTGTCCGCTGCTCTCCATTTTCCCTTTTGAGTCAATGCCCGCATACAGCACAGTCGTGATCAGGCTGTTATACTGATATTCTTTTCCCTGGTACGTAATATTTCTGTAACCACTTTTCATATCCACAGAATTCCCCGCAGTTACCTGCAGGCGGCTCTGCCTCTGGTAGGCCCGGGCCAGAAAAATTCCGCTGATCCCTATGACCACGACTCCCACTGCGGCACAGATCGCGATTGTTCTTCTGCGCCGGCGTCTTTGATGCGCTCTGTAGTGCCTGCCGTATCTTTCAGGTTTTCTCCTGCGACTGCCCATGGTCATCCCCGTTTCTTCCCGCTGTCCTTCTTGTCTTTCTTCTCTCCATAGCCATAACCATATCCGTAGCCATAGCCATAGCCGTAACCATATCCATAGCCCTTTTGGCTCATACCTACTTTATTGAGGATTACGCCCAGGATCTTAATGCCGGCGTACTCAAGCTGTTTCTTAGCACGCACTACCTGGGCACGCTCTGTGATCCCGCTCTCTATAACGAGAACCGTCCCATCGCACCGCTTTGCGATCAGGGCCCCGTCTATAACCGGGTTGACCGGCGGCGTGTCTACAATGACGTAATCATATCTTTTCCTCAGCTCATCCAGCAGGATCTGAAACAGCTTTCCTGATACCAGCTCGCTGGGATTGGGGGCCACCGCCCCTGTAAAGATCATATCCAGATACCGGTCGTCCGTCCGGTAGATAATCTCATTCATCGGATTGCGGCCGCACAAAAATTCTGTCAATCCCTGCACATTGTCCTGAATGTTGTAACGGGTCATGGTAAGGGAATTTCGGATGTCGCAGTCCAGATAAACCGTTCTTTTCTTAAGTCCCGCCATGCTCTTGGCAAGGCGGAAGGCGATAGAGGATTTTCCTTCATGGGCAAGGGCGCTGGTCACGGCGATTACCTTCAGGTCAAACCCGCTGAGCTGTATGTTCCCTCTCAGCACATTGATGGCCTCCTTGGCCTGGAAAGGCAGCTGGTCCGCTTCCGGAACCACCTTTCTCGTCTCCGGGATGTCCATTCTCCATTTCAGTTGCTGTTCCATGCTATTTTCCTTTCCCTTCCCGATAGTAGGGCACCGCCGCTAGGATCGGCAGGCCAAGATACTTCTCTACATCTTCTTCCGACTTCATGGTGGTGTCCATAAGCATACGGACAATCAGCACCGCACAGACTGCCACGGCTCCCAGCAGGCCGCCAATCGCCATATATTTAAAAATGCTGGGGGTTACATCCTGTACCGACTCAGCGATCGAATAATCAATCACGGTAGGCTCGCTGCTTCCGATAATCTGATAGATCTGGTCGATACTGATATTCATCAGGGCATTTGTGATATTCCGGCTCAGTTCCGGATCTCCGCATACCACCTGCATTTCAATAATGTGGGTGGAATCTGGATTTTCCACCGTGATCAGCTCGTCAAGTTCCTCATAATCAAGATCCAGCTCCAGCTCATCGATCACCCGGTTGAGGACCGTCCGGCTCTTGATTATATTGGCGTAGTCCTCTGTCAGAGCTGCGCTCAACTGCAGATCCGAAAAGGAAATCATTGAATCTGTATTTGTTATGTAGATGGATGCGTCCGCCTGGTAGGAGGGCTGCATTAAAAAGGTGTGGTAAGCGCCAAAGAGCACTGCCCCGATCAAAAGAGCCATGAGGATCATCTTCCATTTGTATAGCAGCAGGAAAAAGATCTCCTTCAGGTCAATTTCGATTTCATCTTCTGTCCAGGCTTTTACCTGTTCCTGTGTTTTGAATTCTTCCATGTTCTCTCCCACTATTCGTTCTTTACTATTTTCTTTACATTCGTGACGAAAATCTTCTTCTGCCTTTCCGGGCTTAAGTTCTTTTCGATCCATGGATAGGACCGCCAGGCCTCCATGGGCCTGAAATAAATCCCATGGCAGTCTGTGGCCAGATAGTCCACCAGCCCTTCTTTTACCAGACGTCCCCAGGGATTCTTTCTGAAAAACGTGTCTTTCCCCTGAAGGCGTCCCAGGTTCATCTGCAGAAGAACCCCCTGTTCTCTCAGGTGAAGAAGGTTTTCCTTCTTACCCAGGCAGGCATATCGCTCAAAATGGGCCAAAATCGGCTGGTAGCCGTTGCGCCATAATTCCTCAAGCCCCTGCTGCATATAGCTGTACAGGCAGTTTGGAGAAAATTCCACCAGCACGTACCTGCTGCCGGCCAAAGTCAGCGCCTGCCCCTCCTTCAGGGACTGCACCAGCCCCGAATAGTAGTAGCATTCATGTCCCGGGTAGAGACGGATCTCCAGATTCTCTTTTCTGCATTCTTCCTGAACCTGCCTTAAGACTGACAAAACCTGTCCGCTGTCTGTCAGGAACTTTCCCGGGTGAAAATGGGGTGTGGCAATGATCCCCTGTATCTTCTGGCGGACTGCTTCCCGCAGAGTTTCCATGGTATCTTCCATATCCCTGGCTCCGTCATCCAGGCCCGGCAGAATATGGCTGTGTATGTCATAAATCCCTTTCATCTGCCATCTGCCTCCG
>DVGR01000036.1 GCA_018712605.1 Candidatus Choladousia intestinigallinarum
TGGGCCACAATTTCATAGTTGCCAGAGCTAAGATTTACCCGCATTTACCACAACTCCTCTCTTTGTTCCCAGTATAATCTAAAGGAGAAAAAACCGCAACTAAATCCTCGACCGCTCTCAGTTTTTACCCATCACGGCAAACTACAGCGATTTTCATAATCAGCATCCTATATTCCAACCGCAAAATGCGTCGGCTGATGATATAAAAAAAGCCTGCGGCGGGCTGCGTAAGCAACTTTTTCTTATCCGCCGCAGTGCGCTTTATACAAAGCTTCTGGCCTATTCCTGTAAGACCTTTGGTTCACGAAACCCCGGCAAAATGGGATTCCTGATCATTTCTCTTCCTCCTCAATGACAATGCTGGATATAGAATCCGCCATAAGATCCGTTTCTCCGCTCATCCCCTGGATTCTCAGAACGACTCTCTGCTTCTCATGGGATTTATTTAAAATTATGCACACGAGCTTCCCATCTGGGTTTCTCCAGGCCGTGACATCCAGAAAATCCGTATACCGTGAGTGGGCGATCCTGACCGCTCCTGGGCGGATAAAGTGAGCGAAATGCCAATAGTACCGGAGAATCCTTCTCTCTATGAGCTCCTTTTTATCTTTGTCGTAGAGAAATGGGGCATCGCAGAAATTCCCCACATGGTTGGGGCCTCCCTGAGAATCTAAAAGCAGATTCCAGTCATAGAAGGAACACATCCCGTGATTCAGATTTCCGATCATATCGTGGGCCAGCCTTGCCGCATTGATCCCTTCCTTCTCTTTTTCATATTTGCAGAATTCCAGACAGCTCTCCGACAAGATCAGCTTCTTTTTAGGAAATCGCTTCCTTACAAGATCCAGGGCTTCAAAATGATCGCCACTGTACCAGTGGAAGGCTGCTCCTGCCGCCAGGTCTTCCGTCTCTTCATCCATCACTGCGCACGCCCTTTCATAGAGGCGCTCCTTGTTGTGATCCCAGATAAATACTTCAATCCCGGAAAGTCCGTGCCTGGCCAATGCCGGATGGAGATATTCCCGGAGAAAATCCCGTTCTTCCTCCGCCGTGTAAAGGCAGGAATCCCAGGGCTGAACCGCTTTGGGTTCATTCTGGATAGACATCCTCTCTACTTCATAACCTCTTTTCTGAAATTCCTCAATATACCGGCAGAGATACTCCGCCCACCGCTCCCGGCATTCTGGTTTTAATGCGCCTCCTTTTATCCTGCTTTCGTTTGTTTTCATGAAGGGAGGGGGAGACCAGGCAGACAGCATGATTTTAAGTCTCTTTCCTGCTTTTTTTTCTGCCGCATCCAGAAATGGAAGTATGTACCGCTCCGTGTCCTGAAAGGAAAAACTCTCCAGCTTTTCATCCTTCTCATCTTCCACGGCTGAATACAGATGTGTAGAAAAATCGCAGCTATCCATGTGAATTCTCACTCTCTCGTAATTCATCTGGTTTTTTGAAAAATACCAGTCAAGAACCGTCTCTTTTTGTTTTTCATCCAAAAGGCTGAACACATAGCCGGCTGCGTCTGTCACCGCCCCGCCGAAACTTTCAAAAACCTGATCCCTCTCCCGGGGATACAGATTTACCACCTTATTTTCTTCTCCATTGTCCGCCGCAAAGGTAAACGTTCCCCGCTGTACCTGGGAACAATGGTTTTCTTCACTGACAAACAGTTCTGCTCTCATATGATAAATCCTCCTTTCCTGCCTCTTATTCTAAAAGAACACGCCAGTTCTTTATATCATTTTTCTCATTTATTTGATACTATTCACGGAATTACTTTCATGGTACAATAGCACTGGTGATATCGTGATTTTTTCTTGAAAGAGAGGCGCCCCATGAATCAGCAGTACCTATTCAGACATATTTCCAATCATCTGCATACTATTGTTAAGCTCCTTCCTTTTCCACTGGAGCCTCCTTTTAAAGAGCAGACCTTCTGTTCCCGCAGAGACTTCCAGGATAACGGCCTGCCCTCAGAAGTTCTTGGCAGTTTTCTGCAAAAGCTTGGTTTCCCCACCTGCCCCGTCCTTTTCTGTGTCAACCACTCCCTCTTCTATGCTTTGGTTCCCATAAGGAAAAAGCTTCTGCTGACGGGGCCGGTGCGCTTTGACTCGGATCTGCTCCTGAAAGAACAGATAGCTCTGCCTGCATTTTCAAAGGATTTCGAGAAGGCTGCGCCCATTTGTTCTTTCAGTGATTTTGCCATGGATCTCCTTCTTGCCCATAATCTTTTTTCCAAAAAAAGCCTTTCCCTTGACGATCTCATTCAGTACAACTGCCCCGAGCGGCAGCTTCTCAATGAGCTGGCTAAAACGTATTCTCTGGCCCTCTTCGAGAACCAGGAGCATGGCCGCCCCCACAATCCTTACGACCAGGAGGTACGGGAATTTACCAGCATCCAGGAAGGGAACCTGGGGCTTCTTAAGCAGAGCTTGGATGAGGATTACATCGGACAGATCGGTACCCTGGCCAAGGATGAACTGCGCCATATGAAAAACTGGGGGATTGTCATCGTCACGCTGGCCAGCCGAGCCGCTATCCGGGGCGGTCTCCTGCCGGAAATCGCTTTTTCTATGAGTGATATCTTCATTCAGAAGCTGGAGGAACTGTCTGACCCTGTGCTGATACGAACCGTGGTACACCAGTATGAATACCAGTATGCCCAGGCTGTAGCGGATCTGAATTCCCGTCGGCGCGCCGATGGCAGAAAAAAAGAAAACCCCCGTATCAATCAATGCAAGGATTATATCTTCCGTCATCTCCACGAAAAAATCCGCATCCAGGATATTGCCAGAAACCTGTACCTGAATGCGAATTATCTCTCGGATTTATTTAAGCAGAGTGAAGGCATGACCATCACACAATTTATCCTTGGAGAAAAAATAAACCTGACCAAAAACCTATTAACGTACTCTGCCTACTCCTACAGCGAGATAGCCGCCTATCTGGGATTCTCATCTCAGAGCCATCTGGGAAAAGAATTTAAAAAGCAGACAGGAATGACTCTGCGGGAATACCGGGTTCACTATGGAGTGAAGAAATTTTTTTAAAGCTGCTGACCCATAAGCTTACGAAGCTTTCCGTCCTCCATTTCATAGACTTCATCACACAGGACCTGTATGTCTTCTCTGTTATGGCTTGCCAGCAGAATCAGTTTATTTTGCTTCTTCATTTCAAGAAGAAGTTCTCTGATCTCCTTCACGCCGTTCTTGTCCAGCCCATTCATGGGTTCATCTAATATAAGGATCTTTGGATCCTCCATGATAGCCTGGGCAAGAGCGAACCTTTGCCGCATTCCAAGGGAATACTTGCCTACGGGACGTCTTAGTCCTGGATCAAGCCCGTATATTCTTCCGCTCTCGCAGCGCAGGGAAACATCCATTAAGACCTGCACGTTCTTAAAATTCTTGCTGACATGCAGCACTTCGATCACGCATTGTTCTCTGTCCATTTTTTTCTCCTATATATCCTCATTTTCCCAATCAAATTCAATTTGTCGTACCTTCACTAAAATAAATATGCTCATCCCTAAAATAGTCAAAATAAGAAAAACAACCATATACGTCAAGGAGGGCAGCCAATAATAGCCAAGAGACGGCGTGGCGATTCTGGCCAGTTCCGCCCATACGGTAGGAACCAGAAACGCAAGCTTGTACCTTAGCTGAATGGGCACGCTCACCACAAAAAACATGGCGATTGCCAGGGCCATACTGCCTGCCACCGCACAAATTTTATTAAAAAATAAACTTAGAGCGAACATGAGTACACCCATCATGGTGCAGAGCATCGTACAAATGAAGATTTCCAGCGCCATCAGCGAAAGAGGGGAAAACTCTGAAAAAATCTCATAATAGACCGTCACCGAACCCTGGTATTGGTTCAGCGCATTGGTCCATGCGGCAGTACGCAGAAGGCTTCCCCATTCATTCGTCCACTCAATATCCGGCAGAAGGGGAAGGATCGTACTGACCGCTGACAGCACTACCATTACAAACGAACGGACAAAGATTCCCCCGATCTGCCCCAGCGCCCAGCGCCGTCTCCCCATGCGTATTGCATGATACATATTTACGTGCTGCATAAAGGGAACATCTGAATTCACATATATTACAGCAAACCAAAACAGAATCAGATAGCTGAAACTAGACATAACAAAAGGAAAAATGCACCAGGAACACGGATAATCCATATCCACAGAATACTGACGCAGGGGAGCTGCGTATGTCCTGCTGGTAATCAACATCAGCACGGCAAAGAGTCCCATCTTCTGGTTGAAAATCTTCAGAATAGAGTTTTTCCACAGATACTGTAATTGCTTCATTTCACACCTCTTTTTGTCTCTACAATCTGGCCTTTATTTTTGCGTAAATCCCCCCTGTAAACAGAACGGATGGGATTATGCAGACTCCTGACACCAGCAGAAAGTATTGAAAATCCGAATCAAAGCTCCAAATGGCTGGATCAAAAAGCTGCACTGAAGCCCAGCCGTTTCCCGCAAATTGCTGCAGGATCTGATACGCTAAGACCGGCGTGACAAACGTGACCATTTTATTGGAAATAAACAGCGATACGAAGGAAGCAAACAAGGACAAAGCACCTGCAAGCATTCCCCTCTGCAGTGCACACAGAATCATATAAACCGCATAGTGCTCCTCTAAAATCAGCGAACGGTACATGCCTGCCACGTAAAAATCCTTCTGGAACGAATCAGAAGTCCAGCCTGTCTGGATTGAAACGTAAATAAGGAATAAAACCGTCCCCAGAATCATAACCAGTACAGAGCAAGCATAAATAGTAACAGCCTTAGACAATACATACTTTTTCACGCTTGTTCTGCCGATGCTGCAGCGCAGATATCTGTGTTCCAAATCTTCACAAAACACAGCGGCAAAGGGAAACGCACAGAAAACATATGTTATCATCTGGCCCTGAGAATTGACCGCCCTAAAATAAGTATCAACTACATTGCAGTTCACCATCCCCTCCTGAAACGCATAGCTTTCAAGAGAAAATAAAAGGGAGAGCGCAACCCCCAGCACAGCCAGGTATATGGGATAATTTTTCAGCAGGCGGTTCCAATCCGTCCTAAAGCAGTGCGTTCTTGCCATTTACTCATCTCCTTAATCCATAAAAATCTAATTTCCCCACCTTTTCTCCTACATAAGGTATACCTCTTTCCCGGTCTGTGCATTTACAAGCACAACGGTTTCGCTGCTCTCATTTTCAATCACCTGGAAATGCCATACC
>DVGR01000037.1 GCA_018712605.1 Candidatus Choladousia intestinigallinarum
TTTTTATGCGAGCATAAATCATCCGTGTCATACCTGATGGCTGAGCTGATACAAAAATTTTGCACAAAGTCATATTTACTCTGGAAAATCCGATTCATTTCTGCTATTATTTCCTATTGGGATTTGTTGGATCCCACGGACAAAAAACAGAAAGACTTAAGAGGAATGAAAAAATGATAGCACAAATTTTAGCAGTCGTAATTTTTCTTGCAATGTTTATTCTGATTATTACGGAAGTATTTGAGCGGCACATCGTCACTCTGGGCTGCGCCCTGCTCTCCCTGGTTCTGGTGTTCGGACTGGGGATGCACAGCATGGACGCAGTGATCCGAACCTTAAATGTCCAGACGATTTTCACGCCGGGGTTCTGGTATACGGCCGGACAGAGCGGTGAAACTTCCACAGGCATTAATTGGGAAACCATCATTTTTATTGCCGGCATGATGATTATGGTGGAAGGAATGGCCCGAGTAGGGTTTTTCCGCTGGCTCTGCATGAAGATCGCCGGTTTGGTTCACTATCAGGTGATTCCTATTTTCATCACTTTCATGGTTCTCTCCTTTGGGCTGGCCATGTTTATCGACAGTATTACCGTTATCCTGTTTCTGGCTGCCGTAACCATTGAGCTGTCCCAGCTTTTGAAATTCCAGCCTGTTCCCATGATTCTTGCCGAAATTTTCTGTGCGAATCTGGGCGGTTCAGCCACCATGTGCGGGGATCCGCCAAACATTATCATAGGAACTTCCCTGGGATATTCCTTTGCGGATTTTATCACAAATACAGGGCTGATCGCCTTGGTCTGTCTGGCAGCGGTAATGGTTTATTTTTATCTTGTTTTCAAAAAAGAACTGCTCAAAGGAGCGGTAACTGACCGTGATCCTTCCTCTTACCCCAAGGCGTCGGAGGCTATTACCAGCCGGAAAGGCTTTGCCGCAAGCTGCGTCATCTTCCTGTGTGCGGTAGTCCTTCTGATCACACACGCACAGACAGGACTCACTGTCTCCTTTATAGGCGTATTCATCGCTGCCGTCACTCTGATCACAGCCGGCAAAGACGCTCTAACCCTGCTGAAAAAAGTAGATTACAAGACACTGTTGTTTTTCATGGGGCTGTTCGTCGTGGTGGGAAGCCTGGAAGAGACTGGGATTCTGGAAATGATGGCCGGTGTCATCGGCGCTATCAGCGGAGGAAACATTCCTGTCATGATTGCGATTATTATCTGGCTCTCCGCTATTGCCAGCGCTTTCATAGACAATATTCCTTTTGCAGCTACCATGATTCCCGTAATCAGCAACCTTGCCGCCACCCAGGGAGTGGATCTTTCAGTGCTTTCCTGGACCTTGGCTATGGGAACTGACGTTGGCGGCAGCGCTACTCCCATCGGCGCCTCTGCCAATGTAGTAGGTATCGCCACCGCCGCTAAAGAAGGACATCTGATTAAATGGGGAAGATATTGCAAATCCATGGCACCTGCTACTATAATAGTAGTATTGATATCCATGGTTATGATCTATGTAAGATATCTGTAGGAAGGGGGACATATTATGGAACAAATGATTATCTCTATAGGCCGTGAGTTCGGCAGCGCCGGCCATGAGATCGCTGAGAGACTGGCCGCCCAATATCAGCTTCCTCTCTATGACCACAATCTTCTGGATGAGATTGCCGGACAGAAAGGGCTGGACAGCCGGGATCTGAGAGCCCACGACGAGGTACGCCGCAGCAAGCTGCTGAACCGCAAAGTAAGGGGAATGGACAGCTCTCCCTCTTATAATCTGGCTCTGCTGCAATTTGATTTCCTTCGGGAAAAGGCTGAATCAGGGGAATCCTTCGTGGTGGTGGGCCGGTGTTCGGAAACCGTGCTGAAGCCCTATAAAGGTCTGATCTCCATTTTCGTCCAGGGCGACATGGACAAAAAGGTAGCCCGCATTATGGAACTGTACCACAAGACACAAAAAGACGCTGAGGATTTCATTAAAGAAAAGGATAAGCGCAGAAGACAGTATCACAACAGCCACTGCGATCTGAAATGGGGCGATTCCAGAAACTACCATCTGTGCATCAACAGTAGTAAACTGGGCGTAGATGAAACTTTGAACATACTGATTCAGTATATTGACGCCCGAAAAAAAGTTCTGTAAATCTCCAGAAATAACAGGCGTCCTGCTCTCTTCCCCATGGGAAGGAGCGGGACGCCTGAAAACTTTATCTGCAAACTTTTATTCCCCAAGCTTTTCAGATATCTTTTCAAAAAACCATCCGAAATCCGGTTGACATAACTGCAAAATCCGTGTTAAACTAACTAACAGTGTTAGTGATTTTGGAGGGATAAAAATGGACTATTACGCTGCTGCCAGGAAGCTGTTGGCGCTGAAGACCAGTCTCGAGCATTTTCCTCTCAACAGGCATCTCTTGGAGCTGACCCGAGGCGAATTTTTTGTTCTTGACTATCTGAATCAAAAGAATGCAGTCAATCCCAAAGAATTAAGCCGGGTGATGTCCGTGAGTACGGCCAGAGTCGCTGTTTTACTGAAACATATGGAGGAAAAGGGATGGATTTTAAAGACTCTTGATCCTCGTGACAGCCGCCAGATCCTGGTTTCCATAACCGAGTCTGGTATTTCTACATTTGAAGCCCGGTACAGAGAAACCCTTCTGCAGGCCGCCGCTCTTCTGAAAGCCCTGGGACCTGAGGACGCCAAAAGCCTGCTGCGGATTGAGGAAAAGATCATCCACATTTTTTCATCCGATCTAAATTAAATCATAAGAAAAGCGAGGTTAAAGCTTTTGCATGAGAAGTTAAAAGAAAAAATCAAAGAATCCTTGTCAAGTGTTCTGCCTATCACAGTCATTGTCCTGCTTCTGAGCGTCACCTTCGTCCCCATGGAGGTAGGCACCCTGGTCTTGTTCCTAACAGGCGCCTTCCTTCTGATTCTTGGAATGGGATTTTTCCAGTTAGGAGTAGAGATGTCCATGACTCCCCTGGGACAGGGAGTTGGAAGACGGCTGGTGAAGCAGAAAAGCTTATGGCTCATCGGCTTCATCAGCTTCGTTATGGGCATGATTATTACTATCTCCGAGCCTGACCTACAGGTATTGGCAAACCAAGTGGCATCGATTCCCAATATGGTGCTGATCTATACTGTGGCCATCGGAGTAGGTGTGTTCACCGTAGTTGCGGTGCTTCGTATTCTGTTTGGCGTCAGCCTTTCCAAAATGCTAATCGCCCTGTATCTGCTCCTTTTCATCTTATCCGTTCTCTCTCCCTCTGAATTCGTGGCAGTAGCCTTCGATGCCGGCGGAGTGACCACTGGTCCAATGACCGTGCCTTTTATTATGGCCCTTGGAATAGGTCTGTCTGCCGCCCGCAGCGACAAGCATGGCGAGAGTGACAGTTTCGGTCTTATTGCCCTGTGCAGTATAGGACCTATTATGACGGTACTTCTCCTGGGAATTTTTTACCATCCCACAGATGCCGTCTACACAGCTACAGAGATTGCGGCAGTAGACACGACCCAGGACGTGGTGCGCCTCTTCGCTTCTTCCCTTCCCCAATATGCGGAGGAAGTCCTGGTCAGCATCTTACCCATCGCCGGCGTTCTGGTAATCTTTCAGCTTCTGACCCGCTGCTACCGTAAAAGGCAGCTTCTCCGTATGAGCGTTGGTTTCGTCTATACGATTGTAGGTCTGATCTTGTTTCTGACTGGAGTAAACGTAGGATTCGCCTGCGTGGGAAACCTTCTGGGAAGCAGCCTGGCGGACGGAGCCACAAAATGGCTTCTGATTCCCATAGGAATTGTAATTGGTTATTATATTGTCAAGGCAGAGCCGGCCGTACAGGTTTTGAACCACCAGGTGGAAGAAATCACGGGCGGAATGATCTCTCACAAGATGATGAATCTGGCCCTCTCCATCGGTGTGGCCTGCGCTGTGGCAGTTTCCATGATTCGAGTCTTGACAGGAATCAGTATTTATTGGATTATAGTACCTGGATATATTATAGCCTTGACGCTGAGCCGTTTTGTCCCCAAGGTGTTCATCGGTATCGCTTTTGACTCCGGCGGTGTTGCCAGCGGTCCCATGACCTCCACCTTCCTGCTTCCCTTGGCCATGGGGGCCTGTACCATGCTGGGAGGCAATGTGGTAACGGATGCTTTCGGCGTTGTGGCACTGGTGGCTCTGGCTCCCCTGATTGCCATTCAGATTATGGGGCTGCTCTACTCGCACAAATCCAGAAGGGTACATCTGCCTGCAGGTGAATTGTCCGCAGCGGACGATGATGTTCTGGTTGAAATTGAGGAGGAATAGAAATGCATGTGCTGGAAGAAAAAAAAGTACCGTTCCGCATGATGATTTCCGTAACACATCTGGAAGAAGAAAAAAAGATCAACAAGGTAATGGATTCCCTGCATATTCCTATCAGCTACAGATGCCGGGGGCAGGGAACCGCTCCCTCTGAGATTCTGGACATTCTCGGATTTCGGGGAACGGCAAGGCTGGTCACTATAAGCTTTCTGCCTAAATTCAAAGTACAAAAAGTATTTGAGCGGATGAGCGAGAAAATGTCCTTTAAGAAAAAAGGCGGCGGGATTGTTCTTACGATCCCCATTACCGGGCTGCAGAATACTCTGTTCCGTATGCTCAGTGAGGAAAACAAAGAGA
>DVGR01000038.1 GCA_018712605.1 Candidatus Choladousia intestinigallinarum
AAGCTGTTTTATCCGCCAGAGTACCTATCGTCCCCGCCCGGAAGGTCTGCCCGGCGCCGAAGATTACCTCCGTATATTTATGTGCCTTACTCTGATAGTCCCCGGAGAAATTTAAGTCAATATCCGGCTCCTTATTACCCTTAAATCCCAGAAAGGTCTCAAAGGGAATATCAAAGCCTTCTTTTTTGAGCTTTGTTCCGCATACAGGACAATCCTTATCCGGCATATCGCAGCCTGCCCGGCCCGCATAGGAAAGAACTTCCTCCGAATCGAAATCACTGTAATGGCAGCTTGGGCAGTAATAGTGAGGCCGCAGTGGATTTACCTCCGTAATTCCGGCCATGGTGGCCACGAAGGACGAGCCTACAGAACCGCGGGAACCCACCAAATATCCATCTGCGTTGGATTTCCACACCAATTTCTGGGCGATGATATACATTACCGCAAAACCGTTTGATATGATGGAGTTCAGTTCTCTCTCCAACCGTTCTTCCACTACCTCAGGGAGCTTCTCTCCGTAGATCTCATGGGCCTTCTCATAGCAGAGAGTCCTTAGAATCTGATCCGAATCTTTAATGACCGGAGGGCACTTATCCGGGCGGACCGGAGAAATTTTTTCACACATGTCGGCAATTTTGTTCGTATTGGTAATCACTACTTCCCTGGCTTTGGCTTCTCCCAGATAGGAGAATTCCCGGAGCATCTCTTCTGTGGTCCTCAAATACAGAGGCGCCTGTTCATCCGCATCTTTAAAGCCCTTGCTGGCCATAATAATCCTTCTGTAAACTTCATCCTTGGGATCCAGGAAATGGACGTCACAAGTGGCCACCACAGGTTTAGAAAAACGTTCTCCCAGTTCTACGATTCTCCGGTTCAGCTCCTGCAGTTCCTCTACTGTCTTACGGTCCTCATAATCTTCACGGGTCATAAACATATTATTTCCCAAAGGCTGGATTTCCAGGTAATCATAAAAATTCACCAGACGTATAATCTCCTGCTCAGACCCGCCCCGAAGGAGGGTGCGGTACAGCTCTCCCGCCTCACAGGCGGATCCTAAAATCAGGCCCTCCCTGTATTTCTGAAGGACACTTTTAGGCACCCGGGGCCGGCGGTTGTAGTACTGAAGATGGGACCAGGACACCAGCCTGTAAAGGTTCACCCTTCCGATATCATTTTTTGCCAGAATAATAGCATGGTAAGTAGGCAGTTTTTTAATCTGCTCCGGCGAGGATTTCCCCAGCTCATTCAGTTTCTGAAGGGTATCAATCTCTCTCCCATGGAGCATATCCAGAAAGCGGATAAAGATTTCCGCTGTACAGGCAGCATCGTCCACCGCCCGGTGGTGATTTTCCAGGGAAACCCCCAGAGCTTTTGCCACTGTGTCCAGCTTAAACCGGTTCAGCTTAGGTAAAAGCACTCGTGCCATAGCCACCGTATCTACCACCGTCTTATCACAGGGAAGTCCTATCCGGCGGCAGTTTTCCTCAATAAAGCTCATATCAAAAGCGGCATTGTGAGCCACCATGGCGCAGTCCCTGCAAAACTCCATGAATTGGGGCAGGATCGTCTCTATCACCGGGGCATCCAGCACCATATTGTCACTGATATGCGTCAGCTCTTCGATTTTAAAGGGGATAGGTACCTGGGGATTTACAAAGGTACTGAAGCGGTCCGTAATCTTCCCATTCTCAACCTTCACCGCCCCGATCTCTATAATCCGATTGGCCGTAGGTGAAAAGCCGGTCGTCTCCAGGTCGAACACTACGTAAGAATCTTCAAGCCCCTGTCCCTTTTCGTTCACGGCAATCTCCTTCAGATCATCTACCAGATAAGCCTCCATTCCGTAGATCACCTTAAAGCTGCTGTCTTTGGGCACCGCATGATTGGCATCCGGAAAGGCCTGAACAGCCCCATGATCCGTAATGGCTATGGCAGAATGCCCCCAGCTCATGGCCCGTCCTATGATATCCTTTACATCTGAGACTCCATCCATATCGCTCATCTTTGTATGACAGTGAAGCTCTACACGCTTCTCCGGGCTGGTATCCATCCGTTTTTCTCTGAAATCCGGTATTTTTTTTATTCCAAAAACATTTCCGATGGTAAGCTGGCTGTCAAACCTGTCTATGGTGGTCACACCTCTCAGCTTGTAGAAGCCGCCCTTTTTGATCTGACCCACAATCTCCTGGGCCTGTTCGTTCTTTAAAAACAGCTTGACGCCAATGGTATCTGTGAAATCCGTAAGACTGAAGATCAATATAGTTTTCTCATTGCGAAGTTCTCTGGCCTCCAGCTCCAGCACCTGGCCCCGGAGAATCACCTCACCGATCTCTCCTGTGATCTGCTCAATCCACACGGGCTCTCCCTCAAAGTCACGGCCGTAAACCACATCCGGGTTATCGGACCGCTTGGCAGAGCTGTACCACTCTCTGGAGGACGACGGCTTTTTGAATCCTGAACCGGCATTCTCTCCCTGCCCCGCCTCTTTCTTTTCCTTTTTCGCTTCTTTTCCCGGAAGGGAGGCTGAAGTTTTTTCCCCTTCCTGGCTCTCCTGCTTTTGATGCTCTTCTGCCTTTACAGAGCGGTATTTTTCAGTGATGGCAGCTACCTCCTGCTCCATCTCCCTCTCATGGATTTCCCACAGAGAGCCCTTCTGAACCTGTTCTCTCTCCGCCTGAATTTTCAAAGACAGCCCGCACCGTTCACAGAAGATTTTCTCCAAGATCCGCAAGAGCTCTTCCTGGTGACCGTCAGCGATCACAGAATCCTGAAAGGTGATCTTCAGGGTATCCTCGTCCAGGAATTCTTTTTTGGCTTCAGCCAGAAGATTGTGCAGAAACACATTGTAATCTCTTAGTTCCTGGAGAATACTCTCTTCGTAAACTTCCATGAGATTTTTGGCTGTGTACTGCCTGGACAGCCGAAATTTCTCAATGATCTTTATACTCATCAAAACATCAGAAAAGAGCTGGTCATGAATGGCCTGCTCTGTTTCAAAAATATATTTTTTATGTATCAGCTTATCGCTCTCAAGATAAATATGCAGACAGGTTTTCTGCCGATTCACAGTGACCCGGCTGACAAAAGCATGGGCCATACGCTCTCTGGCTTCATCCTTTAGCTGAATCGACGGGAAAACCTCAAAAAAAGACTTCTGCATCCAATCCTCTCCTTAATCCTGTTGCACACACTGTTTTTCCCAGTCCAAAAGCTCCTGGCGCAGGACAGACAAAAGTTCCTCTTCCGGAACCTTCCTGACAGCCTGCCCCTTCTTAATCAGCAGGCCTTCGCCCTTTCCCCCGGCAATTCCCAGATCCGCCTCTTTCGCTTCTCCTGGACCATTTACAATACAGCCCATAACAGCCACTTTCAAGTCAAGAGGAATGTCCGCCACCATCTCTTCTACCTGGTTTGCGAGATGAATCAGATCAATCTGCGTCCTTCCGCAGGTCGGGCAGGAAACCACCTGGATTCCTCCCTTCCGAAGACCCAGATCCTTTAAAATGGCTTTGGCTGCTTTCACCTCTTCTATGGGATCTCCCGTCAGGGAAACCCGGATGGTGTCTCCGATGCCCTGGTAAAGGATGATACCAAGGCCTACAGAGGATTTCACCGTTCCTGAAAAGACGGTTCCTGCCTCAGTGATCCCCACGTGAAGGGGATAGGATGTCTTTTTTGCCAGAAGTTCATGTGCCTTTGCGCAGAGGATCACATCAGATGCCTTTATGCTGATCACCAGATTATCATATCCCATTTCTTCAATCATAGCCGTCTGCAAAAGGGCGCTCTCCACGAGCCCTTCCGGCGTCACCCCCTGGTATTTTTCCAGAATCTCTTTTTCCAGAGAGCCGCCGTTTACTCCCACCCGAATCGGGATCTGCCTCTCCTTGGCCGCATCCACTACCGCTTTGACACGATCCCTGCTTCCGATATTGCCGGGGTTGATACGGATTTTATCCACTCCCGCCTCAATCGCCGCAAGAGCCAGCCGGTAGTCAAAGTGAATATCCGCAACCAGAGGAATGGAAATCTGCTTTTTGATCTCCCTCAGGGCCTTGGCCGCCGCCTGGTTGGGCACGGCGCAGCGTATAATCTCACATCCGGCTTCCGCCAGCCGGTTAATCTGAGAAACTGTGGCCGCCACGTCCTCCGTCTTTGTGTTGGTCATGGACTGAATCAGCACGGGATTGCCGCCGCCTATCACCCGGTCCCCGATGCGAACCGTCTTTGTATGGTCACGAAACATGGTATACCTCCTCCCTTAAGCTTCCTCAGCCGGCTGAGCCGGAGTAAAGATTCTGCTCTGCTCTTCCTCTTTAGGCGCCCTAGCCCTTTGCTCTGCCTCCTGGCAGAAATAATCCTGGGCACAGATCAGCACCTTTCCTCTTTTGTCTATCTTCTCATAGCTGCCGTCCGGCTGAAGGATATGAGCCTTTACATTGTCCTCCAACTGGATTTCCAGAATGTGGCGAGCTTCTTCTCTTAGTTTCTGGTCTTCAATGGGGAAAAGAATCTCCACACGTTTATCCAGATTTCTGGGCATCCAGTCAGCGCTGGCCATATAGAACTCTTCCTCCCCATCGTTGCGGAAATAAAAGATTCTGGCATGCTCCAGGAAATTTCCCACAATGGAGCGTACATGGATATTCTCGCTGATCCCCGGAATTCCCACCTTCAAACAGCAGATCCCTCTTATGATCAGATCAATCTTAACCCCAGCCGCCGACGCTTCATAAAGAGCTCCTATAATTTCCTGATCACACAGGGAATTCATCTTAGCAATAATCTGGGCAGGATGTCCCTCCCTGGCGTAGGCGGTTTCCCTGCGGATCAGCTCCAAAAACCGCTTTCTCAGCCAGATTGGCGCCAGCACCAGTTTATTCCACCGCTTCGGTTCCGAATATCCTGAAAGCATATTAAACACAGCCGTTGCATCTTCCCCGATAGGTTCCGAACAAGTCAAAATTCCGCAGTCTGTGTACTGCTTCGCCGTGGAATCATTGTAATTTCCTGTCCCCAGATGGACATAACGGCGGATTCCATCCTCTTCCCTGCGCACTACAAGAGTGATCTTGCTGTGGGTCTTCAGGCCCAGCAGACCGTAAATTACGTGGCAGCCTGCTTTCTCAAGCATCTTCGCCCACAGAATATTATTTTCCTCGTCAAACCTTGCCTTCAGCTCCACCAGCACCGTAACCTGTTTGCCGTTCTCCGCCGCCTGGGCCAGAGCCGCAACGATGGGAGAATTTCCGCTCACCCGGTAAAGAGTCTGTTTAATGGCCAGTACATCCGGATCCGAGGCCGCCTGTCGCACAAACTGAATCACAGGCGCAAAAGTCATATACGGGTGATGAAGGAAAATATCCCCCTTACGGATCTGTGTAAAAATATCCTCTTCCTCATTCATACCTGGGACGGGCTGAGGCTGGTAAGGCTTATTCCTGAACTCATCCATTCCCTCCGTGCCGTACAGCTTCATCAGGAAAGTCAGATCCAGAGGCCCGTTGATTTTAAAAATATCCTCATCTTTTACATTCAGTTCCTTTTTCAGGGTTTTCAGAAGCTTAGGTTCCATTTTATCTTCTATCTCCAAACGGATCACCTCGCCCCACTGCCGCTTCTTCAGCAGTTTCTGAATCTCCTTCAAAAGATCCGCCGCTTCATCTTCCTCAATGGTCAAATCAGCGTTTCTCATGATCCTGTAAGGATGGGCACAGACCACATCGTAATTCAGGAAAAGCTTGGCGATATTCCTCTCAATGATCTGCTCCAAAAGAATGGCGCAGCGCTGTCCCTTCTTCCCTTCCGGGAGAAAGACGACTCTTGGCAGAACTGAAGGTACCTGTACGGTGGCAAACTCCAGCTTTCCTTTCTCTTCCTTAGATGAGTTTCCCTTCTTTCCCGATTCTTTCTTCCCTGAGTCACCGTTCTCTTCTTTGAGCCAGGCCACCTCTTTTTTCAGCACAAGGGCGCCGATATTCAGCGTCTTATTGCGGATCAGAGGGAATGGCCTGGAAGAATCCAGGGCCATGGGAGTCAGCACCGGATATACATTCTCTTCAAAGTACTGATCCACATAGGCTGCCTGCTCTTTTGAAAGGCGCTCATGCTCTGTGATCAGCTCCAGGCCGCACTGCTTCATGGCTGGAAGAAGGGAGCGGTTGTACGTAGAATACTGCTGCTGCACCAGGGTGTGGGTCTCCTCCCCGATCAGTTTAAGCTGGTCGGAAGGACTCAGCCCCGCAATATCCTTTTTTGTGTATTTGGCATGAACCATATCCTTCAGGGAAGCCACCCTTATCATAAAAAATTCATCCAGATTGGAGGCGGTAATACTTAAAAACTTGAGACGTTCCAGAAGCGGCAGGCTTTTATCCTTTGCCTCTGACAGAACTCTGCTGTTAAATCCCAGCCAGCTTATCTCCCGATTGATAAAATACTCCGGTTTTTCGTAAATTGCTCCTGACATATTATTCTCCTTTCAGGGATTTTCAAAACACAACCGTCCATACACCTGAACTGTCTTTTAAAATTTCTTTTTCTGTCTGAATACCG
>DVGR01000039.1 GCA_018712605.1 Candidatus Choladousia intestinigallinarum
GCATTCTGAATTCCTGCTTTCTTTCTTTTTAATCCAGTTTGATCCGGGGATCTACGATCTGATAGAGGATATCACATACCAGATTCATAAAAATAATCAGCGCCGCATAGAAGATCGTGGTACCCATGATCAGCGTATAGTCTCTGGAATTGATGGCGCTTACGAAGTACCGTCCAAGGCCTGGAACGTTAAACACGCTTTCAGCCACGAAACCTCCCGTCAGGATCGAAGCCGTCAGAGGCCCCAGATATGTAATAATGGGAATCAGGGAATTTTTCAGCGCATGTACGAAAATTACCACCGTCTCGCTCATTCCCTTGGCCCTCTCTGTTCTCAGGTAATCCTGGTTGAGTACCTCCAGAATACTGGCTCTTGTAAGACGGATCAGATAACAGGTGGGATACAAGGCCAGAGTGATAATAGGCATCACCGTTCCTCCCGGCCTGTTATAGGAAGTAGGAAGCAGCCGAAGCGAAACAGCCAGCACCAGCATGAGAATCGCTGCGATCACATATCCCGGAACCGAAATTCCCACTGCCGAGATCACCCGGATGAAGGCATCCGGCGCTTTATTTTTCCACAGTCCGGCAATACATCCCAGGGGAACTCCAATCAGGATGGCCAGAATCAGGGCCCGTATACCTAAGGACATAGAAACAGCGAAGGATTCGGTGACAATAGTGGAAATCTCACGTCCTTTCTGCAGAACGTAACTGTTTCCCATGTCTCCGTGAAGCAGCCCGTCCAGATATTTTACGTACTGCACATAGATCGGCTGATCCAGTCCGTATTTGGCCCTGAGAGCCGCCTGGGCTTCTGGATTGGCTTTCTCAGACATAAACGGATCGCCGGGAATTAAGTTCATCAGAAAGAAAGTAATGGTAACAATTACAAAGAGGCTGAACACTGCCAGCAAAACTCTTTTTATAATCTTTTGAAACAATTCCATAAAGCTTCTTCCTCCTTACTGTCTCTGAACCTGGGAGCAGGCCACCCAGTGTCCTTTTTCAATTTCCTTCAGCTCCGGGAATTTTTCCTTGCAGGCATCGCAGGCCTGCTCGCACCTGGTGCGGAAAGGACACCCGGAAGGAGGATTAATGGGAGACGGTACCTCCCCTTCCAGCTTGATTCTTTTTCTCTTTTCAGATTCATCTGGATCCGCAATCGGCACTGCGGAAAGAAGCATCTGAGTATAGGGATGCAGAGGATTCCGGTACAGCTCCTCGCTGTCAGCCAGCTCTACAAGATGCCCCAGATACAGAACGCCGATCCGGTCGCTGATATGCTTCACAACCGCCAGGTCATGGGCTATAAAAAGGTATGTAAGCCCTCTTTCATGCTGAAGTCTCTCCAGCATATTAATGACCTGGGCCTGAATAGACACATCCAGGGCAGACACAGGCTCATCACAGACGATAAATTCCGGCGAAACCGCCAAAGCCCTGGCTATACCGATACGCTGTCTCTGCCCTCCTGAAAACTCATGGGGATAACGGTTGTAAAACTTGTCGCTTAATCCCACAAGATCCATAAGGCGGAGAACCTTTTCTTTTCTCTCTGCTTTATCCTTATAAAGCTGATGGATGTCCAGCGCTTCCCCTATAATATCAGCCACGGTTTTTCTGGGATCCAAAGAAGCGTAGGGATCCTGAAAAACAATCTGCATCTTCTTGCGGTAATCCTTCATATCCGCCTGGTTGATAACCTTTCCGTCAAAGATAATCTCTCCGTCTGTAGGCTCCAGAAGCCGCAGGATCGTCCTTCCCAGGGTCGTCTTGCCGCAGCCGCTCTCCCCTACCAGCCCCAGAGTCTCCCCCCGGCGGATCGTAAAGCTGACATCGTCCACTGCTTTTACATTCACTTTCTTAAAAAGGCCATTCTTCACCTGATAGTACTTTTTCAGGTTCCTGACCTCCAAAAGGATATCTTTTTCCATTTTACTCACCCGATTCTATCATTTCTCGATAATATTTCCAGCAGGAAACCTCATGTCCCTCATCCACGGTAAGCTTCGGAGGCTTACGCTTGGCACAGATGTTCATGGCATAGCCGCACCGGTGCGCAAAGGGACATTCATCCCCCAGAATCTGCATATCCGGCGGATTTCCCTCAATGGGAACCAGCTTCTCCTGTCTGGACTGCTCTATCTTGGGAACAGAATTCAAAAGCCCTTCCGTGTAGGGATGTTTGCTCTCATAGAAAATCTGTCTCTTCTTCCCTGATTCAATGATTTCACCCGCATACATAACGATGATCTTGTCGCAGATATCAGATACGACTCCCAGATCATGGGTGATAAAAATAATGGCCATATTCAGCTCATCTTTTAATTTCTTCAGCAGCTCTATAATCTGGGCCTGAATCGTTACGTCCAGGGCCGTCGTCGGCTCATCAGCTATCAGAAGCTTCGGCCCAAGGCTCAGCGCCATAGCAATCATGGCTCTCTGCCTCATTCCCCCAGAAAACTCATGGGGATACTGCTTCATCCTCTTCTCCGGCTGATTGATGCCTACCATATCCAGAAGCTCGATAATCCGCTCTTCTCTCTGCTTTTTATTCAAATTCGTATGCTTTTTCAAAGACTCTTCGATCTGATGCCCCACCGTAAACAGAGGATCCAGGGAGGTCATAGGATCCTGAAAGATCATACTGATCTTATTTCCCCGGATATTAGCGATCTCCTTGGCATTCATGGGAAGAAGATCCTTCCCTTCAAAAAGAATCTGCCCCCCTTTGATTCTTCCGTTTTCAGGAAGCAGCTTTAAGATACAGTGGGAGGAAACGGATTTTCCGCTTCCCGATTCACCTACGATTCCCAGAACCTCTCCTTCGTCCAGATAATAGCTGATCTCCTGAATGGCAGGAACCTCTGTCTTCTTACTGGCAAAGGATACCTTTAAATCCTTGACTTCTAATAAATGTGTCTTTTCCATATATGTAACGCCTGCTTTCTACTGAAAGGCTGCCGGAACCTTTAAGATACCGATCCCAGCTTCCTTTGGCATTCTTATTTTTGCCCCCTCATACAGCGGTCCTCCCTCATAGGGATCCTCCCTGCACAGAGACGGCCCGTCCAGATCAACGGCTGTGATAATGCTCTTGCCCGCCGCCAGATGCGCCGCGGCGCTGACTGCGATCTTGCTCTCCAGCATACAGCCGATCATACATTCTATTCCATAAATCTCCGCAATATTTATAATTTTCAGAGCCTCATAGATTCCCCCGGTTTTCATCAGCTTAATATTAATCATATCAGCCGCCTGTTCCTCTATAACACGAATGGCCTGCTTCGGAGAAAATACCGTCTCATCCGCCAGAATCCTTGTATATACCCGGCTTTTGACGAATTTCATTCCCTCCAGATCCTCTGCGGGAACCGGCTGCTCCACCAGATCAATGTTCAGGTCCAAATCCTCCATCTTCTGGATCATCCTCACAGACTCCTTGGCCGTCCAGCCCTGGTTTGCATCCACCCGGATCACTGCCTCAGGCCCCACGGCCTGCCGGATCTGCCGGATACGCTCCACATCCTTATATCCTTCTTTTCCCACTTTGATCTTGAGAATATGAAACCCATCTTCCACAGCCCGCAGACTGTCCTCCACCATCTGAGGAATGGGATTCACGCTGATGGTCAGATCCGTAGTCAATTCCTCCCTGGCTCCCCCCAGAAGCTTATAGAGGGGACGTCCCAGGCTCTTCCCGTACAGATCATAGACGGCCATATCCACTGCCGCCTTGGCGGAGGTATTTCCCTTCATACAGCCATGAAGCTTTTTCATAATGCCGTCCAGGTTCTCAATCTCCATCCCCGTCAGAGAAGGCCCAATAAAATTCTTTATGGCTCCTTCTATAGATTCCAGGGTATCCCCCGTAATCACCGCCGTAGGAGGCGCCTCCCCAAATCCTTCTTCTCCTGTATCTGTCTCAATGCGGACAATCACATCCTCCACGGACTCCACCGTTCTTAAAGCCGTCTTAAAAGGAACCTTCAGAGGTATGTGTATTCTCCCTGTCTGAATCTTTTTAATCCTCATCTGTAATACCTTTCGATATCCTGATCATATAGTTAAAGGAATGCAAAATAAGTAGTATCATTTGCACTCCTTCATGCCTATAGAACCTATTCTCTTTAACACAATAAAGTATTACACAAAAGGTCAATCCTGTCAAGAATAAAAAACCTTGAGTTATTATAGAATTAAAATCAACTTTTTCTCTTTTATTTATGTTAAACTTTAATTCTATTCATTCTTGTATTTAGTGTATAAATACATTATGCTTAAACACAACCTGATATAACATATAATTTTTAAATGAAAGGAGCCCTACTCATGAAACTCATCAAAGTCCCCTACATCAGCCAGGAAGGAAAATATCCCACCGGATGCGAAAGTGTCTCTGCCGTGATGCTTTTAAACTATCTGGGGTTTCCTATTTCTGTAGATGAATTTATAAATACCTGTCTTGAAAAAGAAGAATTTGTAAATAAAGACGGAGTCACTTACGGCGGTGATCCAAGAAAAGCCTTCTGCGGAAGCCCCTACGATCCCGACAGCTTTGGATGTTACGCTCCGGTGATGGTAAAGGCCCTTAAGAAGGCTGTTAATGGAAAATATAAAGTTGCTGATGAAACTGGTACCCCAGTTCAAAACCTTTTAAGAGATTACATTGACAAAGACCTGCCCGTCCTTTTTTGGGCATG
>DVGR01000040.1 GCA_018712605.1 Candidatus Choladousia intestinigallinarum
TTTCCAGAAAGAGAACATTTTTACATTTGACTCCAAAGGCGAGCTGCTGATTACCATCATGAGCAGCCTTGCGCAGGAGGAATCCCGCTCCATCTCGGAGAATGTTACCTGGGGAAAGAGAAAGCGTTTTGCAGACGGCAAAGTCAGCCTTGCGTACAGCACCTTCCTCGGATACAAGAAAGGCGAGGACGGGCAGATGGAGATTGTGCCGGAGGAGGCGGAAACCGTAAGGCTGATTTACCGGATGTTCATGCAAGGGAAAACGCCTTATGCCATTGCAAAGTATCTGACAGAGCAGGAGATTCCCACGCCGACCGGGAAAAGCGAGTGGCGTCATAGGACGGTGGAAAATATCCTGACCAACGAAAAATACAAAGGCGATGCCCGTTTGCAAAAGTGCTACACGGTGGATTTCCTCTCTAAGAAACGGAAAACGAATGAAGGTGAAGTGCCGCAGTATTATGTGGAGGGCAGCCATGACGCCATCATTTCCCCTTCCGAGTGGCAGTTGGTACAATTGGAGATGGAGCGCCGGAGGGCGGCGGGCAGGAGCAATTGCTGCAGCCCGTTTTCCGCCAAGCTGAAATGCGGGGACTGCGGGGCATACTTCGGCTCTAAGGTGTGGCATTCCAACAGCAAATATAAGCGCACAGTCTGGCAGTGCAACGCCAAGTTTAAAGGAGAACATAAATGCACGACGCCCCATCTGTATGAGCAGAGGATACAGGAATTGTTCCTGGAAGCGTTGAGCAGCCTGATGGAGAACAGGGACAGCCTGATTGATGACTGCCGGGCGGTTATGCACGTTTTAGGTGACTGCAAGGCAATCGACCGGGAGATGGAAGAGGTCAGAAGTGAAATGGAAGTGACCACGGGGCTGATCCAGAAGCTGATAGACGAAAATGCCACGAGGAAAATGGACCAGAATGATTACCGGAAACGGTATGACGGATACGTCAGCCGGTATGCCGCATTGGAAAGCAGGATGGACAGCCTGGAGAAAGAACGGAAAGAGAGGGAATTCAAATATGATATTTTCAGCGGATTCCTGTTCGAGCTTGGGGAGATCCATGAACTGCCGCTTGCCTTTGATGACCGGCTGTTCTATCAGTTAATCGATTATGCTACGGTTTATTCAGATGGCAGGGTGGTCTTTACTTTCAGGAATGGGACTGAAATCACAACGGAGATGTAAAAATAAGCCCGGAACCAGATTTTGAGCGTTGGGTTCCGGGCCTTTCTCTGTGGTGGATTCTCAGGCGGATTTGATGTAAAATAAAAACGATAGCAAATCGAAAAACGGTAGGCTTCCTTTAATAGGAAAGAACGCGGCTGCTCAGTCTGGAATTGCAAGTCGAAAAACGATACCCAATACCATGTGGGTGCGCGGGGAAGAATGAAAAAGTACATATCTTGTGGTGCTTTTGCAAATCCAAAAACGATAGCCACAAGATGTTGATTGTATTAATTTGGACACGCAATATGGTGGGGAAGTATGCCGATGGCTATGTATACTTTCCTGGAGCATTATGATCTGACAGGAAAAAGAATTATACCTTTCTGTACCAACGAAGGGAGCGGAATGGGAAGCAGTGAACGTGATTTAAAGAAAATCTGTAAAGGGGCTGCAATTGAAAAAGGGCTTTCTATCCATGGGGCTGAAGCGGCAGATTCCCGCGGCACAGTAGAAGCCTGGATCAAGAAAGTGCTGTAAAGAAAACAGATATGGGTCAGGGAGACAATGTAAACGGAAAAATCCTATGAACAGGGAGACAGGACTTGTCCGATTCCTTTGAAACTGTTTTTCTTGGAAAGATTACAATAGAGTCGTCAAAAAGAGAGAGGTGTATGGATTATGAAAAAAGATGTAATGATTTTAACCGGGGCAGGACAGATCGGTATGGCAATCGCCCGCCGTATGGGTTATGGCATGAAGATCGTGATTGGGGATAAAAAACCGGAGAACGCACAGGCAATTGCAAAGATTATGAATGATGCAGGCTTTGACGTGGAAGCCATGGAGATGGATCTTTCTTCAAGAGAATCTATCAAAAATATGATTGCAAAGGCGCAGGAATACGGAGACGTCGCTATGCTGGTGAATGCGGCCGGAGTTTCTCCCAGCCAGGCTCCCGTTGAAGCAATTCTGAAAGTAGATCTCTACGGAACAGCGGTACTTCTGGAAGAAGTGGGGAAGGTCACAAAAAAAGGCGGCGTTGGGGTAACGATCTCCAGCCAGTCCGGACATCGGATGCCGGCCCTGACCCCGGAGGAAGATGAGCTGCTTGCCTGCACGCCCTCAGAAGATCTCCTGAAACTGGACATCCTTCAGCCGGAAAATATTAAAGACACTCTCCATGCCTATCAGTTGGCAAAACGATGCAATGAGAAACGTGTTATGGCGGAATCTGTAAAGTGGGGAGAAAAGGGAGCCCGTGTAAATTCCATCTCTCCAGGAATTGTAGTAACACCGCTGGCAATAGATGAGTTTAACGGACCTCGAGGAGACTTTTATAAAAATATGTTTGCAAAATGTCCTGCAGGACGTCCGGGTACCGCGGATGAGATTGCAAATGTAGCAGAGCTTCTCATGAGTGAAAAAGGCGCATTTATCACCGGATCGGATTTTCTCATTGACGGCGGCGCCACAGCGTCTTATTTTTATGGTCCGCTGAAACCGCAGGAATAAGTGACATAAAGTACAGAGGCGCTTTTCCTTTGAGATTGACATCTTCTATTGCTGATATTATAATCATAGCAAGAATAAAACAAAAAAACAGTACACATAGAAAAGTGAGATATCAGTAAGTATATTAAATACTTGCTTAAAGGAGAGCGTAAAATGAGTGAAAGATGTATAGCAAACGAATGTCTTAGTTCAACTGGATTCAGCTACACACTGTCGCTGATTAACGGGAAATACAAAATGACGATATTATATACCTTAATGGAGTTCGGAGTCGTCCGCTTCAATGAAATGAAAAAGTATATCGG
>DVGR01000041.1 GCA_018712605.1 Candidatus Choladousia intestinigallinarum
AAAAAGCCGGCTCAGGGGGAAGAAAAGGAAAAAATATCCTCTGGTGGGGAAGGCTTTCTTACAGAAGAGATGAAAGAATCTTTAGTTCCGGTATTTGCCAGGTTTGAAAAGGAAATCCTGGTTAAGGTTTATCTGGATGCTTCCTATTTGTCCCGGGAGGTGGAAGGATTTGTCCGGGAAATGGAACCTTTAAGTGAAAAGGTCCGCTATGCGATACAGAGGGCCGGAGCGGAAGGTGTCACCTGCCCTTCTCTGCGGATCTGCAGCAGTCAGGGGAATTACCTTGGGGCAGAATTCCACGGAGTTCCCGGAGGCCATGAATTTAATTCTTTTATTATCGCTTTATATAATGGGGCGGGTCCCGGCCAGTCTATGGGAGAAGATCTCCGGCGGCGGATCCAGAAGATCACCTGGAAGACAGATCTGAAGATTGCAGTTTCTCTGTCCTGTACCATGTGCCCGGATGTGGTTATGGCGGCCCAGAAGATTGCGCTGGAAAATCCTCTGGTCACAGCGGAAATGTTTGATCTGGCCCATTATCCGGAGCTGAAAGAGAAGTATCAGATCATGAGCGTTCCCTGCCTGATCTTGAATGACAGCAGAGTTTCCTTTGGAAAGAAGGGAATCGGACAGATCCTGGACCTGCTGGAAGAAACCGCAGAGGAAATATAAAAACAGAACTATATAAAAGGAGCTGGCACATGAATCAAATTCGAGAATATTTCATGTGCCAGCTCCTTTTTCCGGCAGACGGCCAGAATTATTTTTTCCTATAGGTCAGCAGCAGGCTGGAGTTTATGATTACCAGCACAGATCCTGCATTGTGGACGAGAGCGCCTACTACGGGGTTCAGGATCCCCGTAATCGCCAGTATGATGGCTGCAAAATTCAAAGTCATGGAGAATGCCAGATTGCATTTGATCGTAGTCATCATCTTTCTGGACAGAGAAACCAGATGTGGAAGCTCCTTGATGTCATCATTTACCAGAGCAATGTCGGCTGCGTCTACAGCAATATCACTTCCCACTCCGCCCATGGCAATGCTCACATGGGCTTTTTTCAGTGCAGGAGCATCGTTGATACCATCTCCGATCATACATACCATTTCTTTTTTCTCCTGGGAGGAGGCTATGTAATTGAGCTTATCCTCCGGGAGACAGCCTGCATGGACTTTATCAATATGCAGCTGATCAGCAATGGTCCTGGCAGCATTTTCATGATCCCCGGTCATAAGTACGGGAGTGAGGCCAAGCTGTTTCAGCCTGCTGATCATTTCAGGAGCAGTTTCCCTCAGGGTATCCCAAAGGGCCGCAAATCCGCCGAACCTTTTTTCAATTCCCAGATAAATAAGAGTGCAGCCCTTTTGTATATAGTCTGCTGCAGAATCCAGGGCTTTTTGAGGTATGGAAATCTGATTCTCCTCCAGGAGAGAGGGATTGCCTGCCAGCACCTCCACGTGATCTGCCATGGCTTTTACGCCTTTGCCCGGGAGCATGGAAAAGGATTGGGGAGCTTCAGGTGCAGTCTCAGGATAAGACTGCTTGTATCCCTGGACTACTGCTTTGCCAAGGGGGTGTTCTGAACGAAGCTCAGCTTCGGCGGCAAGACGGTATAGTTTTTCAGAGGAAATATCCGGTGAGAAACTTTCTACAGCCGCTACCTGAGGTTTTCCATAAGTGAGGGTTCCTGTCTTGTCAAAGGCAACTTGAGAGACCTGAGCCAGGCGCTCCAGAGCGTCACCTTCTCTTACCAGGAAACCATGCTTTGTAGCATTTCCGATGGCCGCCATGATGGCGGTGGGAGTGGCCAGTACCAGGGCACAGGGACAGAAGACTACCAGTATGGTCACAGCCCGGATGATCTGGCCGGATATCAGCCAGGTAAGCGCTGCGGCAGTCAGAGCGATGACCACGATCCAGGTGGCCCACCGGTCTGCCAGCCTTACGATCTTGGCCTTTCCGGCATCAGCAGACTGGACCAGACGGATCATCCGCCAGATAGAGCTGTCTTCCCCTACTCTGGAAGCTTTCATATCAAAAGAACCGAACTGGTTGACCGTTCCGCTGGATATCTCGTCTCCCGGACCTTTGTCTACCGGAAGAGATTCTCCTGTCATAACGGCCTGATCCACGGAGGTCTCTCCGGATAGGATTACCCCGTCTACAGGGATAGTCTCTCCCGGAAGAACCCGGAGTACATCATTGACAGCCACCTCTTTAGCCGGCAGGAGGATTTCTTTGCCGTTTAGGATCTTTCGTGCAGTTAAAGGGGTAAGGTGCACCAGCTTTTCAATACCAGCTCTTGCCTTGGCTACAGTAAGTTCTTCTAAAAGAGAACCGATCTGCATGATAAAGGCTACTTCGCCGGCGGCAAAGATCTCTCCGATGATCACCGAAGCGATCAGAGCCAGAGATACTAATACGTCTGCTTTAATGTCAAAACGTGTGACAAGGCCTTCTATGGCTTCTTTGATGATCGGGATCCCGCAGAGAAGAATGGCGATCCAGGCTGTGTTAAAAAGAATACCTTCCGGCTCCAGAAAACTGATCAGCAGAGAGAGACCGGAGATCACGAGAAATAAAATGCTTCTTTTTGTTTCATTGAGAAACAAGTCTTTCATAGATGAAATCATAGCGCTCCTTCTTTCTTAAAATATACATATGGGGGTATATGTATAATATACCCATAGGGGTATATGAGTCAAGAGAATTTCAGAGAATTACAGAAGACTTTTGTGAGATAATTTTTATATAAAAATTAAATTGACAGAAGACATGGAATGTGGTATGTTGAATTTAAATAAAGGGTTTTTGCTGCTGACGTATAAAATGGAGTACCATGATGTGGCAAGAGCTGATAGAGAAGCCGGACGTCTGGGCGACATTTATCGGATAAGCGATAAATGCCGCCCTTTTTTATCAGAAGAGAGGAGGAATCTTTCATTGAGCAGATTAAGTATTATTACACAGAACAAAGCCCAGGCGACAGTAGAAGAACTGTATAAAGACCTGGAAAGACGGATCAGCGCCAGTCCTCCCGGACTATGTCCTGTGGACCTGGCCTCGTCTTTTTTGAAACTTTGTCATGCCCAGTCCTGTGGAAAGTGTGTGCCCTGCAGGGTAGGACTGGGCCAGCTCCAGAAGCTGATGGAGCAGGTCCTGGACGGACAGGCAGACCTTTCCGTGATCGATCTTATTGAAAAAACCGCACGGAATATTTTTTATTCCGCAGACTGTGCCATCGGTTATGAAGCTGCCAGAATGGTTTTAAAAGGAATCCGCGGATTCAGAGATGATTTCGAGGAACATATTTTAAGAGGAAGATGTAAATTTGAACTGAACCAGCCGGTTCCCTGTGTATCCCAATGTCCGGCGGGAGTGGATATTCCCGGTTATGTAGCTTTGGTAGCAGAGGGCCGGTACGGGGATGCGGTGCGGCTGATCCGAAAAGATAATCCCCTTCCTGCAGTCTGCGGCCTGATCTGTGAACATCCCTGCGAGGTACGGTGCCGCAGGACCATGGTAGATGATCCGGTAAATATCCGAGGATTGAAACGATTTGCAGTAGATCATGCAGGAGATGTTCCCCTTCCTGTACCGGCGGTGGCTACAGGAAAGAAGGTAGCTGTTATAGGAGGCGGTCCGGGAGGTATCAGTGCGGCTTATTATCTCACCCTTATGGGACACGAGGTGACCATCTTTGAGCAGAGAAAGAAACTGGGCGGCATGCTCCGCTATGGAATCCCCAATTACCGTCTGCCAAGAGAGGAACTGGACCGGGAGATCAACCATCTTTTAAGTCTGGGCATTCATGTAAAGACAGAGGTAACGGTGGGAGAGGATCCAAATATCGCAGATTTAAGAGAAGAGTATGATGCAGTCTATATTGCTATCGGTGCACATATTGACAGAAAGATCGGCATTGAAGGGGAAGAAGCCCAAGGCGTCATCTCTGCTGTGGAACTTCTCCGGGAAATCGGAGACGACGAGATGCCGGATTTCACAGGAAAGGAAATCGTGGTTATAGGCGGCGGCAACGTGGCCATGGACGTAGCCCGGTCTGCGGTGCGCCTGGGAGCAAAACGGGTGCGGATCGCATACCGGAGACGGCGGGTAGACATGACTGCTATGGAAGAGGAAATCGAGGGAGCCATTGAAGAGGGCTGTGAACTTCTGGATCTTCATGCGCCGTTAAGAATCGAGGTTGATGACCAGGGCAGGGCGGCAGCTTTGTGGGTGCAGCCTCAGATTATCGGCCCTATGAAACATGGAAGACCGGTTCCCATGGTATCTACAAAAGCGCCTGTGCGTCTTGGCTGTGATATTGTGATCGTGGCCATTGGTCAGGGCATTGAATCAAAAGAATTTGAAAAACAGGGAATCCCGGTGAAACGGGGGGTTATCGAGGCTATGAGCTGGAGCGGCGTAAAGACCAAAGATATTACCGGCGTCTTTGCAGGAGGCGACTGTGTTACCGGACCGGCCACGGTTATCCGGGCAATCGCCGCAGGCAAGGTGGCGGCGGCCAATATCGATGAATTCCTGGGATACAATCATGTGATCTCCGCAGATGTGGAAATCCCCAGAGTACGTCTGGATGATAACCGCAGCTGCGCCAGAGTAAATATGAAGGTTCGTCAGGCTTCTGAGAGGATCAAGGACTT
>DVGR01000042.1 GCA_018712605.1 Candidatus Choladousia intestinigallinarum
CATCCGGGCACAGCCACACAGATAAGTCCATAACTGTAAAAGGGGGAGAGACTTCCCTCCCGGCAGACAGAGACCCCAAAGATTTCATCGGTAATCCCATAGGCCATAAAAAATCGGTGAAAAAATGGCATCTTGGCCGGCAGCTTCTGAGACAGGGAACAAGACATCAGGCAGTATCTCAGGTTAATGATGAGCTGGGCTGCAGCCATCTCCATAAGAGGGGAACCGCTTTGGATGATTCCCAAAGCGGCAAACTGCCCTGCGCTGGTCAGATTCGTGACGGACATAACTGCAGCCTCCAGCGTTTTAATTCCAGCGCCTTTTGCCATAATTCCAAAGGAAAAAGAGACTGCCAGATACCCCAGAGCAATGGGAATGCCGTCCTTTAACCCAATTTTGAAATTCTTCAATCGATTCTTCATCCTGTGTGTCCTCCAAAGTTATGTCAGATACTGCTCCACCAGCATCGCATAAAACATATTTCCATATGTATAACGCCATCCGCCGTTAACCTCAAGAGCCAGGGGATTTGTGTAAGCCACTGTGTTTCCGCCGGACATCTGGCTGGCATACTGCGAAGCCAGCTCAAAGCTGTAAGCTTTTCCGTTTTGGGCCACAAAATCCAGGAAACCCATGCCGTAATTATAAGCCTGCACCACGCTTTCCATGTCGCATCCCAGACTCTTTCCGTAGCTGACAAGGGTGGAAAAATAAGCGCATCCCTGCCTGACGGACTCCTCTTTTCCCAAAGAGTTAGGAGAAAGCCCTAGAGATTCGCTGGACTGCATAATATCCTCCCCGATTCCAGCCGACTCCACTTGGATAATGGCAAGGATATAATCCTTATATTCCTCAATACCATATTCCTTTACGTATTGGTCTACAAGGGCTTCATGCTGAAGCACGTTATCAGACAAGGTATGATTTTCCTCTTTATCACTCTTTCTAAAAAACAGAAGGAAACCAAGAACGGCCAAAATCACCGCCGCTGCCCCGGCCAGGACTGCCCGCCTCGCAAGCTGCTTTTTTCTAAGGGCGGTTTTATTGCTTCGTGCTTTGCCATTTCGTTTTTTATGATTATGAGTTTTTTTCTTCGTCCCTGTCTTCCGCTCTCCCTGGGAAGGCTTCTTTTTTTCTTTTTGGGGGATTTTCTTCTGCTCTTTCTTTTTTTCCATCTCTTAAGTATCCCTGCCCGCTGATGCTCCGTCCCATTAAAAGGCTTTGTGATCCCTCACGCATTCCGCCAGAGGCTTTTCTTTTTTCTGTCTTGTGATTTCCACAAGAGAAAGCTTTGTCATATCTACCAAAGTCGTATGAATGGGATCCCTCTTCAAAAATCCTTCCAGCGTCTCTAAAAGTTCTTTTTTGGATTCGTCCTTTTCCATATTAATAAAGTCTACAATAATAATGCCAGAAAGATTTCTGAGCCGAATCTGTCTGGCCACCTCCCTGGCCGCCTGAAGATTGATTTTCAGGAAAGTCTTTTCTTTATCTTTTCCGCCCTCATATTTGCCTGTATTCACATCCATGACGGTCAAAGCCTCCGTAGGCTGAATGACCAGATATGCCCCTGAATCCATCCACACACGCTCCCGCAGCGCCAGTTCTAACTGATGTTCTAGGGAATACAGTTTATGCATTCGTAAGAGGCTGTCGCTGTAAAAAGAAAGCTTAGGAAGATCCTCCGGCTGATACTCTGACAAGTATTTCCGCATTTTGCCGTACAATTCTTCATCATCTGTCAGAAATTCATCTACTGATGCTGCATACAGATCTGACAGGCGGCTTAGATAAACAGGAGGGCATTCTAAAAGGCAGGTAAAACAAGTTCGGTGAAAGGCATGGCTCATCAGTGTCTCATACTGATTTTTTAGTCTAAGCAGCTCTGCTTTCAGTTGTCCCGGGGTGGCTGCCCCCGCATTGGTGCGAAGAATCCAGCCCCAATCCTTTTCCTCCCCATCCTCTGTGTCAAGGACTTCCTCCATAACTTTAAGAAGCCTCTCTCTCTCTTTCAGAGGAAGTTTTGCAGAAACGCCGGTCTGTTGCCTGCCTCTTGCCAAAACCGCATATTTTCCGTGCAGGCTCAGACTGGTAGTCACTGAGGGAAGCTTTGTTTTTATTCCCTCCCTGCTTACCTGCACCAGAAGCTCATCTCCTGCCTGAGGCCGTTTTGAACTGCCTTTTTTTGTAAAAACCGGGTTTTTAAAATCCTCCAGAGGAAGATAACAGACCTCGCCCGGCGCGATTTCCACGAAGGCCGCCTGGATGTGCTTTGCGATATTTTTAATCTTTCCAATATAAATACTCCCCAGCCCCGTCTGTCTTTTGTCTTCGCAGTGGATCTCCACCGCCTTCTGGTTCCGAAGAAGAAACGAATAAATTTTCTCTTCTCTGGAGAGCATCAGATACTGCCATTCCTTTGAAACAGCGCCGCTACCTTCTCTCATCTTTTGCCTCTCCCGGAATATCCTCGCCCAGCTCTGCCAAAGGCACCAGCTTTCTCTTCTGCCCCTGCCCAAGATCCGCATACAGCTCACAACGGTGAATTTCATATGCAAAAGGCTGCGGCTCAATGCCGATGCTCTTCAGATAGGCATCCATCACCAGCTCCGGTTTCAGGTTCGCTGCGCTTCCTGCCGCAAGCTTCAAAGATACTGTCCCCGAGTGAACCGACATTTCATAGATCATAGGGCGGATATCCACTTCCTTTTCCGATTTCTTCGTTTTTTTCAGAACCTGAATGGATTTAGAAGCATAAAAATGAGAAATTCCCGACTGCCAGTCCCCTTTGGGAGCGTATCCCTTTCTGAAGCGAAGGGTATAATCGGCCGCTGCCACCAACGTCATGGCTTTATTCGCCTTGCCTTCTGGAATCTGATAAACGCCTGTCACAAGAATCCCTTCACAGGCTGTCCGATTCAGAGCATCCATAATCTCCCTGGATGAGGGCGCCGTGCGCAGTTCAATATCCATGTATTCCCCGTCGCTGGTAATTCCCACCCCCAGAGGCGCCGCAAAAGACATAATCATGTGAGGGCTTAAGCCTTCGGTAAAAGCGATATCAATTCCCGCCCTTCGGATGGCTTTCTGAAAATAGCGCATCACATCCAAATGCCCGATAAATTTCATGGAACCATATTTAGAAAACTTAATTCTTACCTTCATAGCATACACCTCCGCCGTATTTAGCCGCTCCGCACCCGGAGCATCCGGCACGGCAGTTCTTAGTGACCTCTCCCCTGGCCGCCTTCTCCCATTCTCTGGCCAGGAACGCTTTCGTCACTCCAATGTCAATGAAATCCCAGGGAAGCAGCTCCTGCGTGTCACGCTCCCGGAGAGTATAAAAATCAATAGAAATACCTGTTTTTTCAAAAGCGTTCAGCCACTTTTCAAAATCCCAATATTCAGTCCAGGAGTCAAAAAGAGCACCGTTTCTGTAAGCTTCCAAAATCACCCGGCCCATCCGCCGGTCTCCCCTGGCCAGGGCTCCCTCCAGCAATGTCACATCTGCTTCGTGCCAGTTGTAGCGGATGCTTTTGTGGTTCAGCATTTCTTTTATCTCATGGTTTACGGTTTTGGCAAAGCCAAGATAATCCCCTGGCCGGAACATGCCCGCCCACTGGAAGGGCGTAAAAGGTTTCGGCACAAAGAAAGAAGTGCTTACAGTAATTTGACACTTTCCGTTCCTCTCTTCCTTGGGAATTTCATAATACTTTCTGGCGATCCGGTCTGCCAGACGGGCAATCTCTTTTTGGTCCTCTTCCGTCTCCCAGGGCAGTCCCAGCATAAAATACAGCTTTACCTTGTTCCAGCCGCCTCTGAAAGCCTGCTCTGCTCCCGTGAGGATATCTTCTTCTGTCAGCCCTTTATTAATCACGTCTCGCATTCTCTGGGATCCGGCTTCCGGCGCAAAGGTCAGGCTGCTCTTTCTCACATCCTGTACTTTGCTCATCACATCCAGTGAAAAAGCGTCAATCCGCAGAGAAGGAAGAGAGATATTGACCTTCTGATCTTTAAATTCATCAATCAAAAAATTCACGATCCCGGCCAGATCCGAATAATCGCTGGAGCTTAAGGAGCTTAAGGAGATTTCCTCATGCCCCGTGTTTCTCAGCATCTCCGAAGCATACTGCTTCAATGTGGCAAGCTCCCGCTCTCTGGTGGGCCGGTAAATCATCCCTGCCTGGCAAAAACGGCAGCCCCGGATGCAGCCTCTCTGTATCTCCAAAACCACCCTGTCCTGAGTCGCCTTGATAAAGGGAACCACAGGAGCTTTCGGATACGTCGTTCTCTCAAGTTCTGTGGCCACCTGCTTGTACACCTTCTCGGGCACCCCTTCTTCCAGAGGGGTAAAAGACGAAATCCGTCCGTCTTCATAATAGGTGACTTCGTACAGTGAGGGAACATAAATGCCGGGAACTTCAGCGGCTCTCCTGAGAAACTCTTTTCTTGAACACTTCTCCCTGCGGCAGCTCTTATACAGATCAAAAAGGGCATCGTAAGACGTCT
>DVGR01000043.1 GCA_018712605.1 Candidatus Choladousia intestinigallinarum
CCAGAGTGGCTGCTGTCTCTTCAGGAGATGAGAAGGTAGGCGAGATGGTTGCTGACGCTATGGATAAGGTTTCCAGAGACGGCGTTATTACTATCGAAGAGTCCAAGACCATGCAGACCGAGCTGGATCTGGTAGAAGGTATGCAGTTTGACCGCGGTTATATTTCAGCTTATATGGCTACAGATATGGAAAAAATGGAAGCGGTTCTGGACGATCCCTACATTCTGATCACAGATAAGAAGATCAGCAATATCCAGGAGATTCTTCCTCTTCTGGAGCAGATCGTACAGTCCGGCAAGAAGCTTCTGATCATCGCAGAGGATATTGAGGGCGAGGCTCTTACAACTCTGATCGTGAACAAGCTCCGTGGAACCTTCCAGGTAGTAGGCGTAAAGGCTCCTGGCTACGGCGACAGAAGAAAAGCTATGCTGGAGGATATCGCTATCCTGACAGGCGGACAGGTGATTTCTGAGGAAGTGGGCCTTGAGCTGAAAGAAGCAACACTTGAGATGCTTGGCCGTGCAAAATCCGTTAAGGTTCAGAAAGAGAACACCATTATCGTAGACGGATTGGGAGATAAGGATGCGATCCAGAGCAGAATTCACCAGATTAAGGCTTCCATCGAAGAGACAAAATCTGATTTCGACAGAGAAAAACTTCAGGAGCGTCTGGCTAAGCTTTCCGGCGGCGTTGCAGTAATCCGTGTAGGCGCGGCTACTGAGACTGAGATGAAGGAAGCGAAGCTGCGTATGGAGGATGCTCTTGCAGCTACAAAGGCAGCCGTTGAGGAAGGCGTTATCGCAGGCGGCGGATCTGCATATATTCATGCAGCTAAGAAGGTTGAAAAGGTTGCGGCAGAGCTGGAAGGCGACGAGAAGACAGGTGCCCGCATTCTCTTAAAGGCACTGGAATCACCGCTGTACCACATCGCAGCCAACGCAGGACTGGAAGGTTCCGTAATCATCAACAAAGTGCGTGAGTCTGAGGTAGGCACAGGCTTTGACGCTCTCAAGGAAGAGTATGTGGATATGATCAAGGCAGGCATCCTGGATCCGGCTAAGGTAACAAGAAGCGCTCTGCAGAATGCTACCAGCGTGGCTTCCACGCTTCTGACCACAGAATCTGTTGTAGGCAACATCAAGGAAGAGACTCCGGCGCCGGCAGCAAATCCTGGAATGGGAATGATGTAATTTAATATTTCTAACCTGCTGCTGTACAATTCACACTTTTGCAATTGTACAGCAGCTTTTTTTGTGCTACACTATAAAAAGGATGCCAGGGTCAAAAGGCCTAAGCCCACATGAGCTTGCTCATAGTTGAGGGCTTTTGCCCTCGACATCTAACAAGATGTTTGGGGCGGACAGGCACCCTTCCATCTAAAAATACAGGATCCGTAGACAAGGAGTTGCGATGCATGGATGAAAGATCGTTAAAAGAGGTCATACGGGAGGAGTGGAAGAAATTATCGGGCCTTAAGTGGGGACAGAGGCTCGGCTATATTTGGGATTATTATAAGCCTTTGATGCTGGGGATTTTGGGGATTATAGCGGTGATCTCATTGGGGATCTCTCTGTACCGCAATGCACAGATTGACACGATTTTCCAGGGATATTTCATAAACTGCGGGACTCTTCCCGAGATTACAGAGCAGATGAGCCAGGAGTTTGGAGATTACATAGGCGGCCTGGAAAGAAATCAGGAGGTTTTTTTGACCACCATGTCTTACGACCCTGAGGATACTTCCCAGTACGGAGTGGCTAATCAGATGAAACTGACTACGCTGATGGCTGCCGGTGATGTGGATATGTTCCTTATGGACGAAGAGACTTATGAGGAACTCCAAAACCTTGGGGCTTTTAAGGAACTCTCTGAACTGCTCACCACTGAACAGCAGGAGAAGTGGAAGGAATATCTGCACTATGATGAGGATTCTGAGAGCGGAGAAGAGGGAATATACGCTCTGGAGCTGCAGGCATCCCCTGTGATGGAAGAGTACCAGCTTTACGGCGGCGGCCCGGTATACGGCGCACTGATGGTCAGCGGCACCCACGATGAACTGAGTATGCAGTTTTTTGAATATTTAATGAAAGAATAGAGAACCGGAGGAGATTCTAATGAGTGATATGTACAAAGAAGTTCTGGTTTCCAGAAAGACCCCTGTGACAAACAAACTGATCAAAGGAGTATTAATCCTGCTGACAGTTCTTGGCATCCTTGCCGGCATGATCTTTTTCCCGCTGTTCCTGGTAGGGATTGCGGCCGGAGTGGCCAGCTATTTTATTATTCCCAAACTGGAAGTGGAATATGAATACCTGTATGTCAACGGCGACTTGGATATTGACGCCATTTACTCCAAGCAGAAGAGAAAGCGTCTGGTCAGCTACACGGTAGAAGAGCTGGAGCTCCTGGCCCCTGCTAACTCTCATGCGCTGGATTTCTACAAAAACAACAAAGAGAGCAAGGTTCGTGACTTTACCTCTGGAGATGAGAACAAACCTGCCTATATTCTGGTGATGAATAAAGATAAAGGGAGGGAGCTGGTGAAGCTTGAGCTGGACCAGGATATCCTGGCGGATATCCGCAGGCTTGCTCCCAGAAAGGTTTCGCAGGTGTAAGGCCCCAAAAAAGTTTGACCCTGGAATTTCAAAATTTTTGTTGACATTGGATTTTGAATTTGCTAGAGTATGTATTCAACAACTATCAAATCTCACATAAGACCTTAATTCAGAAAGAGAGGGAAAAACATGGGTACGATTATAGGTGAAGGCATAACATTTGACGACGTACTTTTAGTACCGGCATATTCTGAGGTGATCCCAAATCAGGTGGATCTGAGCACGGTTCTGACCAAAAAGGTGAAGCTCAATATTCCCATGATGAGCGCTGGGATGGACACGGTGACAGAACACCGGATGGCTATTGCCATGGCAAGACAGGGCGGCATTGGAATCATTCACAAGAATATGACCATCGAGCAGCAGGCTGAAGAGGTGGACAAGGTTAAGCGCTCTGAGAACGGCGTTATTACAGATCCATTTTTCCTTTCGCCGGAGCATACTTTGTCAGACGCCAACGAACTCATGGCAAAATTCCGTATTTCCGGTGTGCCGATTACAGAAAACGGAAAGCTGGTAGGTATCATTACGAACCGTGATCTTCTCTTTGAAGAGGATTTCTCAAAGAAGATCAAGGAGTCCATGACTTCTGAAGGACTCATCACTGCTAAAGTGGGGATCACCCTCGAGGAAGCGAAGAAGATACTGGCTAAGGCCAGGAAGGAGAAGCTTCCTATCGTAGACGACGATTATAATCTGAAAGGTCTTATTACAATTAAAGATATTGAAAAGCAGATCAAATACCCTAACTCCGCAAAGGACGAAAAGGGACGTCTGCTTTGCGGCGCAGCCATCGGTATTACGGCTAACGTCCTGGAGAGGACGGAAGAGCTGGTAAAGGCCCAGGTAGACGTGGTGGTACTGGATTCTGCCCATGGCCATTCCGCAAACGTAATCCGCTGCGTACATATGATTAAGGAGAAGTTCCCAGATCTCCAGGTAATAGCGGGGAACGTGGCTACAGGCGAAGCGACGAAGGCTCTCATTGAGGCAGGAGCGGACGCCGTAAAAGTGGGAATCGGACCGGGTTCTATCTGTACTACCCGAGTGGTGGCAGGTATCGGTGTTCCTCAGGTGACGGCGGTGATGAACTGCTACAATGTGGCAAAAGAGTACGGAATTCCCATCATCGCCGATGGAGGAATCAAGTACTCAGGAGATATCACCAAAGCTATTGCAGCCGGCGCCAGCGTCTGCATGATGGGAAGCATGTTTGCAGGATGCGACGAGAGCCCGGGAACCTTTGAGCTGTACCAGGGCAGGAAGTACAAGGTATACAGAGGAATGGGTTCTATCGCTGCCATGGAGAACGGAAGCAAGGATCGTTATTTCCAGACCAACGCCAAGAAATTAGTTCCCGAGGGCGTGGAGGGGCGTGTGGCCTACAAGGGGAGCGTGGAGGACACCGTATTCCAGCTTCTGGGCGGTCTTCGTTCCGGTATGGGCTACTGCGGCACCAGCACCATTGAAGAGCTTAAGGAGAGAGGGCGTTTCGTCAAGATCTCAGCGGCATCCTTAAAGGAATCTCATCCCCATGATATCCATATTACTAAGGAAGCGCCTAATTACAGCGTGGAGCAGTAAGAAAGGCCAGTTTTAAATAAGTATCAGTTCAGGAAGTCCGGGAACGGGCTTCCTTTTTTGGCAGCCGTCAGATCAAAGTCTCTTCCACCCACTTACGTGCAAGCACGACGGGAGGAAAGAGACTTTACGATAAAGAATAGGGTATCAAAAGGGATTACGGATTGTTTCGCCGCTTTGCGGCTTCCACAATCCTCCCTTATATTCGGAATCCATGGGGCCCCTGCCCCATTACTTCCTCATATAAGGGCGTGGCAATCTCTCTTCCGTCCCTTACGTGCAAGCACGACGGGGCGGAAGAGAGATTGCCACTGTAATCCAATAAAATATTTGTGAAAAAAAGTGCAGAATAGAAGAAAACGTGGTATACTGGAACGCAGAGTGCTGCCGCAGGGCATGTCAGGAGAAAAAGCCTGTGGAAAATGCAGGCTGCGGCGGGGCTGATACAGAGGATT
>DVGR01000044.1 GCA_018712605.1 Candidatus Choladousia intestinigallinarum
TACGTACTTTCCTGGTAGGGGTCTGAATCCCCGGCGGTGTAACTCATGGTGAAATATACGATATTGCCTGCTTCGGAAGGTTCGTCCGTCTCCACTTCCTCTCCGGAGATCTCCAGATACTGCTGAATTTCTTCCTGGACCATTTCATCCGTCACTTCGTAAGTATACTGATCTACTGCGATCCCATCGTAATCGCCCAGTACAACATAATCTGAAGTATCCTGCACCAGATAATCTGAAGGGGTGATGGGCGCCAGGGAAGCTTCTTCCGTCTCAGCGTCAACTGCAGACAAATCTACATTCTCATCAGATGTTTCCGCAGGGGCAGAAGTGGAAAGCTCGGTTTCTTCTTCATTCTGTCCGCAGCCGGAAACGGCGGCCGCAACCATAAGGCCCAAAAGAAGATAAATCATTTTTCTTTTCATATAAAAGGGTTCCTTTCTAAATTAAGAGATGTTGGGGTCATATTCCTCCGATGCCACATCGCCTGCAGCATTTTTGAAATTAAGCTGCAGGGTTTCAATAAATTATAACATTTGTGAAAGGAATATGTAAATGTGTTTTAAAGGAAACACAGAAAATTCATAATATGTGTGGAATTTGGCTCGTTTAAATCGGATTTTCCCGCAAGCAGCGAGCCAAGCGGCCACAACCCGGGCTGCCTTAGCAGATAAAGGTACGACCCGGTCTGATTTTTACGCGAGCATAAATCATCCCGTGTCATCCCTGATGGCTGAACTGATACACGGGATAAAGGAAAAAATACGAAAAATTCTTGAATAACCGGCGTTCCATGGATATACTATAGAGCAGGAGGTTTTTTGTATACAGAAACAAACAGAAGATTTCTTTATATTGAAAGCCTTTGACAAGCTTGCTGTTGACATTCTTAAATGATTAAAAAGCAAATAAAGGAGTAGAAGAATGGGAAAATACTTTGGTACAGACGGCTTCCGGGGAGAGGCCAATAAAAATCTGACTGTGGAACATGCATATAAAATCGGACGATTCCTTGGATGGTACTATAGCCGGGGCAAGGAAGAGGGGGAGAGGTGCAGAGTAGCCATCGGCAAAGATACCCGCCTGTCTTCCTATATGTTTGAGTATTCTCTGGTGGCGGGACTTACAGCCTCCGGGGCAGAGGCATACCTTCTCCACGTAACCACAACCCCCAGTGTGTCTTATGTGGTGAGGACAGAGAATTTTGACTGCGGTATTATGATCTCCGCCAGCCACAATCCGTACTATGACAATGGCATTAAGCTGATCAATGCATCCGGTGAGAAGATGGATGAGGATACGATTCTGAAAATAGAGGCTTACATAGACGGGTTATCAGGGGAGATCCCTTTTGCGGTGGGGGAAAAGATCGGAAAGACCGTAGATTTCGCCGCAGGGAGGAACCGGTATATCGGGTACTTGATTTCACTGGCTACCCGCTCTTACAAGGGAAAGAGAGTAGGGCTTGACTGCGCCAACGGAAGCGCATGGATGATTGCCAAGAGTGTGTTTGACGCTCTGGGGGCCAAAACGTACGTAATCGGCAATGAACCGGATGGAACGAATATTAACAAAAATTGTGGTTCCACCCATGTGGAGAAGCTGCAGCAGCTGGTGCGGGAAGAGCATCTGGATGTGGGCTTTGCCTTTGATGGGGATGCAGACCGGTGTATGTGTGTGGACGAAAATGGAAATGTGATAAATGGGGATTTAATTATCTACATTTACGGCTGCTATCTGAAAAGCCGGGGAAAGCTTACAGGAAATAAGGTGGTAACCACCATTATGTCAAATTTTGGACTTTATAAGGCCCTGGATGAGGCCGGTATCGAGTATGAAAAGACGGCAGTGGGGGATAAGTACGTATACGAGAATATGGCCAGCAATGGTTACCGGATCGGCGGAGAACAGTCCGGGCATATCATTTTTAAGAAATATGCCAATACGGGAGACGGTATTCTTACAGCTATTAAGATGATGGAAGTGATGCTGGAGAAGAAGAAAACCCTCTCTGAGCTGGCGAAGCCGGTGAAGATTTATCCGCAGGTGCTGAAGAATATCCGGGTGACAGATAAAGCAAAAGCCCAGGCAGATGCGGATGTGCGGGCTATGGTTGAGCAGGTGGCCAGGGAACTTGGCGCCGACGGAAGGATTCTGGTGCGGGAGAGCGGTACAGAACCGGTTGTCCGGGTTATGGTAGAGGCTTCCGAGAAGGAAATTTGTGAGAAATATGTGGATCAGGTCATCGACAAGATCATAGAGAAAGGATACAGGGAGGAGTAGCCTATGTGCGGAATTGTTGGATATGCAGGTTCCGGGGAAGCTGCGCCGATTCTGCTGGAGGGCTTGTCGAAGCTGGAATACCGGGGATATGATTCCGCTGGTATTGCAGTAGAACGGGAAGAGGAAGGCGGATCTTCCATTGAAGTAATCAAAGCGAAGGGACGTCTCCAGGTACTGATGGAGATGACGGACGGCGGGAACGCTGTCCGAGGAAATTGTGGAATCGGGCATACCAGATGGGCCACCCATGGGGAGCCTTCTGTGGCCAACGCTCACCCTCATTTTTCACAGGATAAAAGGGTAGTGCTGGTTCACAACGGTATTATAGAAAATTATAAAGAACTGAAGGAGCATTTGGAAAGAAAGGGATATGAGTTCCAGTCGGAGACCGACACAGAGGTTCTGGCGCTTCTTCTGGATTCCTACTACAAGGGAGATCCCTTGGAAGCCATAGCGAAGGTGCTGGGACGGATTCGTGGCTCCTATGCCCTGGGTATTTTATTCCGGGATCAGCCGGGAAGTATTTATGCGGTCCGCAAAGACAGCCCGCTGATTATCGGAAAATCAGAGGAAGGGAATTTTATCGCCTCAGATGTACCGGCAATCCTGAAATACACAAATCAGGTATGCTTTATCCAGGATATGGAGATTGCCAGACTGACCAGTGACGGAATTACATTTTATGATCTGGATCAGGAAGAAATCCGAAAAGAGTTTACAATTATAGAGTGGGATCAGCAGTCTGCTGAAAAAGGTGGTTTTGAGCATTTTATGCTGAAAGAGATCTATGAACAGCCCAGAGCAGTAGCGGATACCTTAAATTCCAGAATTCAGGAGGGAGAAATTGTCATCGAAGAGCTGGGAATGACACCGGAGGAAATCCGGCAGATCGACCGGCTTCAGATGGTAGCCTGTGGTTCCGCCTATCACGTATGTATGAGTGGAAAATACGTTCTGGAGCGGCTGGCCGGCATACCGGTGGATGTAGATCTGGCCAGTGAGTTTCGGTATAGAGATCCTATTATGACCCCGGATACCCTTGTGATTCTGGTAAGCCAGTCTGGAGAGACGGCGGACACTTTGGCGGCTCTCAGAGAATCGAAAAAGCGGGGGCATAAAGTTTTGGGAATTGTCAATGTGGTGGGAAGCTCCATTGCCAGAGAGGCGGACAGTGTCCTTTACACTCTGGCCGGGCCGGAAATTTCCGTGGCTACCACAAAAGCTTACAGTACTCAGCTTGTGGCTGTATACCTTCTGGGAATTCTCTTTGGAAAAGTCAGAGGACAGATCTGTCAGGAGCGTTACAGAGAATATGTGGAGGAGCTTCAGAGGCTTCCCGCTAAAATTCAGCGGATTTTGGATGAAAAAGAACGGATTCAGTGGCTGGCCAATAAATATTCTCATGCCAGAGATGTGTTCTTTATTGGACGGGGGCTGGATTACGCTATTTCTATGGAGGGCTCTTTGAAGCTGAAAGAAGTATCCTACATTCATTCAGAGGCCTATGCGGCAGGAGAGCTGAAGCACGGAACCATCTCTCTGGTCGAAAACGGAACGTTGGTGGTGGGAGTCGCTACTCAGTCCGAGCTCTTTGAAAAAGAGATCAGCAACCTGGTGGAAGTGAAAAGCCGGGGAGCCTTTGTGCTGGGGCTTACCTCTTATGGAAATTACAGCATGGAGGATATTGCGGATTTTACGATTTACGTTCCCAAAACCATCGAATGCTTCGCTACCAGCCTGGCAGTCGTGCCTTTGCAGCTGTTGGCTTACTATATATCAGTGGGCAAAGGGCTGGACGTAGACAAACCCAGGAATCTGGCCAAAAGCGTTACTGTGGAATAAAACGAAGATGAAAGTCAAAGAAAGTACCTCCTTGGAACTTTCTTTGCCGTGAATAGATGGAGCCTTCCTTTCTTTTGGAAGGCTCCATTTTGTGGCCTTTCTAAGGAAGAACATAAAAATCAAGGCTTGCTGAATGCGGACTGAAAGAAGTGATGAAGATTCGATAATAAGAACTTATCTTGCCAGTTTTAATTCCAAAATATCGGCAGTATTCTGCATGGTTTGATACTCCCATCTGCTGAAGCGATGGTTGATCTCATCAAAACGGAGAATTACAGCCGAATTATGTTCCTGCTGTCTCCCATAGAAATCCAAGGCTGCAGAGTAGTCTCGATCCATTCGTTGTTCCAGATGATCCATACGTTGCTCCAGATGATCCATTTGTTGCTCCATACGATCCATTCGCTCTTCCATACGATTCATACGTTGCTCCATACGATCCATACGTTGCTCCAGATGATCCATTTGTTGCTCCATACG
>DVGR01000003.1 GCA_018712605.1 Candidatus Choladousia intestinigallinarum
CCCCCTCAAGATGAGATATCCCATTCATGAAGAAGTAAGACCCCTTGAAGACGACGAGGTAGATAGGGCAGGGGTGGAAGTACGGTAACGTATGGAGCTGACTGCTACTAATCGGTCGAGGGCTTGACCAAAAAGCTGAGGAAGCGGCCAGGGAAGAAGATGGACAGGACGGAGTGAGTTTACTCACGGAGGGCTGTACAGCTTAAGGCCTGGGCATTTGCGAAGCAAATGGCACTGAGTGACAGAGTCACGAGGTGACCGCTGTAAGAAAACGGCAACGCAAGGTCAAAAAAGATTCATCAGAGAATGTCAGCATGTATGCAGTTTTGAAGATACATTATCTTCAATGGCCCAGTGGCTCAGTTGGTTAGAGCGCCGCCCTGTCACGGCGGAGGTCGTGAGTTCGAGTCTCATCTGGGTCGTTACATCATTCGATGTAATGATGATATTTAAAATATGGGGTCTTAGCTCAGCTGGGAGAGCATCTGCCTTACAAGCAGAGGGTCATAGGTTCGAGCCCTATAGGCCCCATCTTTCTTTTTAAAATAAAATATGCGGGTATGGTGGAATAGGCAGACACAAGAGACTTAAAATCTCTCGGGAGCGATCCCGTGCCGGTTCAAGTCCGGCTACCCGCAGCTTAGTAGAATATAGAATCCAGAATTGTTTTAGATTTAAAACGGTTTTGGATTTTTTTGTTTTGTATTCTAAATTGACAGTTTACTATGTACGGTGTAACCTTATAGAGGCAAGAAAATTTCTTCCTTGTCTCTATGAAAAACAATCTGTCCTATATTTTTGGCTCAGATTTTTAAGAATAATATGGCGAAGAGGAAATCAGATGGACAAGAGTTTGATTTTAGTTGTAGAGGACGATACAGACATTCATCATCTTTTAGTGAGGATTCTAAAAAAAGGCGGCTATGAGACAATCTCTGCTTTTTCAGGGACGGAAGCCCGTCTGCTCTTGGAAAGGGAGCAGCCTGCTTTGATTCTGCTGGATTTGATGCTTCCGGGGATCAGCGGAGAAGAGGTAATCACTTATGTCCGTCAGGAGCTGAAGAGGGAAATCCCCATTATAATTTTATCGGCTAAGGGCGGCCTGGAAAATAAAATCGAGACGATTACCCGTGGGGCGGATGATTATATAACAAAGCCCTTTGAGCCGGAGGAAGTCCTGGTACGTATCATGGCGGTACTGCGGCGGTATAAAGGCGGCGCTTTGGCGGAACAGGAAAAGAATCTGAGCTACAGACAGGTCTGTCTGAATCCAGCTTCCAGAGTCGTGACCGCAAACGGAAAGCAGGTCCTGCTGACTCCTCATGAATTTGAAATTCTGCGCATCCTTTTAAGTCAGCCGGATAAAGTATTTTCACGTGAAAACCTGTATGAGCAGGTATGGAAGAACGGATATTATGGGGAGGATAATACCGTGAATGTACATGTAAGCAATATCCGCAGAAAACTGTCCTCTGCTGGCATTCAGGAGGAATATATAAAAACCGTATGGGGAATTGGATTTAAGATGGCTTAAGAGCGGATCTCTATCTTTATGATTTCTTTAAACTTTCTTGAGGACTAATTAAGAATGAGAATCGTATAATCTGTCTGTAAGATCTGCAGAGGGGATCCTTGAAAGGCCGGACTGCAGGAAGAAGCGACAATCTCAGGAGGGATAAAAAGAAATGAAAAGCGAGTATATTGTTGAGGCAAGAGAGCTGTGTAAATCATTCGGCAGTTTTCAAGCTTTAAAGAAGATTAATCTCCAGGTAAAAAGAGGGGAAATCTACGGTCTGATCGGAGACAATGGGGCTGGAAAAACTACTTTTTTAAAGCTTCTTGCGGGGCAAAGCTATCTGACAGAGGGGGAACTGCTGCTTTTTGGCACCTCAGATCCAGTCAGCCAAAACAGGCAGAGAAAAAGAATGGGAGTATTGATCGAAGAGCCAGGTTTTTATTCCCAGCTTACTGTTGAGAAAAATCTAGAGTATTACAGAATACAAAAAGGGATACCGGGGAAGGAAGCTGTAGAGCGCGCCCTGGAGTTTACGAAGCTGACGGATGTGAGAAAAAAAATGGGAAAGCAGCTTTCCCTGGGAATGCGTCAGAGACTGGGGCTTGCCATTGCCCTTCTGGGCGAACCGGAGCTGCTTCTTTTGGATGAACCCATTAATGGCCTGGATCCCAGCGGGATTATTGAGATGCGCCAGCTTTTTGACAAACTCAGCAGGGAGAAGAACATTACCATTCTTATATCCAGCCACATTCTCTCGGAGCTGGAGCAGGTGGCAGATGTATACGGTTTTTTGGATCAAGGGATTCTGATGGAGCAGATCGGCAGGGAAGAGCTTCAGGAAAAGTGCAGTGATTATATAGAAATCCGGGTATCTGATCCCCAAAAGTACTGTGTTTTATTGGAAAGAGAGCTTCCGGGAGAAAAATATCAGGTGAGGCCCGATGGAGCGGTGCGGATTCTGCAGCCGGGAGAAGGAGCTGATTTTTATGGCAGGATCGCAGGACGGCAGTGGATTGGTATTTATGAACTGGAACAAAGAAAGACGTCTTTGGAGCAGTATTTCCTTAAGCTGAAAGAAGAATCCAGAGCCAAGTTTGCTGTGAAATAGAAGGGGGAAAGTAAAATGCTGAATTATATGAGAAGTGAATGGTATCGGATTTTCCATACAAAGTCTCTTTGGGTGTTTACGGCAGTTTTGACTGTACTTATATTGAGTTTAAATGTTATGCTGTTTCTTATGGGAAGCGGAAATCCAGATTTCCCCTACAGCACAGTGAGGTTTTCTTTTTCGATGCTGCTTTCCAGCATGTTGATATTTGGCTGTTCTGGGGTTGCCCTGGCATCAATTTTGTTTGCGGATAAAAGCCAGGGGGGAATTATGAAAAATGCGGCGTCATATGGAATTTCCAGAACCAGGATTCTGGTGGGAAAATGCCTCATATCCTCTGCAGCAGCCTTTGCCAGCATGGTTGTAATTTTAGCCGTCTATGTGGGAAGCGCGGTTCTGCTGCTGGATGGAGAATGGGTTTCCTGCGTCCAGACTGTGATCATCGGCGTGCTGGTCAACCTTCCTTTTGCTGTTGCGTGTGTGATTCTTTATATATCCTTTCAGCAGTTTTTGGGAAGAGAGTCTCTGGCAATTCTGGCTTGGATTGGAGTTATTTACATTCTTCC
>DVGR01000045.1 GCA_018712605.1 Candidatus Choladousia intestinigallinarum
CCCCGCTTTTTGATGTTAATTTATATTACCATTGGAATTTTGGAGGGCAGGTATGAAATCGGGTTTTTTGTAATGGCTAACACCCTGTTAGCAAACATATCCAATAACTTGACGGCAATTCAGGAAGTGCGGGAAGTATTCAGGACAGAAAAGAGCTTCCTGGAGGCGTATTGTGAAGTAATGGAGTTTGCAAATCAAGGAGAAGATGCAGAAGCAGAAAAAACGGAAGGGGGACGGTCCCATGCTGTATCAATGGACCAGGTAACTTACTGCTATCCTCAATCTGATTATAAGGCTTTAAACAAGTTGGATTTATACATAAAAAAAGGCGAAAAAATAGCAGTGGCAGGAATAAACGGCAGTGGAAAAACGACTGCGGTTAATTTGATTTTATCTTTGGCGGAACCACAGAGCGGGTATGTGAATACACAGCCAATGAATAAAATTTCCATTGTAATCCAGGATTTTGCCCAGTATCAAACCACCGTAAAGGAAAATATTATGTTTGGCAATTCTTCGCAAACATTTTCAGATGAAGACATATGGAAGCTGCTTGAGGCGGTAGGCTTGAAAGAAAAAGTACAAGGGCTGCCAGAAGGAATTTACACAAAGCTTGGCCAACTTGAAAAGGGAGTGGAACTTTCCAAAGGACAATGGCAGCGCTTGGCCATTGCAAGGCTGCTTGCAAATCCTCAAGCAGAGCTATGGATCCTGGATGAACCAACCGCATATCTTGATCCACTTTCGGAAATTGAGATTTATGATCTGATTTATCAGTTAGCTGGCCAACGAACGGTGCTGTTTATTTCGCATAGACTGGGATTTGCAAAGAAGGCGGATCGGATAGTGGTCTTTGATAAAGGTAAGGTCGTGGAAAATGGGACGCACAAGGAATTGATGGAAACGAAAGGCATATATGCTGAAATGTATTCTTTGCAAGAAGCCTGGTTGTATTCTTGAATAATTAGTACGTAAATTGTTTTTAGGGAGGGAAAAAACTTACAGAAACTGCCCTGGGGCATGGTAAGCTGTATAAGTAAAAACTGGACAGAAATCGAGGTGGAAAAGTATGAGGTATTATGAAACAGAGAGGGAGTGCATAGACCTGTTCCGGGAGGAATATGAATTCCTGAGTAATTTTTATCCAGCGTATATGACTTTTGATGGTATTGATTTCTACAGTGCCGAGGCAGCTTATCAGGCGCAGAAATGTGCGGAAAAAGAACAGAGGGTTCAGTTCTCAGAGATGTATGCGGATGCGGCCAAGCGCCAGGGGAAAAAAGTAGAGTGCAGGGAGGACTGGGATCAGGTAAAGATACCGGTGATGGAGGCTGTGGTAAGAGCAAAATTTCTGCAAAATCCTCTCCTTGCCCGCCGGCTTCTTGAGACAGGAGACAAACCTTTATTAGAGGGAAACTATTGGGGAGATCTTTTCTGGGGTGTCGACCACCGTACCGGAAAGGGAGAGAACCATTTGGGAAAAATCCTTATGGATCTGCGCCGGGAGTATAAGGAAAAAGGTCTTCCGAATCAAGAAGGATCTGACAGAAAGAAGCTCTTTGAATGGGGACGGGATATGGCGGCGCAGTTCGGGGATATCACTCAGGCAGACTGCCAGTGTATCGTAAATGCGGCAAATGAAACACTTTTGGGAGGCAGCGGTGTAGACGGAGCTATTCACCGGGAGGCTGGAAAGGAACTGCTGGAAGAATGCAGGAAGCTGAATGGCTGCAAAACCGGGGAGGCTAAAATAACCAGCGGCTGCCGTCTGAAGGCGTCTTACATAATCCATACAGTGGGGCCCCATTACGGGGTAGAGAAAGACCGGGAGCTGCTGGTTTCCTGCTATAGAAGCTGTTTGGACCTGGCGATGGAGTATGGCATTCACAGTTTGGCTTTTCCTGCTGTTTCAGCGGGTAAATTCAGCTACCCTAAAAGAGAAGCTGCCAGAGTGGCTGTAGAAACGGTCTGCCAATGGAAAAAGGAACACCCGGAATATGAGATACAGACTGTGTTTTGCACGGTGGATCCCAGAATCTATGAATATTTCTGTGAGTTTATCCAGCAGTATTCTCCGGGACGGCAGGAAGGCTGAAAAAGGAGGGGAGTTCAGCATGAAGGGAATCACGGATATACACATGCACCTTATACCCGGGGTGGATGATGGAGCGTTTAATATAGAAATGTCAAAATCCATGATGGCGATGGCATGGCTGCAGCCACAGGATGAATTGCAGGCATCCCAAACACTTGAAGCTTGAGAAAAGACGCTGGAATGGCCGGGAAAGAGAGGAAAAAACATGGAATATCAGACACGCCTGGAAACTCTGCAGGAATTTCAGCAGAGGACTTATGGTTTTACAAGCAGCAGCCTTCCCTACGGCAGTATGGAGACAAATCCGGGACTGTCAAGAAAAGTGGACAGAGAAGGGAAATTTCTGGAGTATCAGGGAAATACGGTAGTATTTAACCTTCCCTGGAAAGTAAAGGAGAAAATTTTGGCTCTGCAGGGAGAGCTGTACAGGCTGTGCGGGGAGGTTCTGGCAGAACCTATTGAGACAGCTACCTTCCATATCACTCTGCATGACCTTGTAAGCGGCCCGCCATCTGCCGGTCTGGAGCAGGAGATAAAAAGAACAGAACATGCTGCTGTCAGGGCGGTCAATGAGCTTTCAGGAGATAAGGGCGGAATACGGATGCGCTCTACCTTTTTATTTAACATGGTGAACACCAGCATGGTACTGGGCTTTGAACCTGGGGATCAGGAGAGCTGCCTGAAGCTCATGGGGTATTATGAAATATTCCAAAGAATTGTCCCCCTGGATTATCCTCTGACGCCCCATGTGACAGTGGCATATTTCAGGCCGGGGCGTATTTCAGAAGGGCAGGTCTGCAGCCTCAAAAAGGCGGTTGACTTTGCGAAATCCCAGGAAACCCTGGAGACAAAACTGACAGGAGAGATGCTGGAGTATCAGGTCTTTTCAGATATGAACCATTATTGGAAAACACCTTGAAGTCCAGCGGGTTTGTAAAAAGGAGGTCACGGAAAATGAATCTGGAACGTTTTATTGAAGCTCAGGAGTATAACTACCAGGATGCCCTGAAGGAGATAAAAAGCGGCAGGAAATGCAGTTGTTGGATGTGGTATGTCTTCCCGCAGCTAGCAGGCCTAGGAAGAAGCAGCACGGCAAAATATTATGGGATCACAGATCTGCAGGAAGCCCAGGACTATATAAACGATCCCCTTCTTGGAGCACGCCTTGTAGAGATTTCGGAAGCTCTTTTGGCGCTTGATACCAATGACGCCTACCGGGTATTGGGCTGCCCGGACAATATGAAATTGAAATCTTCCATGACTTTGTTTGCCATTGCGGCGCCGGAGCTGAAGGTTTTTCAGAAGGTCCTTGACAAATATTTTGGCGGAGAGAGGGACAAAAGAACCATAGAACTGCTGGGGTAAAAAAGGGGGTGGATTCTGTAAGCATACAGACCTGCCGCAAAAACCAGATGGGAACAGCTAACCCACCTGGTTTTTTAGGTATTGGGATTAAAGGAAATTTACTGGAATTACCTTGTCCATGCCCCGAAGAGTTATAAGTTTATCGTACAGACAGACCACACCACCCGGACCGCGCTTTGTATTTGGAATTTTATCCAGCAAATCGAAAGCGGCAATATCTTTTTTGCGTGGATCTGCATGCCGTTTCATTTCAATGGGATACAGAATGCCGTTTTCCTCAATCAGGAGATCAATTTCATTCATATCCTTATCCCGATAAAAATACAGAGGAAGCTCCAGGATGCCTTTATTGTAATAGCTCTTGACAATTTCCGCTATTACAAAGCTTTCAAAGAAAGCCCCTGCCATTGCTCCGTTTTTCAGGACATCCGGTGTGTTCCATCTGGTCAGGTATGCGGCCAGACCCGTGTCAAGGAAGTACAGCTTTGGTGTTTTTATTGCCCTCTTTGTAATATTGTTAGAATATGGCTGAAGCAGATATACAATGTTGGAGGCGACAAGAATCGAGAGCCAGCGCTCAGCGGTAGGCTGGCTGATCCCTACATCTCTTGCCAAAGATGCCAGGTTCAAAAGCTGGCCGGTGGAAGCGGCGGCAGCCACCATGAACTTTGTAAATTTCACAGTGTCTCCGATTTCCGACAGTTCTCGTACATCCCGGTCGATGTAGGTGCGTACATAAGCACCATAAAACATCTGCCAGTCGAAATCGGGATTGCTGTGCAGTTCCGGCATACAGCCTCGGTGGATAGTATTCCACACTTCATCATAGGAAATATCTGCAGTTTGTGTTTTATGCTGGGAGAAATACTCGTCTGTGGGCAGAAACGGCATATCAAATTCAATACCGCACGTCTCCCGCAGAGAAAATCCAAGCAGCGTGACAAGTCCAATACGCCCGGCCAGGGATTCGCTCACGCCCTTCATCATTTTAAACTGCTGGGAGCCGGACATAAAGAATTGTCCTTTTTTTCGATCCCGGTCCAGGAGCATTTTCATCTGTTCAAACAGAGCAGGAGCTTTTTGAATTTCGTCTATAAATACAGGCGGCGGATTATCCTTAAAGAAAGTTCCGCTCTCTTCTTCGGCGCTTGCCCGAAGAATGGGGTCGTCCAGTGTGGCGTAATTCATTCCGTCGGTCAGCTGCTCTAACATAGTTGTTTTTCCGACTTGTCTCGGTCCTGCCACAAGCACAGCACCGAACATTCGTGACAGTTCCTGGACTGTTTTTTCGGCGTGTCTTTTAATATACATGACACAACACTCCCTTCGGCTGATTTAATATCTGATATTAATATAGCCGAAAAACACACATTTATCAACTGTTTCACAAAAATATTCAGGTCGGATGGGAATAAAATGTTCCAATAGTCTTAAAAGGGGTTAGGCGGCGGGTATCCTGGAAGTAAACTTGTCCCAAAGTCATGTTCCAAAATTCCCTTGTGGCAGGGATCTCTTCCTCCTTAGGGTAGGTTCGGTTCCAGTCATCCGGAATGCAGAAAGCCGGGAAGTACAGAATCAGCCCGCATATTTTTTCCAGGCTGTCTGCCGCAGCCAGATAGACAGCGAGTAATAAAACAGGCTCAGTGGGGGCAATCCCCCATCTGAGATGCGTTTTGCGGCTGGAATGCCGGTGAAATTCTTAAAAAAGCGGTTGACTTTTTTTGTATAGAAAGATATATTTTTTATAAAATATTAAATATATTATTATATAAAGGGGAAGCCTATGGGGTTATGTAAAAAAATATTGACAATTTCTTTTAAAGAAAAAACGGTGTTTCGTTTTGACTATGTCCTGAGTACGGTTTTTTCTTTTTTGTATATAATACTCAAAGTGTTTCTCTGGAAAGGCCTTTATGGCGAAGGCGGAGAAAATGTAAATGGGATTTTTTTAAATGATATGATCGTTTATAGTATCTTGGCCAGCTTTACGGAAGGGATCACGAAAACAGATGTTATGACAGAGCTAAACAGCCATGTGCTGGACGGTTCTATCTCGATGAACCTGCTTTTGCCGATCGGATTTAAGAAATATTTGTTTCTAAACTCACTGACGAGAAATCTTTTCCAGACAGTTTATAAGATTGTACCGTCTGTACTTGTTGCCATGTTGATTTTTGGCCTTAATACAGAGTTTCATCTTTCGTCTGTCTTGTTTTATATTGTTTCAGTGTTCCTTGGAATTCTGATCAGTTTTCTTTATC
>DVGR01000001.1 GCA_018712605.1 Candidatus Choladousia intestinigallinarum
TCAGGAGCTTAAAAAACACAAAACAGGGGATCAAACAGTTTTTTATTCCCGGGATGTATTTTGAGGAAATGGGAGTCAAATACTTAGGGCCGGTGGACGGACACAACATCTCTCAGATGGTGAGAGTTTTCAGGGATGCGAAGAAGGTAAACGGGGCAGTGATTGTCCATGTAAATACAAAGAAAGGGAAGGGGTTTGAACCGGCGGAGCGGATGCCCTCTAGATTTCACGGAGCGGAACCCTTTGATCCGGTTACCGGTCTTCCCATAGCCAGGAAGAAAAAGGCGGCCTACACGGATGTGTTTTCCACGGTTATGTGCAAAATGGGGGCCAGGGAGCCTAAGCTTGCGGCGGTGACTGCCGCCATGCCCGACGGCACGGGTCTCAAACGGTTCAGGAATATGTACCGGGAGCGTTTCTTTGATGTGGGAATTGCGGAGGAACATGCGGTGACCTTCGCCGCCGGCCTGGCGGCAGGGGGCCTGAAACCGGTGGTAGCCATCTATTCTTCTTTCCTGCAGAGAGCCTACGACCAGATTATTCATGATGTCTGCATTCAGAAGCTCCATGTGGTCTTTGCCATTGACCGGGCGGGGCTGGTAGGCAGCGATGGGGAGACGCACCAGGGGATTTTTGACCTGTCATTTTTGTCTGGGATTCCCAATATGTGTGTCATGGCTCCAAAAAACAAATGGGAGCTGGCGGATATGCTGAAGTTCGCGATTGGCTATACAGGGCCTATTGCCCTGCGCTATCCAAAGGGGGAGGCTTTCGACGGCCTGCAGGAGTTCCGGGCGCCCATCGTATATGGAAAAAGCGAAATTCTGTACGACGAGGGGGGACTTGCCCTGGTGGCCGCAGGAAGCATGGTGAAAACGGCCCTCAAGGTGCGGGAGATGATGCGGGAGCTGGGGTATAGCTGCACCCTTGTAAATGCCCGGTTCGTAAAGCCGGTGGATGAAGAAATGCTGGACTATCTGGCAAAGGACCACAAGCTGGTGGTGACCATGGAAGAAAATGTAAAAAACGGCGGGTTTGGAGAAAAGGTGCTGGAGTATTACAATGAGACTGCCGCCAGCGTGCAGGTACTCCAGATTGCCCTGCCGGATGATTATATAGAGCACGGAAGCGTGGAAGTACTGAAGCAGGAGGCATGTATTGATGCGGAATCTGTCTTTAAGCAGATCGTGGCCCGGTATCTTCCATAAGGAGGAAAGTTTATGAAGGAACGTCTGGATGTTCTGCTGGTGAAGAAGGGAATGGTTCCCTCCAGAGAAAAGGCAAAGGCCAGGATCATGGCGGGAGAGGTCTTTGTGGCAGGCCAGAGAGAAGATAAAGCCGGCACCATGATCGATGAGAAAATGGAGATTACCCTGAAAGGGAACAGCCTTAAGTATGTCAGCCGGGGAGGGCTGAAGCTGGAAAAGGCCATGAGCCATTTCAATGTCTCTCCATCCGGAAAGATCTGTATGGATGTGGGGGCTTCCACCGGAGGATTTACGGACTGTATGCTCCAGAACGAAGCGGTCAAGGTCTATGCGGTAGACGTAGGGTACGGGCAGTTGGACTGGAAGCTGCGCCAGGATTCCAGGGTGGTGTGCATGGAGAAGACCAATATCCGCTATCTGCAGCCTTCCCAGGTGCCGGATCCGCCCTCCTTTGTTTCCATTGACGTATCTTTTATTTCCCTTACCAAGGTTCTGGGGCCAGTGTGCAGGCTCATGACCGGGGAAGGAGACCTGGTATGCCTGATTAAGCCCCAGTTCGAGGCTGGCCGGGAGAAGGTTGGCAAAAAGGGTGTGGTTCGGGATCCCCAGGTGCATGAAGAGGTGATCCGCCAGGTGCTTTTGTACGGGATGCAGATGGGCCTGGAGGCAGAAGAACTGGAGTTCTCACCGGTTAAGGGCCCGGAGGGAAACATTGAGTACTTGGTACACTTTCATAAGAATAAAGATTTCCGTGAGGAACCAGGCCCCAGGGAAGAGGCAGAGATACAGTACGACCAAAGGTGGGCAGAGAAGGCAGGGACAGTGGTGAAGCTGGCCCACCAGACGCTGGACCAGTAAGGCGGGAGCAGGATGAATACATTTTATGTGATATCCAATACACAAAAGGATCCTGAGCTTCGCAATGCGAAAATTATTCAGGAATTTCTCAGAAAAAAAGGAAAAAAATGCCATATCCAAACTACTAAATCCAATGGGGTGCAGGAGCATTACCGTTACACGGATCCGGGAGGGATTCCAGAGGACGTTGAGTGCGTTCTGGTGCTGGGAGGAGACGGGACGCTGCTTCAGGCTGCCCGCGACCTTGTAGACCGGGGATTGCCTCTGCTGGGGATCAACATGGGAACCTTGGGATATCTGGCGGAGATTGACCGTAAAAATATCCGTCCGGCTCTTGAAAAACTGATCCGGGAAGAGTATTCCGTGGAGCACAGGATGATGATTACGGGGACGGCGTACCATCAGAAGCGGAAGCTTCTGGAGGATATTGCTTTAAATGACATTGTGATTACGAGAGGCGGAAGGATGCGGGTGGTGGATTTTCAGGTGCTGGTAGACGGAGAATTCCTCTGTGGATACAGCGCTGACGGGATTATCGTCTCCACGCCCACCGGGTCTACTGGCTATAATCTCTCTGCCGGAGGGCCGATTGTATCCCCGGAGGCGTCTCTTATGGTACTCACTGCAGTGGCGCCTCATACTCTGAATGCCCGTCCCATCGTCCTCCCGGAGGATGTGGAGATTACCATCCAGATGGGCACGGCCCACGGTGCGGATGCGGACGGAGCGGTAGCCACTTTTGACGGAGATACCATGGTGAGGCTGAATGCCGGAGATAAAATTGTGATTACGAAATCCCAGCGGAAGGCGGCATTGGTAAAAACAAAGCAGACCAGCTTTCTGGAGATTTTGAGAGAGAAGATGAACAAATAGGGAGGTAAGCATGAAGATAGGAAGACATGCAAAAATTGTTGACCTGATTTCAAAATACGACATAGAAACCCAGGAGGAGCTGGCGGAGCGTCTTGCAAAAGAGGGCTATCAGGTGACGCAGGCGACCATATCCAGGGATATTCGGGAGCTGAAGCTGACTAAGATTTCCACAAATGACGGCCGCCAGAAATATGCTCTGATGCAGAACCATGGAGTGGGAATGAATGAGAAATATCTGAGAGTTCTCTCGGAGGGCTTTGTATCCATGGACATGGCTCAGAGTATTCTGGTGGTAAAGACGGTGTCTGGAATGGCTATGGCAGTGGCGGTGGCCATGGACGCCATGCACTGGCCGGAGGTGGCGGGCTGTATAGCGGGGGACGATACCATCATGTGCGCAGTGCGCAGCTCTGAAGACACAGTGAAAGTGATGGATAAGATTAACCGTATCGTTTCAGAGAGGAACAAGCTGTAAGGGAGAGGGTACAGGAAAAAAATATGTTAAACAGTCTGCATGTTAAAAATATGGCTTTGATCCAGGAGACAGAGGTGGAATTTGGCCAGGGCCTGAATATCCTCTCAGGAGAGACAGGCGCCGGCAAGTCCATTATCATCGGCTCCGTAAATATTGCCCTGGGGAGCGGAAATTTTCGGGATTTCGTCCGGGAGGACGCAGAGTACTCCCTGGTGGAACTGGTATTCTCCACGGACAGTCTCCAGGTGAGGGCGGAGATGGAGGATATGGGACTTCCCTGGGAGGATGGGGAGATCATTATTTCCAGAAGATTTAAAGGGGGACGCAGCGTCAGCAGGATCAACGGAGAGACGGTTCCTATTTCGGCGGTGCGCCGGCTGGCCCTGGGACTGATTGACATTCACGGACAGCATGAACATCAATCCCTTCTGTCGCCGGCAAAGAACCTGGAAATTTTGGATGAGTTCGCCGGGGATGGCGTCAAAAAGAAGAAAGAGCTCTGCCGGGAACAGTACCGGTCTTATATGGCGGTGAAGAAAGAATGGGATCAGGCTCTGGGACAGGAAGCAGATAGGCTCAAGGAGATGGATTTTCTGAGATTTGAGCTGCAGGAGCTGGAGGCTGCTGCCCTGCGCCCAGGGGAGGACGAAGAGCTGGAGCAGGAGTATCGGCTTTTGTCCAACGGTCAGAAGATTCTGGAGGCTTTGTCCGAGGCAGCCAGCCTAAGCGGCTGCGGCGGCAGCGGGGGAGCGGCCGAAGAAATCGGAAAAGCTCTGCGCTGTATCGGCAGCGTTACAGAGTATGACTCTGCCCTGGATTCCCTGGGGGAGACCCTGGGAGAGATTGAAAGCCTGATGAATGACTTTAACCGGGCCCTTTCTGATTATATGGATGAATTTTCCTTTGACGCCCGGGAACAGAACCGGGTGGAAGAGCGGCTGGATCTGATCAATCGACTGAAAGCGAAGTACGGTTCCTCCATTGAGAAGATCCTAGAAGGGAAAAAAGAAAGAGAAGAGCGGCTTGCTCTTTTTGAAAATTATGAGGAATATCTGGAAAAGCTGAAACTTAAACATCAGCAGACCTGGAAGGCGCTGGAGGCCACGGCGGATGAGATTACCAGGATCAGGCGGGAGAGCGCAAAGAAGCTGGAACGTCTTATTCGAGAAAATCTGGTGGATCTGAATTTCCTGGACGTGCAGTTTGAGATTGCTTTCCAGGAGCTTGAGATGCCGGGGGAAGGCGGCCGAGATGAGATCTGTTTCCTTATTTCCACCAATCCCGGCATGCCTCTTCGGCCCTTAAAAGACGTGGCATCGGGAGGTGAGCTTTCCAGAATCATGCTGGCAATAAAAGCGGTTCTGGCGGATCAGGACGATGTGGGAACCTTGATCTTTGACGAGATTGACACGGGGATCAGCGGACGGACGGCCCAGAAGGTATCAGAAAAAATGGCCGTTCTGTCCTCCACCAGGCAGATTATCTGTATTACTCATCTGGCTCAGATCGCTTCTATGGCGGATCACCACTTCCTGATTGAAAAAAGGCAGGAGGAAGGGATGACCAGAACCAGTATCCAGCCCCTGTCGGAGGAAGAGAGCGTACAGGAGCTGGCCAGAATTCTGGGGGGAGCCAGGATCACGGAAACTGTCCTGGAGGGGGCAAGAGAGATGAAGGATCTGGCGAAAAAGCTGAAGAACCAAAAAGGGGCGTAAGCCCCCTTTTTTAATCCAGCATATTTTCAATGAAGATCCCGTAGCCTTTTGTGGGGTCATTTACGAACACATGGGTTACGGCGCCGATGAGGCGTCCATTCTGTATAATCGGGGAGCCGGACATACCCTGTACGATTCCACCGGTCAGTTCCAGAAGCTCATCATCCGTTACTTTCAGTATCATACCTTTATTTTCTTCTTTGACATTGTATCTGAGTTCCTGGATTTCAATGTCAAATTCCTTTCTGACGCCGTCCACCATACTGATAATGACAGCGGGGCCTGTCTCTACCTCCTGGCGGTAGCCGATTTCGTACAGATCCAGATGCTCCGCCAGAAGCGGAAAACCTGTGATGGTACCGTAAATGCCTTTCTTTGTGTTTTCCGTGATTTGGCCGATTCTGTAGCCGTCGCTGTAGTGAATCACGCCGGCCAGTTCCCCGGGCTGCCCCTGGGCGCCTTTTATGATTGATACTACTTCTGCATTGTAGAGAAGACCATCGCTGATCTCCATAAGTGAGCCTGTGTCTACATCACTGATTCCATGGCCCAGGGCGCCGAAATTTCCTTCCTGGTCCACATAAGTCAGAGTGCCGATTCCCTGGGTGTCATTCCTTACCCATATTCCGGCTTTGTACTCACCGTCTCCAGTCTGCACCGGCGTTACCTGAAGCTGCAGAAGCTTTCCGCCTCTTTGTACATCCAACAGCACGTTATGTCCCTGGCTCTGGTTTATGCAGGCTACCAGCTCTTCCTTGGTATTCAGGGGAGTTCCGTTAGCCGCAGTAATGTAATCTCCTGCCATTACAAGATTTTCGGCAGGTATGCAGGATTTTCCGTCTACAGATTCCACGGATCCCGTACCCACCACCAGTACGCCGTTTGTCTCCAGGTAAATGCCGATGGGGATTCCCCCGGCGTACACCTTTTCCCGCTCCACCACCTCTACGCTTACCGTCTTCAGGGGGATTTTTCCGAATATACTGTAGGAAATCTGATAGCTGCCGTTTACATTCCCGGTACTGACACTGGCGGCCAGCTTTCCGTCCGGAAGTTCAGTCTGGGATTTTTCTGCGGAGCTTTCAGGAGCGGCCTGTTTTAAAATAACTTCTTCCTGGATGAGGGTATCCAGCGGAGAAGGAAAAAAAGAAGGAATCTCAGCGGCCCCTGCGACCTGCATGGAATCCGGGATCTGACCCCGCATCAGCAGCCAGCCGCTGTACAGAAGAGCCATGACGCCAAAAAGCAGCATGGTTCTTACAAATCTTTTGTATTTTTTTCTGCCAGACATTCTAACACACCTTTCTTTATCATATCGTAAAAACTCTGTTTTCAGTATGTGGAATCTGAAAGCGTTCCACACTGGTATTTTTTTGGTTCTTTCTGCGGTTTGAAAAAATTTATTTCGAGAAAAAACAGCTTTTTTCGTTTTTTTGCGTCACAAAATCTTATGTGATACGTTTTATTTTGATGATAATGGGTTGTCGCTGTATCTTTGGGAACGAGAACCGTGTCGGTTTATGAAGATAAGATTTTCTTGCGAATAGAAAGAGTTGTTATATAATACAAGTAGTCCTTGTACATGACAATTTTTGGTACGGGCCATCAAAAAATGCGAGGATGCAACGACAAAATATAAATGGTGAGGAGAGGAATACGCAA
>DVGR01000046.1 GCA_018712605.1 Candidatus Choladousia intestinigallinarum
GTGCCGGATGAATTTAATGTAGGATATCAAAGTCTGAAGGAGACGGCAGATAGCCTGGGTATTTTTTCAGATGAGATGGAAAGCCGGACAGTCTCCTATACAGTGATGCGCAGAGAGAATCTTTTTACGGAAGAAAACCAGGAGATTCTTTTTACCATGAACCAGTGAGAACTGCTGGAAATCGGGGATTTGAGAATGAAAAAGAAAAAATATTTGGCAGCAGGAGCTTTTTTATGTGCGGTTTCCGGACTCCTGTGTGCCTGCGGAAATACAAGGCCGGATCTGCACAGCAGGATCCAGGTAGGAGTGGCCTGCTATAATCAGAGTGATACTTTCATCAGCGAGCTGACAGACTGTTTTAAGGAGCAGCTTGGACTGCTGGAAAATCAGGGAATGACGGCTACCGTGATTTTAAAGGATGCGGCAGGTTCCCAGAGAACCCAGGACGATCAGGTAAAGGAGCTTATTGATGAGGGATGCAATGTACTCTGCGTAAATCTGGTAGACCGCACGGATCCCTCGGAAATCATAGATTTGGCCAGGGATCATGAAGTACCCATTATATTTTTTAACAGGGAGCCTGTGGCAGAGGATCTAATGCAGTGGAGCGGGCTCTATTACGTGGGGGCGGATGCCGAACAGTCGGGAGTGATGCAGGGAGAGCTGGCGGCCGATGTCATAAAGGCAGACAGCAGGATTGATAAAGACGGGGATGGAAAGATTCAGTATGTGGTTCTAGAGGGAGAAGCCGGGCACCAGGACGCCATCATCCGTACAGAAAAGGTGGCAGATACTTTAAAGAGTCAGGGGATTCAGCTTGAAAAACTCAGCTACGGAGTGGCAAACTGGAACAGAGCCCAGGCGGAAAACCGTATGACGCAGATGATCGGACAGCATCAGAACAGAATAGAGCTGGTACTGGCCAATAATGACGATATGGCTTTAGGAGCGATAGACGCCTATACTAAGCTTAATATTACACAGTCTACCTTCCCGGTCTTTTTTGGAATCGACGGCACGGAGGAAGGATTAAAGGCGGTTGTCGATTCAAAAATGGCGGGAACTGTGTATAATGATAAAGAGGGACAGGCGGAGGCCATGGCAAAGCTGGCTGCCGCTCTGGTTTCAGGGGAGGGAATGGATGAGATTCCCTTTGAGGATGAGAAATTCATCTATCTCCCCTATGAAAAAATAACTAAAGACAATGCGGAGAGTTTTCTGGATGGAAGACAGGAAATGACAGACGGGAGGAAAACACAATGAATATAAGAAGAGCGCAGGAAAAAGATATGAAGCGTATTCATGAGCTGCTGGACCAGGTAGCTATGGTACACCACGAAGGGCGGCCTGATTTATTTAAATACGGCACCAGGAAGTATACGGATGAAGAATTAAAAGAACTGATCCAAAATAACAGACGTCCTATTTTCGTGGCTGCCGATCAGGAAGACTGTGTACAGGGATATGCATTCTGTATCTTTCAGCAGTATGAAGACCATAATATTATGACAGATATAAAAACCTTATACATTGACGATCTTTGTGTTGATGAGACACAAAGGGGAAAGCATATTGGAAGTGAACTGTACCGTGCGGTTCTGGCTTTTGCAAAGGAACAGTGCTGCTACAATGTGACGCTGAATGTGTGGAGCTGCAACGAAGCGGCCAGAAGATTTTATGAGAATCTCGGTCTGCAGCCTCAAAAAATAGGCATGGAAAAAATTCTCTAGGCTTTTGGAAAAGCTTTTATGTATCATTGACAATTAAGGTACAGAGTGTTATAGTTCGAGTAAATCTTGTGTAAAGTGACAGAATGAAAAGATAGGATTCATGCTGGAGGAAAATATGAGTCGGAGAAACAAGATACTTTGTGCCGGGATCAGCATAGTTACGTTCATTCTTTTTTTAATGTCTTTTTTTGAGCTGATCTCATGGGGAGTTTCTTCTTCAGCCAAAGAAGCGCAGGAACAGCGCTATATATCAGAAGATACATATAACTCCCGCCTGACCCTTGTGGAGATGGACAGGCAGGTTTTATATAAACCTTCTCTTAATTCTTTTGGTCCAAGTGGAATTTTATCCTCCGGACTTAAGAAAAGCGGGTTTTTCAACGGCATCTGGAGAGCCATCGGCTTTCTGTTTGCCTTTTTTGCCATAAAAAATATTGTTCTTATACAGGGAAACGGACGCCTGCTGGCCCAGTTTTTCAGGTGTGCTTTTTGGCCTGCCTTTTACTTATTTAGATTAAACGTCCTTCAGGAAGAGGATGGAAAGAAACGGATAGATCAGGAGACTTATAGTCTGCTGAAAAGTGATTACGTTTCCTGAAAATTAAATATAGCAAGAGGTTTAGACAGAAAATGGAACGTTTTTATATGTTTTTAAAAAAGCAGCCTGCAGGCCGCCTGATCACTCTGGGGTTTGCCCTGGTCATTCTTACAGGCGCTTTTCTTCTTCTGCTGCCTGTATCCATAAAGCCGGGAGTTCAGGTGACCTTTGTGGACGCCCTTTTTACTTCCACCAGCGCAGTGTGCGTTACCGGCCTCATCGCCATCGACACGGCAGATCATTTTACGGCCTTTGGACAGGCTGTAGTGGCGGTGCTGATTCAGATTGGAGGCTTGGGAGTATCTTCCGTAGGTGTTGGATTGATTCTGGCTGCCGGAAAACGTGTGGGAATCAAAGGACGTCTGCTGGTAAAAGAGGCACTGAATGTGGACAGCTCCAAGGGTATCGTAAGGCTGGTAAAATCTGTGCTGATGATGACTCTTTGTTTTGAGCTTGCAGGGGCAGTTTTAAGCTTTATAGTATTTTCACAGGATTATCCTCTTCCAAAAGCCATCGGTATCAGCCTTTTTCATTCCGTAGCGGCGTTCAACAATTCCGGCTTCGATATCCTGGGAGGGCTGAGAAATCTGATTCCTTATCAGAACAATGTGCTTCTGAATTTAACCACCTGCGGGCTGATTATATTTGGAGGACTGGGTTTTCTGGTAATTCTGGATGTGATGAAGCACAAACGCTTTAAAAAGCTGACGCTTCATTCAAAGATAGTAATTACAATGACGGCTGTTCTTCTTATAGCCGGAACACTTTTGCTGAAGGCAACAGAGGATATTACCTGGATGGGAGCTTTCTTCCACAGCGTGTCTGCCAGGACGGCAGGGTTTTCCACGTATCCCATAGGAAACTTCAGCAGTGCGGGATTATTTATTCTGTGTATTTTAATGTTCGTGGGTGCATCTCCCGGTTCCACGGGAGGCGGTATTAAAACTACCACCTTTTTTGTGCTTCTTCAGGATGCCAGAGGGGTTTTTTCCAAGAGATATGTAGGCGCTTTCCGCAGAAAGATAGCAAGAGAGAGTATATGGAAGGCCTATATCATCACTTTCCTGTCTCTGGGAGTCGTGTGTACTGGAACAGTGCTTATAAGTATTCTGGAACCAGAGTATTCCCTGATCCAGGTACTTTTTGAGATGGTATCGGCATTTGGAACCGTTGGTCTCTCAACGGGAATCACCCCGGATCTTCTGGATGTTTCCAAGCTGATTCTGATTGCGGTTATGTTCATTGGAAGACTGGGGGCTTTCACGCTGCTGTCTATGTGGATTGAGCGGCCGGAGCCCAATGTGCGGTATACGGAAGAAAATATTTCCGTGGGATAAGGATGGAATGGTTGAAAGAAAGAGCAGGAGGAAAAGATGAAAAAGAATCAAAATCACGATATTGCCATGTCATTCGGCATTATCGGTTTGGGCCGCTTTGGTACGGCTTTGGCCATTTCCCTGGCAGAGGCCCAGAAAGAGGTAATTGTAGTTGATAAAGATGAATATAGGGTGAAGGAGCTGCGCCAGTATACGGAGCACGCTTATGTGGCAGATGATTTAAACGCGGAAACTCTTGAAGAGATTGGAATCCAGAACTGCGATGTAGTGGTGGTATGTATCGGTGAAAAAATTGATACCAGCATACTGACTACTATGCATGTGGTAAGTATGGGGGTTCCAAAAGTGATTGCCAAGGCTACCAGCTATGACCAGGGAGCAGTGCTTAAAAAAATCGGGGCAGAGGTGGTATATCCTGAAAGGGATATGGCTCTCAGGCTTGCAAAACGGCTCATATCAGCCAGCTTTCTGGATTACATTTCACTGGACGACAGTATCGAGATCCGTCAGATAAAAGTTTCGGAGAGGATCGTGGGAGTCAGTGTGGAAGAGTTGGAGATCCGCAGAAAGTATGGCCTGAACATTATCGCTTTGGAACATAATGCCATGACAGACATAGAAATAAAACCCTCTTATCAGTTTAGGAGCGGGGATGTGCTGGTGGTAATCGGAAAAGTTGACAATATAAACAGATTTGTAGATAATATGTAGAATAAGAGGAAATTTATGGACGTATCATTTTCAAGTTTTTGTCAGGAAGTCGCAACAAATCCCGTGCTGGCGATCACAGTTCTGCTGACTCTGGGAGTAATTTTCGTAAATGGATGGACGGATGCGCCGAATGCCATCGCAACCTGTATCGCCACAAGGTGCATGAGAGTGCGTCCCGCAATTTGGATGAGCGCCGTATTTAATTTCCTTGGCGTGTTTGTAATGACCCATATCAACAGTTCCGTAGCTTCTACCATCAGCAATATGGTAGACTTCGGCGGTGAGACGGGGGAAGCGCTGATCGCTCTGTGCGCTGCTCTGTTTTCTATTGTGGTATACAGTGTCACTGCATCCGTCTTCGGTATTCCCACCAGTGAGAGCCACAGCCTGATCGCAGGATTATCCGGGGCAGCCATTGCCATTCAGGACGGTATCGGAGGCATCAATCTTGACGAGTGGGTAAAGGTTTTGTATGGTCTGGTTTTAAGCCTCCTGCTGGGATTCTTTATGGGATGGTTCATCTGCAAAATTATAGCCATAATCTGTGCCCGTATGGACCGCCGCAAGACAAACCGTTTCTTTAAGGGAGGACAGATTTTCGGGGCAGCGGCCATGAGCTTTATGCATGGAGCCCAGGACGGCCAAAAATTTATCGGCGTTCTTTTCCTGGGGCTTGCCTTTACCAACGGCCAGGACAGTGTCCAGGGGATGATCATTCCCGTATGGCTGATGATTCTGTGCAGCTTCGTAATGGGAACGGGAACCAGTGTAGGCGGAGAGAAGATCATTAAGTCTGTAGGAATGGACATGGTAAAGCTGGAGAAATTTCAGGGATTTTCCGCTGACCTGGCAGGAGCTCTGTGTCTGCTGTTTTCCAGTGTTTTTGGCATTCCGGTTTCTACAACCCACACAAAAACCAGCGCGATTATGGGTGTGGGCGCCGTTAAGAGAATTTCGGCTATTAACTTCGGTGTGGTAAAAGACATGATGCTCACCTGGATCTTTACTTTTCCAGGCTGCGGTCTGATCAGTTTTGTGATGGCCAAGATTTTCATGGCTCTGTTTTAAGATTTCAGATAAAGTTATAAAAACCAGAAAGGAAGACAAGGATGTCCAAAAAACAAGATTCTTTTTATTTTGAAACATTTATAGCTTGTGCGGAGGATAGCTGCGAAGCCGCGTATATGATCAAGAATGCCCTTAAGGATTTCAGGCCGGATGAGCTTCGGGGAAAGCTGGATGAGCTTCATGAAATTGAACACAGGGCAGATGAGAAAAAGCACAGGATGCTGGATCGCCTGGCAAAAGAATTCATTCCTCCTATTGAGAGAGAGGATATTATAACCCTTGGGCAGAATATTGATGAGATCACAGATAAACTGGAGGATGTACTTCTGAGAGTTTATATGAATCATGTGGAAAAAATCGAGCCTGAGGCCTTGGAAATGATGGACGTGATTATCAAGTGCTGCGAGGGCGTAAGAGATTTGACGAAAGAATTTGCAGACTTTAAACATTCAAAAGGGCTGAAAAATATGATTATTGAAATTAACGCCCTGGAAGAATCTGCGGACAGTCTCTTTGTATCCAGCATGAGAAAGTTACACACAGAGAGCAGGGATCCTCTCCACATTATCGCATGGCGTGAGATCTACACTTATCTGGAGAAATGCGCAGATGCCTGCGAGCATACTGCTGATACTGTGGAAAGTGTGGTTATGAAAAATTCATAAGCAAGAGCAAGGGCTGCGTCAGGATTTTTCCAGCGCAGTCCATTTTTTTGATGATTCCTCTTTGCCGCGATGAATAGAAGTAAAAAAAAACGACATAATATTTTTGAGTATTTATGATCTTGTCTTGCTTTTTTTTTCGCTATAACCTATACTAATACTTA
>DVGR01000047.1 GCA_018712605.1 Candidatus Choladousia intestinigallinarum
AGGCAAAAGCCGTCAGGCGGCGGATGCGCAGCAGACGGCCTGGGGCGTGTCGCTGTAAATACTTGCTAAAGTGGCTGCAGACTTATGCTTGAGCCCGGGCAAGTTTACCCACCGAAAACTCTAAGATCCCGGCACACGGCCTCCGCCACCCGTATTCCGTCCACGGCTGCGGAGGTGATGCCTCCGGCATAACCGGCTCCCTCGCCGCAGGGATAGATTCCGGGAAGGCTCCCATGGCAGTTCTCATCCCTGCAGATCCGCACCGGAGAGGAAGTACGGCTCTCCACACCAGAAAAAAGGACATCGGGATCTGAGAATCCGGGGATTTTCTTTCCAAAGGCCTGCATTGCCTCGATCAGATCCAGGTTAAGCGCTTCTGGAAGAAGGGAACGCAGGTTGGCGAAGGAGAAGCCGCCTTTCATCTGGGGAAGAACTCGGCCAAGAGCCACCGTGGGACGGTTTTCGCAGAAATCCTCAAAGCGCTGAAGAGGGATTCGCCCCTCTCCCAGGGCAAAAGCCTTTTCTTCCAGCCGTTCCTGGAAAAGCATCCCGGCCAGAGGCCCTTCCCCTTTATAATCATCCGGTGAGACGGTGACTACGATGGCGCTGTTGGCGTTTTCTCCTCCTCTGTCGTGATAACTCATGCCGTTTACGGCCAGGCGGCCCTCCTGGGAAGATGCGTTTACCACATATCCCCCCGGACACATGCAGAAGGAATAGACGCCCCTGCCGTCCGCACATTTATGCGTCACTTTATAGGGGGCTGCTCCCAGTTCGTAAGGACAGTTTTTTCCATACATAGACTCATTAATCACAGACTGGGGATGTTCAGTGCGCAGCCCCACTGCGAAGGATTTCGGCTCCATTTTCAATTCCATTCTGTGGAGCGTACGAAGCGTATCTCTGGCGCTGTGTCCCACGGCAAGAATCACATGGGAGGATTTAAGGAAACTCTCCCCCTGGTTGATTTCCACAATCCACTCTCCCGAATCAGAGAGGGTAAGTCCGGTGAGACAGCTTTCAAAGAGAAACTGTCCCCCCAAAGAGATAATTTCTTCTCTCAGGTTTCTGACTACAGAAGTCAGTACGTCCGTACCTATGTGGGGTTTCTGCTCCCAGAGAATTTCCGGATCAGCCCCGGCCCGGACAAAGGTTTCAAGTACGAAGCGGATCCGGCCGTCAGGATCTTTAATCAGGGTGTTGAGCTTTCCATCCGAGAAGGTTCCCGCTCCCCCTTCCCCAAACTGGACATTGGAGTTGGGATTCAGTCTGCCTGTCCTCCAGAATTCCTCCACAGTTTTCTGACGTTCCTCCACCCGTTGTCCCCGCTCCAAGACTATGGGACATTCTCCGGCTCTGGCCAGCATAAGGGCGCAGAACAGTCCTGCAGGTCCGCTGCCTGCAATCACAGGAGCTAAATTCGAAGAGGTTCCTCTCTTTTCCGGTTCATAGGGAAATTTATAATCATTCTGCCGGATCAGGGAAATCTTTTCCCGGCCTCTTTTTTTATGGTTTTTTACGTACCGTTCCGGGTTCGCCACAGAGACATCCACAGTATAGATATAATAGATCTCCGGCTTTTTTCTGGCGTCTATGGAACGGCGGATCACCTGATACTGAAAAGGTTCGCTCTTGATCTGCAGTACCCTGCGGATTTTAAAAGACAGCTCTTCCTGAGTATGATCCGGTCTCAGCTTTAAGTCCTGAATTCTAATTTTCATAACTTTGTTCCTCCCGCTGCTTCAGGCTTGGCAGAGCTTCCGGCGGCGCTGCCTGCGGCCTTTCCGCTGGCCCAGGCCCAGTGAAGGTTAAATCCGCCGCAGGGGCCGTCTACATCCAGAATTTCCCCCGCAAAGAATAGGCCGGGATGGAAAATGGATTCTAAAGTCCCTTTTTTTACCTGGGCAGTGTCCACGCCTCCGGCGCAGACCTGGCTTTGCTCAAAAGACTTCGTGCCGGAGGGTTTCAGGGAAAAATGTTTTGCCTCCCGGACGAATTTCTCTGCCTGTTCCAGCCCGAACTGTCTGCAGGAAAGCTTTTTGGAAAGCCCTGCCCGCTCCATCACTGGAAGCACCAGCTTCTCATGGAGAACGCCGGCCAGCATGGATGAGACCTTCTGATCTCCCAAGACACGTGCCCTTAAAGCCAAGGCAGAGAAAAGCTTCTCTTCTTCTGCCTCAGGAATAAGATCCAGCTCAAAGAAAAGATCTCCAAGAGAAAAATCCGGACAGGAGACGTATCTGGAAAGCTGGAATACGGCAATGCCAGAAATCCCGTAGGCCGTCCACTGAACTTCTCCTTCCTCACGGCCAAGCAGTTTTGGCTCTTTCTTCCCCCGTTGCTGCCAGAGGGAGACCACCGCCCTGCTTCGCACTCCGGCAGATGATGAGAGAAAGCCAGCCTTTGCGGTTACAGGACAGAGGGCTGGATGAACGCTTCTTATTCTGTGTCCCAGATTCTCTGCCAGAGAATAACCGCTTCCATCCGATCCGGTGGAAGCGGCGGCCTTAGAGCCGCAGCAGAGAATCACGGCCTGGGTCTTGTACTGCCATGTATCCGTAAATACCGTCCAGGCTCCCTCTTCTGCCTGAAGTCTGCGGATTTTTTCATTATATTTTATTTTTACAGAAAGCCTCTGCAGCTCAGCCAGAAGAGCTCCCAAGATGCAGGAGGACTGCCCTGTGGCAGGGTAATAATACCCATTTCTTTCTGTAGTCAGAATTCCCAGCTCTTTAAAAAAAGACAGAACCTCCTTAGGGGAAAAATCCTCCAGCACCGGCCGTATCCATTCCGGGGATGAGCCGTGGTATAAGAAGGGTTTTCCTGCCTCCTTGTTGGTAAGGTTGCACCTGCCGTTTCCTGTAATCAGGAGTTTTTTTCCTGGGCGTTCCGCACCTTCCAGGAGAGTCACCGACGCCCCGGCTCTGGCTGCCCACAGAGCAGCCATCAGGCCGGAAGCTCCAGCTCCGGCTACTAAAACACTCTTTTTCATAATCGCTCCTGATCTTTTTCAAAAGGAAGCTGAACGGTTCCGGCTTCATAAAGCTTTTGAAGAGACATAAGTATGCCAAACTTTCCATGGGGCCATGTAAGGCCTCCCTGAAAATAAACGGCGTAGGGAGGTTTGATAGGACCGTCCGCGCTCAACTCAATGGAAGAGCCCTGCACAAAGGCGCCGGCCGCCATGATTACATCGCTGTCGTAGCCAGGCATGGCCCATGGCTCTGGAGTCACATAGGAATCTACGGGGGCCGCTGCCTGGATTCCTTTGCAGAAGGCGATAACGCCTTCGGGAACGCCAAAGGTCACTGCCTGAATGATGTCGTGCCGCTCTTCTTCCGGTCCCGGCACCACGGAAAATCCAAGGCTTCCGTAAAGGTTTGCGGCAAAGATGGCGCTCTTCAAGGCGGCCGCCGTCACCACGGGAGCAAGGAAAAAACCCTGGTAAAAGGACTGCATTACCCCCAGGGAAGCCCCTACCTCTTTTCCAAGGCCCGGACAGGTAAGGCGCCGGGCGGCCTGCTCCACATATTCTCTTTTTCCCACGATATAACCGCCGCAGGGAGCAAGTCCTCCCCCGGGATTTTTTATTAGAGAGCCTACCATGAGATCGGCGCCGGCCTCTGAAGGCTCTTTGTCCTCCACAAACTCTCCATAGCAGTTGTCTACCATGCAGATCACATCAGGACGGATGGATTTCACAAATGAAATCGCTTCGCCGATCTGGGCTACAGACAAGGTGGGCCTTGTCTGGTATCCCTTGGAACGCTGTATTTCTACCATCTTGGTCTCAGGGCGAAGGAGGTTTCTGATGGCCTCAAAGTCAAAGCTTCCGTCTTCCTTTAAGTCTGCCTGGGCATAGGTGACACCGTATTCCGCCAAGGAACCCATGGAAGGACGGATTCCGATGACCTCTTCCAGGGTATCATAGGGTTTTCCGGAGATGGACAGAAGTTCATCTCCGGGGCGGAGATTACCAAACAGCGCTACAGCCAAAGCATGTGTGCCGCATGTGATCTGCGGACGCACAAGGCCTGCCTCCGCCTGAAAGGTTTTGGCATACACCTCCTCCAGGGTATCTCTTCCCAGATCGTTATATCCATAGCCGCTGGAGGTCTGAAAGCATTCGGCGCTTACCCGGCACTCCTGCATGGCCCGGATTACCTTCAACTGGTTATATTCTGCTCTTTCGTCTATTTTTTCAAAGCGCTCCTTCAGACTTTCCAGGATCTTTTCTCCGTAGGAAAGAACCTCCGGTGCAATTCCCAAAGCTTTATACATCTCATTCATTTTAATTTCATTCTCTTTCTTCTAAAATTCCCTTTTCCCTGAGGATGTTTTTCATGAAGGACAGAATCTGATCCTCTTGACGCTCAAAGGCCTGCTTATCCAGCCAGATTACATCCCTTTCTCTCTTAAACCAGGTAAGCTGCCTTTTGGCAAAATGTCTTGTGTCCCGCTTAAGAATGCGGATAGCCTCTTCCAAAGTCAGATTTCCTTCCAGGTAATCCAGGATCTCTTTGTAGCCCAGGCCCTGCATGGAGACCATGGAACGATTGCAGCCGTTGGCCTTAAGTTCTTTCACTTCTTTTACAAGGCCCTGCCTTATCATTTCGTCTACCCGCTGGTCAATCTTTTCGTAAATGCGGCCTCTGTCATCGTTCAGCACAAAATAAGAAAAACAGTACGGAGAATTTTTCTTACGCTCCTGCTCATTGTGCTTTGAAATGGGCGTGCCGGTATCCCGGTAAAATTCCAACGCCCGGATGACTCTTTTTATATTGTTTTCGTGAATCAGACCGGCGGAATCAGGATCTACCTCCAAAAGCATTTTGTGGAGAGCGTTAGGCCCTTCTTTTTTTGCCAGGGCTTCCAGCTCCCTTCGGTAGGATGTGTCCTCCTGGGTATCGGTAAAATCAATGTCATAGAGCACTGCCTGAATATAGAAGCCTGTCCCTCCGGCAAGAATGGGAATTTTCCCGTGAGACCATACGGTTTCCATGGCTGCTTTGGCCATTTCCTGGAACTTTACCACATGGAATTCTTCCCAGGGATCCAGCACGTCGATCAGATAGTGGGGTACCCCCTGCATCTCATCTTTCGTGACCTTGGCGGAACCGATGTCCATTCCACGGTATACCTGCATGGAATCAGCGGAGATAATCTCCCCGCCGATCTCTTTTGCCAGACGGATCGAGAGGCTGGTCTTCCCCACAGCCGTGGGGCCCGTCAGGATCACCAGCGGTTTTAGAGCTGAGTCCATAGAGTTCCCTCCTTATACAATCCTCTTAAATTTCTTTTCCATCTCATACTTTGTCATAGAAACAATGGTGGGCCTCCCATGAGGACAATTGTAGGGATTTTCAAGCTTTAACAGTTCCCCGATCAAGGCGTCCGCCTCGCTGGCCGACATGGTATGGTTTCCTTTAACCGCCGCCTTGCAGGACATCATGGCCAGCTTCTCATGGATCACCTGAACGGACTCCCGCTCAGAAAGCTCCGAGAGGCCGTCAAGAATCTCAAGGAACAGCTCACGGTCGGCAATGCCGTAAAGATTTCCAGGGACGGCCCGAATGGAATATTCCCTTCCGCCGAAGGGTTCGATCTCAAATCCCAGCTCTTCAAACCGCTCTCTGTATTTATTTAGAAGCTCTTCTTCCTGCATATTCAAAGTGACCACCAAAGGCGGGGAAATCATCTGTGAGGTCTGCTGTTTTTGATCCAGCTGTCTCATGAACCGCTCATACAGCACCTTCTCATGGGCTGCATGCTGATCAATAATGTACAGCTTATCCTGGAATTCTACCAGCCAGTAGGTGCCGAATACTTGACCGATCAGCTTATGCATGGGAACGCTCTTCTCATCCAGCAGTTTTTCTGTAAAAAAAGTCTCCTGTCTGGGCGTCTCCTTCTTTATCACCGGCTCCTGTTCCTGCGCTTTCGTTTCCTTAGACAAATCTTCTTTTACAATATTTTCCGGAGCAATGTTTTCTGGAACAATATTTCCGGTAACCGGCTTCATCTGCCCCGGCGCTTTGGAGGATACCCCAGGATCTGCGGAAGGTTTCCGGAGGGGTTCCTCCAGGGCTGGGCGTTTCAGGGGCCTCTGGGGATATTTTATCTGATAGGGACTTTGGGACTCGGCGATGAGCTGACGGCGCACCTGTTCAAAAGGCTCAGGATATTTTTTCGCGGCCTCCGTCTTTTCTTTTGCCTGGGAAGTCCGGCTGTTTTTGTCAAGAGAAATTTCAGGAATCAGTTCCCTGGCTACCAGTCCTTCTTTTACGGCCTGATAAACTTGTTCATAAATCCCGGTTTGGTCGGCAAAGCGTACCTCCATCTTAGTGGGATGGACATTTACGTCCAGTTCCTCTGTATCCAGGGTCAGGACAAGGGCTGTAAAGGGATACCGATGGCTCATCATGAAGGGCTTGTAGGCCTCTTCGATGGCTTTTGAGAGAATGGCGCTGCGCACATAGCGGCCATTGACAAAATAATTTTCATAATTCCGGTTTCCTCTGGAAATTACGGGTTTGCCGATAAAGCCTCCTATATGAAGTCCCTGGGCCTTTGTGTCAATTTTCACCAGATTCCCGGCGATCTCTCTTCCGTAAATCCCGTAGATCATGTCTTTCAGGTTATTGTTTCCTGAGGTGTGGAGCTTTGTCTGTCCGTTGGACATAAATTTAAAAGACACCTCAGGATGAGAAAGGGCCAGACGTTCCATAAGATCGCTGACATATCCCGCTTCTGTTCCCGGTGCTTTCAGAAATTTCTTCCTGGCGGGGGTATTATAGAAAAGATTGCGCACCAGGAAGGTGGTTCCCTCCGGGGCGCCGATTTCCTCCAGACTCTTTTCCGCTCCGCCCTCAATACAATAACGGATGCCGGTTAAGCTGCCTGCCGTTTTTGTGATCAGCTCCACCTGGGAGACAGCGGCGATGCTGGAGAGCGCCTCCCCCCTAAAGCCCAGAGTCCCGGCTGTAAGCAGATCCTCCACGGAACGTATTTTGCTGGTGGCGTGTCTCAAAAAAGCCGCCTGTACCTGATCCGGCACAATTCCGCTTCCGTTGTCTGTAATGCGGATCAGGGAAATTCCTCCTTCCCGGATCTCCACGGTGACAGCATTGGCGCCGGCGTCAATGGCGTTCTCCACCAGCTCTTTTACCACGGAAGAAGGACGCTCCACAACTTCTCCCGCAGCGATTTTATCAATCGTCTCCTGGCTGAGCAAACGGATTTCATTCATAATCATTCCTCCTACCAGCGGTTTTTCAGTTTATTCTGTAGACGGTTCAAAGTATTTAAGGCATCCAGGGGCGTCAGATTGGAAATATCGATCTCCTGCAGTTCTTTGATGACATCCGCATCGCTGACTGTGTCAAAAAGAGAAATCTGATCCAGGTCTACCTGATCGTACCGCCTGGGCTTTTGGCGTTTATTTTTTCCTGTATCAACGGAAATCTCCTGGACTCTGACCGTGATATCCGCATTGGTCAGCTCTTCTGCCAGCTCTTTGGCCCGCTGAATCACGGAATCCGGCACGCCTGCCAGCTTTGCCACCTGGATTCCGTAGCTTTTATCTGCGCCTCCCTTTATGATCTTCCTGAGGAAAACAATATCGTCCCCCTTTTCTTTTACAGCAATACAGTAATTATTGACTCCCGGAAGCTTGCCTTCCAACTCAGTCAATTCATGGTAGTGGGTGGCGAAGAGAGTCTTGGCCCCCAGAAGCTTCTGGCTGCTGATATGCTCCACTACCGCCCAGGCAATGCTGAGGCCATCGAAGGTGCTCGTGCCACGGCCGATCTCATCCAGAATCAGGAGGCTGTTTTTCGTGGCATTTCTGAGGATGTTGGCTACTTCTGTCATTTCTACCATAAAGGTACTCTGGCCGCTGGCCAGGTCGTCCGAAGCCCCCACCCGGGTAAAAATTCGGTCTACAAGACCGATTTTGGCGCTCTGGGCGGGAACGAAGCTTCCGATCTGAGCCATGAGGACGATCAGGGCTGTCTGCCGCATGTACGTGGATTTACCCGCCATGTTGGGACCAGTGATGATGGAAATCCTGCTTTTCCCATTATCCAGATACGTATCGTTTGCGATAAACTGCTGATTTTGTATCATTTTTTCAACCACAGGATGGCGGCCGTTTTTAATGTCGATGACACCCCTCTCATTTATGGTTGGTTTGGTGTAATTATTCCTCTCCGCAACCAGCGCCAGTGAGGCAAAGACGTCGATGCCTGCCACGGCCCGGGCGGTCTTCTGAATCCGCAGAATCTCTGCGGCAATCCGGTTGCGCACGTCCACATACAGGCTGTATTCCAAAGCGGCAAGCTTATCTTCCGCCCCCAGTATGAGATCTTCCAGCTCCTTCAGCTCTGGTGTAATATAGCGCTCCGCATTGGCCAATGTCTGTTTCCGGTGATAGTATTGGGGCACCATATCTTTATAGGAATTCGTAACCTCCAGATAATATCCGAAGACCTTGTTATATTTTATTTTCAGGTTTTTGATTCCCGTTTTTTCCCTCTCGCCGGCTTCAAGCTGGGCCAGCCATGTCTTCCCCTCGCTCTTGGCATTCCGAAGCTGGTCTACTTCCTGGTTGTAACCCTCCTTGATAATTCCGCCTTCCTGTATGGCGATAGGCGGATCCTCTTGAATCGCTGACTCAATCAGCTCGCAGATGTCTTCCAGTACGTCCAGTTCTTCTGTGAGATCCTTCAAAAGCTCCGAAGAGAGTCCTTCCATCAGATATCGGATGTGGGGCAGCATGGAGAGAGAAGTTTTAAAAGCAATCAAATCCCTGGGATTCGCGCTCTGATAGCTGATCCGGCTCATGAGCCGTTCCAGATCGTAGACTGGATTCAAATATTCCCGAAGCTCTTCCCTGGTAATGGCATTATTTTTCAGTTCCTCCACAGCGTTCAGACGGCGGAGAATTTCTGATTTCTCAATCAAAGGCTGCTCTATGTAATGGCGCAGAAGCCTTGCCCCCATGGCGGTTTTCGTCTTGTCCAAAACCCAAAGGAGAGATCCTTTTTTATTTTTTTCCCTCAGGGTTTCGCAGAGTTCCAGATTTCTTCTGGTGGAACTGTCCAGCACCATATATTTTCCAATGGAATAGGGGGTAAGGGACGTAAGATTTCCAATTCCTGTTTTCTGCGTCTCTTTGAGATACTGGAGAAGAGCTCCTGCGGCGATGACGCCGCAGTCGTAGTCCTGAAGCCCCAGCCCCTCCAGGCTGGAAACATGGAAATGATCCATAAGCGCCCGGTGGCACAGAGCGTCATCGAAATACCAGTTATCCAGGGGAAATACTGTAATACCCAGACGAACCTTCAGATCCTCCATCTCCAAGCCGCTTACCAGAAGAGACTGATTGCAGATGATCTCCGAGGGCGCATATTTCGTAATCTCGTCCAAAAGCTTCTGTTCACTTTCCAGCTCAGTAACCACATATTCACCTGTGGTAATATCCGCCGCAGACACTCCGAACCGGTCCGAGGTGCAGGCAATGCACATGAGATAATTATTTTTTGTCTCATCCAGGGCCTGAGTATCCAGATTCGTTCCCGGGGTGACAATACGCACTACCTCACGCTTCACCAGCCCCTTTGCCTGTTTCGGGTCCTCCACCTGTTCGCAGATCGCCACCTTGTAGCCTCTGGAAACCAGTTTGTTTAAGTAACTGTCCACTGCATGGTAAGGAACGCCGCACATGGGAGCTCTCTCTTCAAGGCCGCAGTCCTTTCCGGTAAGGGTGATTTCCAGCTCCTTAGACGCCGTAAGGGCATCTTCGAAGAACATTTCATAAAAATCACCCAGCCTGTAAAACAAGATACAATCCTTGTATTCTTCTTTCGTCTTTACGTACTGCTGCATCATTGGTGTCAATGACATAATCTACCTCTCAAATATATAAGTCCTTTCTGCTGGAGCGTGTCAGTTGCTCCGATTCAAAAACCCCGCAGCAAGCTGACGGGGCATCCAACATTAGTCATATTAACATGTTCGGAAAAAAGTTTCAAGATTCATAAATTTTTTCTGGGCTTCTCTCTCCCAGGTAGTAAAACCCACGGCATTCCTTGAGATAGACCGGCAGGATCTTTCCGATGAGATCGGGAGTGCCTGGGAAATGGACCACAATATTCTGTTCCAGCCGTCCTGTCAGCAAAGAGGGATCCTGCTCGTTGACAGACTCGGCAAGAACAGGAAGGGTTTGCCCCTGAAAACGTCCCGTTCTTTGGCGACCGATCTCCTGTACCAGAGAAAGGAGCCTGGAAAAACGGTCTTTTACCACCTCATCCGGCACCTGGTTTTCCATGGCGGCCGCGGGGGTTCCGGTTCTCTTCGAATAAATGAATGTAAAAGCCGTATCGTATTGGGCAAGACGAACCACATCCATAGTCTCCTGAAAGTCTTCCTCGGTCTCTCCTGGAAAGCCCACAATGATATCTGTAGTCAGGGACAGGTCTGGAATCGCTTCCCTCAGCTTCTCCACCAGGGAGAGATACTGCTCTTTTGTATATCTGCGGTTCATCTGTTTCAGGATCCGGCTGCTTCCAGACTGCAGGGGGAGGTGAAGGTGACGGCAGATTTTCTTTGACGCTTTCATGGTCTGAATCAATTCATCGGACAGATCCTTAGGATGCGAGGTCATGAATCGAATCCTGGAGAGCCCCGGTATTTCCTCCGCCTGGCGCAGAAGGCCGGCAAAAGAAAGCGGATGCTCCAGCGTCTTCCCGTAGGAATTTACGTTTTGGCCCAGAAGCATCACTTCTAGTACCCCATCGCCGCAGAGGCGGCGGATCTCTTCCAGAATATCTTCAGGCCTGCGGCTTCTCTCCCGTCCTCTCACATAGGGAACAATACAGTAGCTGCAGAAATTATTGCAGCCAAACATAATATTGACGCCTGATTTAAAGGAGTATGTCCGCTTAGCCGGGAGATCCTCCACGATCTTGTCCGTATCTTTCCAGATGTCCAGAATCATTCTGTCTGAAGTGAGAGCCAAATACAAAAGCTCGGCAAATTTATAGATATTATGCGTACCGAAAATCAGATCCACGAAACGGTAGCTTTTCTTCAGCTTTTCTATGACCTCCGGTTCCTGCATCATGCATCCGCACAGGGCGATGACCATTTCCGGATTGTTCTTCTTAATGCCGTTTAGGTAGCCAAGGTGACCATACACCTTCAGATTGGCATTCTCCCGCACGGTGCAGGTATTGTAGAGGACAAAATCCGCTTCCTCGCTCTGGGCCGGCTCATAGCCCACCAGCTCCAGAATTCCCCGCAGCTTCTCAGAATCCCTGGCATTCATCTGGCAGCCAAAAGTAACAACCTTGCAGGTCAGAGGCCGTCCAAGGCTTTCACTTTTCGCTTTTACAGTTTCCTTCAGCTTTTCTATAAAGTAATACTGCCTTTTGGGCTCTTCAGCCGGTATATCGTCGGCAGTCGTCAGAATCTGCTCATTCTTATAGTTTTCGTTCATACAACACTCTCTTTCCACATGAGTTTTCCGGCAGCGTGACACTCTCTTGGCAGCGCTGCCTAAAAGAGGCGGGATCTGCTATGGACGGATCTGTCCGTCTCCCAGAATAATAAATTTCGTGGTGGTAAGAGCGGTCAGACCCATGGGGCCTCTGGCATGAAGCTTCTGCGTACTGATGCCGATTTCCGCACCAAAGCCAAATTCAAATCCATCCGTGAACCGGGTGGAGGCATTGACGTATACGGCAGCCGCATCGATCTCATCCAGAAAACGCATGGCATGTTCGTAATTCCTGGTAATGATGGCCTCCGAGTGGCCTGTATTATATTTATTTATGTGAGCGATGGCCTCATCCAGGGAATCCACCGTCTTAATGGAGAGAATATAGTCAAGATATTCTTTTCCCCAATCTTCATCGGAAGCTTCTACACCTTCAGGAAGGAAGGCAAGAGCCCTTTTGTCGCAGCGAAGCTCCACATGGTGGGAAGAAAGGCGGGTTTTTAATAATTCCAGAAGCTCCTTCTCCACAGCCTCATGAACCACCAGAGATTCGCAGGCATTGCATACCCCGATGCGCTGGGTCTTGGCATTATGGATGATATCCACCGCCATCTGCAGGTCAGCGCTGTCGTCCACATAGATGTGGCAGTTTCCGGTTCCCGTCTCTATCACCGGTATGGTGCTGTTTTCCACTACCGCCCGGATCAGGCCGGCGCCGCCCCGTGGGATCAGGACGTCCACATACGGCTTCAGCTTCATGAAACGTGTGGTTGTCTCACGGTCCGTAGACTCAATTAAGATAACTCCGTCCCTTGTGACCTGGCATTCTTCCAAAGCCTGGCGCAGCACGGAGACAATGGCGCAGTTGGAGTGGATGGCATCGCTGCCCCCTTTTAAAATAACAGCATTTCCGGTTTTAAAACAGAGACCGAAAGCATCTGCCGTTACATTTGGCCGTGACTCATAGATGATTCCTACGACTCCAAGAGGAACTCGCCTCTGGCCAATCATAAGCCCGTTGGGACGTTTCTTCATCCCCAGCACTTCCCCTACCGGATCATCCAGTCCGGCAATCTGGCGAAGTCCCTCTGCCATACCGGAAATTCTTTCTTCATTCAGCATCAGTCGGTCCACCAGACCTTCTTTCATCTGCCGGGCCCTGGCAGCCTGGATATCTTTTTCATTGGCTTTCAGGATCCTACCTGTATTCTCCAAAAGAAGTGCGGCGGCTCTTTCAAGAACCTGGTTCTTTTTGATCGAAGACATGGTTCGAAGCAGAGGCTCTGCCCGTCTGGCTCTCCTGCCAATATCTTCCAGAAGAGCATCCGCAGATGCGTAAAGATTATCCTCCGTAGCCAGGAACTGTACGGGAATATCCTGTAAAGAGGCCGGAACCTCATCTACCACCTGAAACTCAAAAGCAGCGGCAATGGTAGTATGATATGGATGGGCCGACAGATAACGGTCATAAAATCCTTTTCCATAGCCGCAGCGGTTCCTGGCCCGGTCAAAGCCCACTCCGGGAACGATCAGAAGAGCTGTATCATCTCCGGCAAGTTCTTCCGTCACAGGCTCCGGCACCTGGAAATAGCCAGGCGCAACATCCTCCAGGGAACGGATCCAGAAAAATTCCATATCTTCGCCCTCTACCTTGGGCGCAGCTACTTTTTTCCCAAGGCGGAAACAAGCTTCGATCAGAGGCTTTGTGGACACTTCCCCTTTGCAGTCCATATATACGTATACAGCCTCCGCTTTCTGAAAAGCGTCTGTGTCCATAATGCGCTGACAGATTTTAACGCTGTTTTCCATCCGCAGATCTTCCGGCTGCTCTCGGCGCTTTTTTGCCACAAACTTTCTAATTTCCTTTTTTTCCATACTTTTCCCCCAGGTTCTGAATGCTTCCGTCTTTTTCTACCACATCAATCTGATCAAGCTGGCTGCGCAGGTTTCTGCGCACCGCCTCAATATATTCTCTACGCAGAAGATTTTGTTCCTCCCGCTCTGCGGCAGTCAGCCCTTCCGCCTTTGATTTTCTGGCCAGCTCATTGATCCTTGCCAGCTTTTCCTGATTCATAGATTCTCATCCTCCAAAACATCAATTAAATAAAAATTCTCATCATGCTTCCCGCAGAACAGAGTGCCGCAGGGCTTTCCCTGTATAATTCTGTGCAGAATATGGAAGTCTTCCCCGTTGGCGATAATCATGTCAGCGCCGGAGGCAGTGGCGATTCTGGCCGCTGACAATTTCGTGGCCATTCCTCCTGTCCCCACATCGCTGCTGCTGTCTTTCCCCATCTGCATCAGACGATCATCCACCTCTTCTACAATATCGATAAATTCAGCCTGGGGATTTTTCCTGGGATCGTCGGTGTACAGGCCGTTTATATCTGAGAGAAGAATCAAAAGATCCGCATGGGTTAAGGCGGCCACAATGGCGGACAGAGTATCGTTATCGCCAAACTTTATCTCATATGTAGATACTGTGTCATTTTCATTTACAATGGGAATAGCCCCCATTTTTAAAAGCTCTTCAAAGGTGTTGGTGGCATTTTTCCTGCTGAGATGATCCAGCATAGTATTTTTTGTCATGAGAATCTGTGCCGCCTGATGTCCGTACTCACTGAACAGCTTCTGGTAGATCATCAAAAGCTGCGCCTGGCCGATGGCGGCGCAGGCCTGTTTTTCCGATACCTTTTCAGGCCGGTGATGAAAGCCCACAGCCTGACGGCCTACGGCAATCGCCCCGGAAGATACCAGAATCACATCCTTCCCACGGTTTTTCAAATCGCAGATCTCCCGCACCAGAATCTCAAGTTTGATTAAATTCAAAGCGCCAGTCTCTGGATGCGTAATGGAAGAAGACCCGATCTTTATGACAATTCTCTTTTTATCCTTTAATCCTTCTCTGAGGTGCTCCTTTGTATTCATAACAGCTCCCATTGGCCTTTATTATTTTAACAGTCCCAGTTTCCGCAGCCCCCGGATAATCAGATGGCCTTTGGGGAAATGAGCCAGCTCTTCAATGGTGATTCCCCTGAAGGAAACCATCCCCACTCCGTAAACTGCCACACCTGCTATAATTGCCACGAAGGCGGAAACTGTATTTCCTGCAAATACGTGGAAAGCCGAATATACAATGTAGGCAGCGGCTCCCATAATAATGGAGACAATGGCAGGTACAATAAATGTTTTGTACATCTCCTGCCTGTAATTCAGATATCTCTTGATTGCCAAGGCATTTAAAATGCAGACAACTAAAGCAAAGAAGATATTTGAGTAAATGACAGCATAAATATTCAGATTTGGCCCCTTTAATAGGAAATAAAGGAGCGCAAAGTGCAGAACCAGTGCGATGCTGCAGTTAATCAGAGGCTGTTTCAGCTTTCCAAGCCCCTGAAGAATTCCTGTGGTCAGTGTAGAAAGAGAATAAAAAATAATCAGCAGCGCTCCGGACTGCATGAGGCCTTCCGCAAGGGGAAGCCCTGTCTCCATATCAAAAAGCATTTCCATAATAGGTCCGCCTAAAGCCGCCATTCCAACAGCACTGGGGATGGTCAGCATCATTGTAAAACGGATAGACATGCGGATTTTATTTACCGCCTCTTTTTTATCTCTCTTGGCCATAGCTGCCGTAAGGCTGGGGACTACCGACGGAGCCAGGCAGGAAGCCAGAGACAAGGGGACATTCATCAGAACACGGAATTTGCCGGAGTAGATCCCCCAGATGGTTCCGTACTGAGCTTCCGTGTAGCCCTGGCCGCTGAGTACCCTGTTAAAAATCCCCATATCGGCAATATTGCTGATATTATAAATAAGAGTGCTGAGAACAATCGGGAGAATGGTGAGAATCAGCGTCCGGTAGATATATTGCTCAGATTCTCTTCTCTCCGTATGGTCTCTGCGGAGCTGCTTTGAAAGGGTCCGTTTCTGCAGAGTATAAATGACCATTACAAAAATCAAAGCCACTGTGACGCTGACTACGGTTCCAAAGGTAGCTCCCGCCGCCCCCCAGGCCGGCCCCAGCAGATCATTTCCCTCTTCCTGGGCCAGGCTCATGCCATAACTGTAGAGAATGCCGGCACAGACAATGGAGACCACTGCGTTGATAATCTGCTCTATTACCTGGGAGACCGCTGTGGGCACCATAGTGGAGAATCCCTGGAAAAATCCACGGAAAGCTCCTGTCAGAGCAAATACAAAAATTGCCGGCGCCAGAACCCGCAGAGCATAGACTGCCATCTCAAAGGACAGCACATATTTTGTGATAATTCCGGCAAAGGCATAAGTAAAGATTGAGAGAATTCCTCCCGTAACCAGAGCAAACCGGACTGCACACAGGAAAACCCTGTGCGCATTCCGGTATTCACCACGGTGGATCCTCTCGGAAACCAGCTTTGACACAGCCAATGGAAGGCTGAACGAAGAGATAAACAAAACAATGTTGTAGACCTCGTTTGCCGTAGAGTAATAGCTGTTTCCGATATCTCCCAGAATATTTGCCATTGGAATACGATAAATCATGCCGATGATCTTCGCAATAATGGAAGCGGCAGCCAGAATCGTACCCTGAACCAGAAAATTACTGCTCTTACTGCTTTTCTTGTTATCTTTCACACCGAACCTCTTTTGTTAGATATACTTAATTCGCCGTACCGCCTGTAAAGGATGCGGTATCTGGATAGAGACCTACCTGATCGCTGTTGGAATCCAGCACGATACACACCCAGGTTTTTCCCTGATTCAAAGTGATTTCATTTCCAGATGCGTCATAGTAATGGGTAACGCCGAAGTTTTCATTGGCAAAAGGTTCTTCTGTATTAATGCTGTCTTTGCTCCAGGTCACGTCAATAGCCTTTCCTCTAGTAATGTATTTTCCTGATCCGCCGGAGAGAACATCAATATTCAGATAACCGTTCTCATCGAAGTTCTCCCAGGAACAGTACTGGAGGATAATATTGTCATAGGTCAGAGCCTTTCCGGTAAGGAAATCCGTCTGTACGTCGCCGTACTGGTATCTGGTATATTTTCCGGTCTCGCTGTCATATACAAAATATGCATTGTTATAGGAATATCCCGGTTCCACCACCGCTGCGTCCGTTCCGTTCTCAAGGGTTACCGGAGCGTCGTCCGCCGCAAAAATATAGTGTCCGTTAGTCCCGAGATATTCATCCGAATATTCTGTGGGATACCCCAGCTCGTCAACGCCGGCCTGGATCATATTATAATTGGTAAATACGTTGTGGGGAGACTCAAAATCATCTGAGCGGTAGTACACAGTCTCACCCACCGCATCCAGACCGCTGATATTCAGCGTATCCGGCAGATTCAGAAGATCCAGGGCATAGACGGCCTGGCCAAAGTGCAGATAGTAGGTATTAAACTCTCTGGCAAAATAAACGTAATAATTTCTGCAGCTTCTGACAGAGCCGATCCGCTCCACATCCTGGTAGTCTTCCAGGATTCCCATGAGCCGGGTGATGCCGCCCTCCACCGGCGCTTCGTACACAATCTCAGCGTTTGAGATCCCAGACTGGGGCAGAGCCGCCTGGATATTATTAAACATAACGGAAATAGCTTTCTTACGCCCGATGGATTCCGGCACCAGCTTTCCAGTAAGGAAACTGCGTACCATTCCGTTGTCAGAAGCCTCCTGGGCGTTTACAATGGAGCCCCCTGCGCTGCCAAGGACCATAGAAGCAGCAAAAGCTCCAGCCAGCAGTTTTTTCCATGTCTTATTTCTGTTTTTCTTCATCATGAATTCCCCCTTATCTTAGTATTCCCATCTGTGACAGGATTTCTTCCTGAAGCGCCTCCATCTGCCTCGCTTCCTCTGAAGTCTCATGGTCATATCCGATGAGATGAAGAAGGCTGTGGGTGATTAAGAAGGCATACTCCCGTTTTAGCGAGTGACCATAGGCTTCTGCCTGCTGTTCAATCTTATCTGCGGAGAGAACGATATCTCCCAGCAGAAGCTCTCCTGAATCGGGATCAAAGGCATCCGCCCCCTGGTTCTCCAGGAAATCAAAGACGCCTGGAGAAGGATAATCCACCGCCGGGAAGGAAAGTACATCCGTAGGCCGGTCAATGTTCCGGTGCAGGTAATTGAGGCGGTGAATCTCATCGTCTCCGGTGAGCAAAAGACTGACCTGTGCTTCATAGGGACAGCCTGTATAGTCCATAGCAGCCTCCAGGATTTCCCCTGCAAGTCTCTCCAGGGGCAGTCCGAAATCTCTTCCGCTTTCATTCTCAAAGATTACCGTCATCTTTCCCCTCCCATGCTGCCTGTCTTACGGCGATTTCCGCCGGAGAGCCGCATCTCCTTATGTTTTTCCTTCTTTTCATAATCTTCATAAGCTTTGACGATCTTCTGAACTAAGGGATGTCTCACCACATCCTGGCTCGTCATGGCGCAGAAACGGATCTCATCCACCTTGCCCAACACCCGCATAGCCACATCCAGGCCGGAAACCGTACCGGCCGGAAGATCCTTCTGGGTCTGGTCTCCTGTGATTACCACCTTGGAGCCAAAGCCAATTCTAGTAAGAAACATCTTCATCTGGGCCGGTGAGGTGTTCTGCGCCTCATCCAGAATAATAAAGGCATTGTCCAGCGTACGCCCCCTCATGTAGGCCAAGGGCGCCACTTCTATTAAGCCTTTTTCCATATTTTTTGTAAAACTGTCCGACCCCATGATCTGATACAGCGCATCATAGAGGGGGCGCAGGTAAGGATCCACCTTGCTCTGAAGATCACCGGGAAGAAATCCCAGCTTCTCTCCCGCTTCAATAGCCGGCCGAGTCAGAATAATCCTCCCTACCTCGTCATTTTTAAAAGCGGTGATGGCCATAGCCATGGCCAGATACGTCTTCCCCGTACCGGCAGGTCCTGTTCCAAAAACAATCATGTGGCTGCGGATGGCGTCCACATATGCCTTCTGCCCCAAAGTCTTGGGCTTAATCGGCTTTCCGTTGATGGTATGGCAGATGCAGTCCCCATCGATTTCCAGAAGAGAATCCTCCTTCTCATCCATGGAGAGAGCGATGGCGTAATCCACGTTCTGGTCCGTAATCGTATTCCCGCGCATAGAGAGAATACAGAGATTTTCAAAGATTTTTTTAGCTTTCTCTGTCCCGGAAGGACTTCCAAGGATCTTTACGACTCCTTCACGGCTTAAAACGGTGACGTGAAGAGAGCGTTCTATTTTTTTAACATGCTGATCAAACTGCCCGAAAACATTTCTCTCATGCTCCGCCGGGACAAAAATTGACACTTCAACCATGCTCATTTAGCAGATCTTCCTCCTGTGTTTCCTGAATCGCCCTGGGGACAGAAACGTCTTTTCCAATCCATACAGTCCCTGAAACAATGCAGGAATTTTCATTCCAGTCTATTTTAACATCATTTTCAAATATTTGAACCCCCTTTTCCTCTAATTTTTTCATAAATTCCGAAAAATGTCCAGAAGCAATTTCTTCCGCCTGGGATTTGGAGTATATATTATCAGAATAATAATACTCCTTTTCGACTATTTTCTTAATATAAATAGGAAGATAAAAATTTTCAAAAAGCTTAAGCTGATGGGTCTCCGCAAGCAGGTCTGAATTCTCAAAGGAATCCCCCAGCTTAGGCAGGGAAAAAGAGACGTTCCCCAAAGTCAGCAGATGCCTCTCCTTTTCCTGGCCAGTATAATTTTTTTTCTGATAAGAGAGGCTGAAGCTGTCCTCATAATCAATGGATGTACGGATTATGAGATCCGCGTCTGGAACCACATACTGATAGGAGCGGATTTCGCCGCTGTCGTTATAGATAGGAATTGCGCCGCTTACCAGGAGATCTCCCGCTTCCACTGTGTCGCCGGCCTTTACCGCCGGAAGCCCGGAACGGACGTAGATGGATTCCACTGTACCGGCTTCTGATGCTATTAAATCTGACGGCTCACTGCTCTCTTCCTCCATTCCCGGCAATATTCCCTCTTTTACATGAATCAAGAGGCGGGTACCTTTCAGTTCCGCCGTAACCCAACTGAACTCCGTAAAGTAATTGCGGATTCCAGAGGACAATTCCAGACAGTCTACCTCCGCTTTTCTCATGCCATGGACAATTCCCGCTTCCGTCAGATATTCAAAAATAATATCGTCTGTCTGAGAAAGGTTCCCGTCTATGGATATTTCCCATATTCTGGAGGAAAGCCACATCATAAACAGAGCCGCTGCCGCAATCCCCAGAAGGCAGAATTTCCGTTTCCTGTATTTATGCATAAAAAAAGGAAGGCCATGCCGCTGCGTAATCCGTACAGAAGCATGACTCTTCCGAACGATTCCCCGAAGTCTTTTGAAGTCCCTTTTGGTCAAACATGCTTCGTATGCCTCCCCGGAAGGAACAAAATCCCAGAGAATAATCTTGTGATAAGCACAGAGATTCAAAAAACGGTCGTAGGAGGTACCCCAAAACCGGATGCGCACGTAGCCTTTCAAAAAGTTGAGAAATCTTATTTCCATC
>DVGR01000002.1 GCA_018712605.1 Candidatus Choladousia intestinigallinarum
AAGAGAAGCTGGGAGACATTTTGAAAAAAATCCTGATTCCTTTTCTTTTTATCTGCTTTGCGTATCTGCTGCTTTTTCCAAGGGACTCTCTTTTGGCTGCCCGAAACGGGCTGCTTCTGTGGTACCGCTCTGTCCTGCCCGTGTTGTTTCCTTTTCTTGTGATCTCCGGTATTTTGCTGCAGTTTGAAGGCTTTTCCGCCCTTCTGCGTTTCCTGTACCGTCCATTCAACGCTCTTTTCGGAGTATCTTTTTACGGAAGCTTTGCCGTACTCTCCGGTTTTCTCTGCGGTTTCCCAGTGGGGGCAAAGATTACGAAAGATCTGCTGGATCAGGGACTCATCTCCCCTGGGGAAGCCCGCCACCTGTACGGCTTCGTAAATAATTTAAGTCCCGGCTTCCTTGTCTCCTATCTGGCTTCCGGCCAGCTAAAACACCCCGAACTCTCCGGCTTCTTTCTGGCGGTCGTTCTGGGAGCTCCCCTGTCTTACGGGGCCCTGACAGGCCTGAAGTATAAAAAACAGAACCCTTCCCCATCTCCGGCAGTTTTCTCTGTCTTCCGGAAGAAGGACTTTTCTCAGGTTCTGGATGAATGTATCTGGAATGCATCTGTAAGTGTTCTGAAGCTTGGCGGATATATTACCCTGTTCTGCATTTTGTCAGGGGCGGCCATAAAGCTCCCCTTTGCAGATACCCTTCCCGGGCTTCTGTTCTGCGCCAGCATGGAGGTCACAGGAGGCATCCAGCTTATCTGTCAGACTGCCCTATCAGGACCTTCTAAACTTATTCTGCTTGCGGGTCTCTGCATCTTCGGGGGATTTTCAGCTCTGGCACAGACTGCCGGTATCACCCAAATGAATTTAACCGCACTGGCTTATTATATAAAAAGCAGGGTACTATGTACCCTGCTCGGTGTCTTCTTCGTGCTGTGCGCTTTTCTATTCTGCTTCTTCCTCCGGTGACGGCTCAGCCGTAGTATAGCTGGAGGGCGCTGCCTGGGGCGAAAGCTCCATGCGGTTCTTGCTTACAATGTCATAACAGGACTGAATAGAATTAATAAAATTATTATACTTGGTACCTGCCGCATCGATGGTATGGCTCATAATCTTCTCCAGATTCTCCAGCATCTCATCCGTGTAGCGGATGGCGCTCATACGGATATTGTTGGAATCCTCTGTAGCCTTATCCAAGATCTCCTGGGCCTGGGCATTAGTCTGCTCAATCAACTGATTCGACTGGGCCATGGCAATCTGCATAACCTCACTCTCGCTGACAATCTTCTGGGCCTGGGCCTGCGCATCGGCAATGATGCTGTCTGCCTTTGACTGGGCATCCTCCAAAATGGCGTCCTTATTGCTGATAATCTTCTGATAGCGCTTAATCTCATCGGGAGTCTTCATACGGAGCTCTCTCAACAGCTCTTCAAGCTCCTCCTTATTTACAACAATCTTCGTGGAAGACAGCGGCTGAAATTTACAACTGTCCACAAACTCTTCAATTTCTTCGATAATCTGCTCAATTCTGCTGCTCATAGTACACTCTCCTTATTATTTATTTCCTCCCTGACTTTGGGCCTCCACCCGCTTCTGGACACGCTCTATAATCTGTTCCGGAACAAATCCCGAAATATCTCCCCCATAAAAAGCAACCTCTTTCGCAATCGTGGAACTGATATAGGCATAATTCAACTCGGTGGTAAAAAATATCGTGTCAATATCGTGATCTATACTGCGGTTCGTCTGAGCCATCTGGAGCTCATACTCAAAATCTGTAACAGCCCGAAGTCCCCGGACGATAAAACCGGCGTCGCATTTCTTTACAAAATCAACCGAAAGCCCGCTGAAAGACTCTACTCGGACATTGGGAAGATCTTTGGTCACATCTTTTATCATATTAACACGTTCTTCCACAGAAAACAACGGGGATTTTGCATTATTATTAAGAACTCCCACGATCAGCTCGTCCACAAGCGCCGCCGCTCTGACAATAATATCCAGGTGGCCCTTGGTCACCGGGTCAAAACTTCCCGGATATACCGCTCTTTTCATTTTCTCTCCTGTTCCTGCATTCTTATAAACACATGCATGTTCGTCTTGTATTCTTTCGTTCTGTAAACCTCCATCCCCAGGGACGGCACATAAGAAAAATCTGTTCCTTTGGCCGCTTCCACGAGAATGATAGTGTCTGGATCTGCATAAGACGGTCTTCGCTGAGCAAGATATTCCAGCACCCGCCTCTCCTGTCCCAGCCCATAGGGCGGATCCATAAAAATAATCTGAAAGGGATCCCTGCCCTCCAGCCGGGACAGTCCGTCCAGCACATCACAGACAAGCACCTCTCCGCCTTCCTCCAGTCGGGTAAACTTCAGATTCTCCCGAATGCAGGCAGCAGCTTCTTTCTTCTGCTCCACAAATACGGCCCCCGCCGCACCACGGCTTAGAGCCTCAATCCCTATGGCGCCGCTGCCGCTAAACAGATCCAAAAAACGGCAGCCGTAAATTTCATTCTGCAAAATATTAAAAAGCGTCTCTTTAATTCGATCAGTTGTAGGCCTGGTGTCACGCCCCTCTATGGTTTTCAAAGGCAGCCGCCTGGCCGTTCCGGCTATTACTCGCATAAAATGATCCTTTACTAAATATTTCTGGTTTATTATAAATTTTCCATCAAAAGATGTCAATACTGCATTTTGTTTCCGGACAGCAAAAATCCACCGGAAGGTTTTCCGGCAGAACGGACGGTCAGCCACAACGTGTGGAAAGCACTTTTAGCACTGTAACTCTCTGAAATAATAAAAGCCAGGCCACACATTGTCCGGTCTGACTTTTCCCTAGCTTCTAAATTTCATCTGAACGGATATTCAGCCTCCAGTCCAAATCACCTCTGGCGAGTCCCAACACTAAAGATTCCGCCGTAGCGATATTCGTAGCGATTGGAATATTATATTGGTCACAGCATCTGGAGATCGCAAAAATATCCGGTGCGTTCGGGCTTGTAATAATCGGATTATAGAAAAAAATCACCATATCCATACAGTTCCGCTCGATCATATTCATGAACTGCTTGTCACCGCCCACACTGCCTGGAAGGAATTTGTAGACCTTGAGATTCGTTACTTCCTCAATCTTTCTTCCGGTAATACCAGTGGCATATAACGTATGTTTAGATAAAATGTACTTATAAGCAAGGCAGAAATTTTCTATCAGTGTCTTTTTGCTATTATGGGCAATAAACCCGATATTCATTTTGCATCAACCCCTCCTGACCCTGTTATAATCTCATTATAGCAAAACTTTCCAAAAAAGCAAATACATTTTAACTCTATTTATCAATAATACCAAATAACTTTACCTTCCTAAAGAATATCCGGCTTATGGTCAAAATATTCAGACGCTTTGAAAATATCAAAACAAAAGTGTGCTTCACACACCCTCGCGATTCCATTTTCTTTCAAGAAGCGCTTTTTATGATATAGGAAAGTTCTCACTTTCCTATATCATAAAAAAAGCTGCCGCACAGCTTCAAACCATGCGGCAGCTCCTCTGTAAATCTTAAATTACATCTGCATCGTGCCGGTTCCGGACATCTGGCTCGCCCCAGGCATCTGGCTTGTGCCGGACATCTGACGCTCCTGCGCCTCAATCATCTTCTTAACCATATAGCCTCCAACAGACCCGTTCTGTCTGGAAGTCAGGTTTCCGTTGTAACCATCGGTAAGAGGAACACCCAGCTCATTGGCTACCTCGAATTTAAAACGATCCATAGCACTCTTAGCTTCCGGTACCGCAGTTGTGTTAGATGAACGATTTGACATATAAAACGCCTCCTTTGTTTTTCTTCTTTCCAATTTTCGTTTGTCGTCTTATGCAGTTCCTTACTGCACTCCTAGTATGTGCAGACTTTCATTTAATAAACTGGAAATTGCTGTATCAGAAAAACAAAGGAATCTCATTAAATTTCGATGCTTCCGGTTACGTCTCCGTTGATTACAAAATAAACTTTATTTTCTTCCGGCTTCAGATAAAGGGTTACGGACTTCATGTCTCCTACTTTCTTCTTCATCTGCTTTGTCCAGACTTCTTTCACCTGCTTCATAATATCATCCTTGGAAACTTCTTTTCCCATGTACTGCAGATATACAGTCTCCTTTACCGCCTTTTTCTCTGCGGCCTTTGACACTGTCTTCTTAGCCTCTGCCGTGACTTCCTCAACCTTCTTTGCAGCTTCCTTTACGGTCTTCTCTGCAGCCTTGGCTGTTTTTTCCGCAGCTTTGGCCACTGTCTTAACTGTCTCGTTCTTCTCTACTGCTGCTACCGCTTCCTTTGCCGCAGCTGCTGCTTTAACTGCCGGCTTCTCGGTTCCTTTCACTGCTCTTTTCATAATAATTCCTCCTTAAAACACAAAATCTTCTTTTTATCTTTGCAAGTCTATTCTATTTCAGTCAGATGCATCATATAACAAAATTGCGGATTATGCAAGTGTTTAATTCTATCTTAGCGGCCAAAGACTGCCATATTCTCTAAAGATTCACATATTCAGACTGTTTTCTCACGATTCCTTCAAACTTGCGTCTGAGCTCCTGATGCTCTTCCTTTTCCAGTCCCGGATCCTCATCCAGAAGCTGTCCCACAGCCTCATTGGCCTGGGCGAGAACGCCTGCGTCTGTGTAAATATCGGCAAGGGCAAACTCCATCATCCCGCTCTGGCGCACCCCAAACAAATCTCCCGGTCCCCGAAGCTTCAGATCCCGATTGGCAATCTCAAAACCGTCATTGGATTCCCTGAGAACTGAAAGCCGCTCTTTAATCTGTTTTCCCTCTGTTCCGTATACCAGAATACAGTAGGAAGCATCTTTTCCCCTTCCCACCCGGCCCCGAAGCTGGTGAAGCTGGGCCAGACCAAAGCGCTCGGCATTCTCAATCATGATGACCGTGGCATTGGGAACATTCACCCCTACCTCTATGACCGTAGTAGATACCAGCACCTGTATCTCATTTCTCAGGAAACGCTCCATGCGCTCATTTTTCTCCGCCGGCTTCATTTTCCCATGGAGATAATCAATCTGAATCCATTCCGGAAGCTCACTTCGCAGGCGGGCGCTATAGTCCAGGACGTTTTCTCCTTCCATGGCCTCGCTCTCTTCCACCATAGGACAGATTACGTAAGCCTGATGGCCCTCCCGGATCTCTTTTTCCAGAAACTGATACGCTTTTTTTCTATAACCTGTATTCACCACGCAGGTTCGTATGGGAATGCGGTTGGCGGGCATCTCGTCAATCACGGATATGTCCAGATCCCCATAGAGGATCACCGCCAGCGTACGCGGAATCGGAGTAGCGCTCATAACAATGGTGTGGGGCATCCTGCCCTTCTGGGACAGGGCCTCCCTCTGCCTGACTCCAAAACGATGCTGCTCATCGGTAATCACCAGAGCCAGATGCTTATAAGAAACCTTCTCCTGAATCAGGGCATGGGTTCCCACGATCACAGAAGCCTCCCCGGAGGCTATCTTCTCATAGGCCTCTCTTCTCTCTTTCGCTTTCATGGAGCCGGTAAGCAGCACAGCCTGGTAAGGAAGGGCATTGTCTTCCAGGAGCTGTGACAAGCTCTGAAAATGCTGCCTGGCCAATACTTCCGTGGGTACCATCAAGGCTCCCTGCATTCCTGCCTCCGCCGCCGAGAGCAGGGCCAGAAGGGAAAGAATTGTCTTGCCTGATCCCACATCTCCCTGAATCAGGCGTGCCATTACGCTCTCACCCCCCAGCTCCTTTTCAACTGTCGCCCACACTTTTTTCTGAGCTCCGGTCAGCTCATAGGGTAGTGAGTCCAGGATCTTTTTGACGCTGGAAGCCGGCTGAATCCTGAAAACGCTTTTTTCTTTCTCTCTGTGCTGTTTGAGCCGGCGAAGCTGCAGCAGAAAGAAGAAAAACTCGTCAAAAACAAGGCGGTTCCTTGCCAGGAGAAGTTTTCTGGAATCCTCAGGAAAATGAATCTGTTCCAGGGCAAAATTATACTCAGCCAGATGATACTCTCTTCGTATCTCGTCAGGAAGGTATTCTCTTACAAGCTCTCTCATGTCCAGAGCCTGTCTGACTGCTTTTGAGACCATTTTATTTGTAAGGTTTCCTGATAAAGCATAGACCGGCGACAGACGCCTGCTCATTTCTTTATATGCTTCCTCTTCGTAGAGCGCCGGCTGTTCCAGAATAAGACGTCCGCCTTTGCTTTTTACCCTTCCCCTGAATATGCGCCGCCTCCCAGGCAGCACCGTATTCTTTAAATAGGGCATATTAAACCAAGTGACGGGGATGCTTCCGCTGTCATCCTGCAAAAGACCGGAAAGGATGGACAGCCCCCTGACATATCGTCCATTTAAAGGAACAGTGAGACAGCCGCACACCGCTGCTGTCTCACCTTCCCTTAAATCAGAAATTTTTTTTGGATCTTCAAAGGAATCGTAGGCTCTTGGGTAGTATGCCAGAAGCTGATCCAGGGTCAGGATGCCTGCCTTTTCAAAGATCAGCCTAGTCTTCTGGCCTACTCCCTTCAGGGAGTCTAACGTATATTCTCCGTTCATTTTGTCACTCCACAGAGATGATGTAATAGTAAATAGGCTGACCGCCGTAATTCAGTTCCACGTCACAGTCTGGATAAAGTTCCTCGATCTGGTCTCTCAGCTTCTCAGCCTCATCCTCTTTCATATCTTCTCCGTAATAGATGCTGATCAGCTCTGAGGAATCGTCCACCATCAGGCGAACCGTCTCCTTAGCCACCGGCTCAAGTTCCTTGCCCACTGCCAGGATTTCGTGATCTCCCACGCCCATGATATCCCCGGCCTGGATCACCTTGTCCTCAATATGTGTGTCACGAACCGCATAGGTAAGCTGCCCTGTCTTCACACGGCTGATCTCTTCTTCCATGACAGCCGCATTCTCCTCAGGAGATTTATCGGAAACGTAATTAACGATAGCCGTGATTCCCTGGGGCACTGTCTTTGTGGGGATCACAATGATATTTTTATCCTTGGTCATGGACTTCGCCTGGTTTGCCGCCAGGATAATATTTTTATTATTGGGGAAGATAAAAATATTTTTGGCGTTTACAGCCTCGATGGCCTTGAGCATATCTTCTGTGCTGGGATTCATAGTCTGTCCCCCTTCAATGAGATAGTCTACTCCCAGGTCATGGAAAACTTCCCCGATCCCGGCACCTATGGACACTGCTATAAAGCCTGTCTCCTTGGGCGGCTCCTGGCTCTTCTGCTCCTGAGCCTTCTTCTCCGCCTCACGGATCACTTTCTCCTGATGCTCTTCCCGCATATTATCAATCTTAATCTTCGTCAGAGAACCGTAAGTCAAAGCTTTCTGAATGGCAAGACCTGGATCGTTGGTATGGACGTGAACCTTTACAAGCTCTTCATCCGACACTACCACGATAGAATCACCGAGAGATTCCAGGTATCCTTTAAATTCCTGCTCGCTTTCCCGGGTGTATTCTTTCTCCAGCATAATAATGAATTCTGTACAATATCCGAATTTAATCTCCGCCTGGGGAGCCTCCTGGCCTGAAGTCCTGCTTTCTCCAGAAGAAGCGCCCTCAATAGAATAGTCGATCTCTTTTCCCAAGAATCCATCGTAGGCGCCCTTTAACACCTGTACAAGGCCCTGGCCGCCGGAGTCCACAACGCCCGCTTCTTTAAGAACCGGAAGCATCTCCGGCGTCATGGCAAGAACCTCTTCCGCCTTGGCAATAATTCCCTGAATCATGGAATCCAGATCAATGTCCGGGTTTTCCTCCAGCATGGATACAGCTTCCTCCGCTGCGCCTTTGGCTACCGTAAGGATGGTGCCTTCCTTTGGCTTCATAACAGCCTTATACGCCGTCTCCACTGCTTTCTGAAAGCTGGCGGCCAGTACGGGAGCCGTGATCTCCTTCTCACTGCGGATTACCTTGCAGAAACCTCTGAAAAGCTGAGAGAGGATTACACCTGAATTTCCTCTGGCGCCTCTCAGGGAACCTGAAGAAATAGCTTTTGAAAGAGCCTCCATATTCATATCCTGAATGGCTGCCACTTCCTTGGCCGCAGACATAATGGTCATGGTCATATTTGTCCCCGTATCGCCGTCCGGCACTGGGAAAACGTTCAGTTCATTAATCCATTCCTTCTTCGCTTCAAGATTTTTCGCTCCTGCCAGGAACATTTTTGCGCAAAGAGATGCGTCTATTGTATTTGTATTCACCGGTAGCTCCTCCTTAATCAATCACTCTTACGCCTTCGACAAACATGTTGATCTTCTCTACTTCCATGCCTGTGAATTCCTCTACCCGGTATTTCACATTACCGAATAGATTGTCCGCAACAGCCGAAATACTGACCCCGTAAGACACGATCACGTGAAAATCTATGGATATCTTATTATCCTCAATGCGGATACTGAGGCCCCTCTCCAGACTGTCCTTCTTCATGAGACGTACCAGTCCGTCTTTTACATTTACAATCGCCATTCCCACAATGCCGAAGCACTCTACCGCAACGCTTCCCGCATAAGTGGCAATTACGTTCGGGTCAATTACAATGGACCCTAATTCATTCGTCATGCGTCCTTTCATAGCAGAACCTCCATCTATTCTATCATTATCCTTTCGGCAGACTGCCGGATTTATCTGAGTTCACCGAAAACTGCACTTTCTGTGGAATCCCAGAACAGTGCAGTCTCCTGCTAATATTCTAACAGAAAACCCTCGGCTTGGAAAGAGCCTTTTTCTTTTTTTATTAAAATTGATTTTCCTTAATATCAAAAAAAACACTTGCAAAATCATACTCTATCTGCTAGAATAGTTTTGCTGTGAGTCTATATTGTGTAAAATAGACTTAATAATTTTCAAGGAGGTGCGGTCATGGCAAAATGTGCTATTTGCGATAAAGCAGTTCATTTCGGTAACAATGTGAGTCATTCTCATAGAAGAAGCAATAAAATCTGGAAAGCCAACGTTAAACACGTTAAGGTAAAAGTAAACGGAGCTGCTAAAAGGATGTATGTTTGTACTTCCTGCCTCAGATCCGGCAAAGTAGAGAGAGCTTAATGAGAATATGATTTTTAAGAGACAGGCAGGCTGCTTGTCTCTT
>DVGR01000048.1 GCA_018712605.1 Candidatus Choladousia intestinigallinarum
CCCATCTGTTCTCTGAAGCTGGATACGGGCTTGGGATCGGCAATGAATACAATGTCATATGCAGCCGGATTCCCAGTTTTGGAAACTATATCTGCACAGAAGGGAGAGCGGAGATCGACTATTATTTTTTCTTGGGAAAGGATCTCTTGACATCCTGTCTGTGATTCTGCACAATAGAGGAAAAGAGAGTGAAAATACGGGTGAGGCCCGGTGGAAGGAGCGTTGTCATGAAAGAAATTCTTTTTGGAGCAGCCTATTATGATGAATATATGCCCTGTGAACGTCTGGAGAAGGATGTTGCCTTGATGAAAAAAGCAGGGATCAATACGGTGAGAATCGCGGAGTCTACCTGGAGTACCTGTGAGCCCCAGGAGGGAGTGTTCGATTTTTCCCATGTAGAGCGGGTGATGGATGCTATGGAAGACGCAGGGATTCACGTAATCATCGGTACGCCGACCTATGCGGTACCGGCCTGGATGGTGAAATCCTACCCGGATGTGCTGGCTGACACGGTAAAGGGGCGAGGAATCTACGGGCCAAGGCAGATTATGGATATTACCCACCCGGTATACCGATATTATGGGGAGAGGGTAATCCGCAGGCTCATGGAACACACGGCCCACAGAAAATGCGTCATCGGATTTCAGGTGGACAATGAGACAAAATACTATGGGACGGCAGGGAGAAATGTCCAGGAGAAATTCGTAAAATACCTGAGAGAGAAATTTAACGGGAATCTGGATGCCATGAACCGTGAATTCGGGCTGGATTATTGGAGCAACCGGATTGACGCATGGGAGGATTTCCCGGATGTCAGGGGAACCATCAACGGAAGCCTGGGGGCAGAATTTGAAAAATTTCAGCGGACACTTGTGGACGAGTATCTGGAATGGCAGGCTGGGATCGTGAGAGAGTATAAGAGAGAGGATCAGTTTATCACCCACAATTTTGATTTTGAGTGGAGAGGACATTCCTACGGAGTACAGCCGGATGTAAACCATTTCCATGCGGCCAGGCCCCTGACCATAGCGGGCGTGGATATTTACCATCCAAGCCAGGAGGAATTAACCGGGGCTGAGATTGCCTTTGGGGGAGATATGGCAAGATCCCTGAAGCAGGGAAATTATCTGGTTCTGGAGACGGAGGCCCAGGGTTTCCCCTGCTGGACGCCCTATAAAGGACAGCTTCGGCTGCAGGCTTACAGCCATCTGGCTTCCGGGGCCAACAGTGTCATGTACTGGCACTGGCATTCCCTGCACAACGCCATTGAGACGTACTGGAAAGGGGTTTTGAGCCATGATTTTCAGGAAAACGAGACATACCGGGAGGCCTGTGTCATTGGAAGGGAGTTTTCTCAGATCGGCAGACATTTAGTGAACCTGAGAAAAGAAAACCGGGTGGCCATCCTTGTGAGCAATGAGGCGCTTACGGGGCTGAAATGGTTCGGCATAGAGGCCACGGCGGCGGGAAACCATGGAATCGGCTATAACGATGTGGTTCGGTGGATCTATGATACTTTATACCAGATGAACATAGAGTGTGATTTTATCTGGCCGGAATCCAGGGATCTGGAGCGCTACGAGATGATTCTGGTTCCTGCTCTGTATGCGGCGCCGGATTCTCTCCTGGAGAGACTGAATGAGTATGTGCGGAAAGGAGGAATCCTGGCGGCTACCTTTAAATCCGCATTTACCAATGAAAATCTCAAGGTAAGCCATGAGATCCAGCCTCATATTCTGAAGGAATGTCTGGGCGTAAGGTATCACCAGTTTGCCCTGCCTAAAAACGTGACCCTTACGGGGAAAATTATAGAGGGCCATGAAGAGCTGGAGGCCCAGGCTTTTATGGAGCTTTTGCTTCCGGAGCAGGCGGAGGTTCTGGCTTCCTATAGCCATTATGCCTGGAAGGAATACGCCGCTGTCACAAAAAACAGCTATGGGCGGGGGAAAGCTTACTATATAGGGTGCATGACCAGCAGGGAGCTGCTGGAAGAAATCCTTGCAGATGCCTGCGAAGAGGCTGGAATAGAAAGAAATAGGGAAAGGTTCCCTGTGATCGTGAGAAAAGGGAAAAATGATTTTGGAAAACAGATCTATTATTATCTGAATTACTCTCAGGAGGAACAGAAGGCTTTCTATCAGGGAAGCAGCGGCAGAAATCTTCTTACGGAGGAAAGGTACGGGAAGGAGGACGTGATCTGCCTGTCTCCCTGGAGTTTGGCGGTAATAGAGGAAGAGCCATGAGGGAAATACTGATTATTGAGGATGACGAAGATCTTCGGGAGGGGCTTTCCTTTTCCCTTGAAATGGAAGGGTATACAGTGAAGACAGCCGGCACAAAGAGAGAAGGACTGCGGCTTATGAAAGGGAAGTCCTGGGATCTGATCCTTCTGGACTGCAACCTTCCCGATGGCAGCGGGTTTGACCTGTGCCGGGAAGCGGGACTGTACGGGGATACGCCAGTAATGATCCTGACAGCCAGGGATACGGAGATGGATGAGATAAGGGCCCTGGAACTGGGGGCGGCTGACTATATGTCCAAGCCTTTTTCACTGGGAGTTTTAAAGGCCAGGATACGCAGAATTCTTATGGGAGCCAGGAAGGAGAACCGCTTAGTTTCAGGAGGGGTTACTCTGGATAAAGATACGTGCGCAGTCAGAAAACATGGGGAAGAGGTTTCCTGCAGCAAGATAGAATATCAGCTTCTTCTTTATCTGATGGAAAACCGGGGGCAAGTGCTGTCCAAAGAGCAGATTCTGGAGCACGTGTGGGACAGCCAGGGACGATTCGTGGATGAGAATACTCTGTCGGTGAATATCCGAAGGCTCAGAGGAAAAATAGAAAAGGATCCTGGCCATCCTGTAAGAATCCGAACGGTACACGGAATCGGATATATCTGGAAGGAGGGAGAGGAATGACAGAAATCCTGGCAGTCCTTCTCCTTCTGTCCCTGGCAGGATGCGCCCTGGTCTATGGCAGGAAGCGGAAGATGTATCGGGTGATAGACCAGATGCTGGATGAGATTTTAGACGGAGATGAGATTTCGGTGTCAGATATCCGGGAAGGGGAGATCTCTGCCCTGGCTTCTAAGGCCAGGCGGATCCGGGAGAAAGTGGAGCTTGGCATTGCTGATGCAGAAGCGGAAAAAGAGCAGGTGAAAAGCCTCATATCCAATATGTCCCATCAGTTAAAAACGCCTTTGGCAGGACTTATGATGTACCGGGAGCTTTTGGAGGATGAAAATCTTTCTTCCAGGCAGCGGCGGGCTTTCCTGAATAAAATGAGGCAGCAGTCAGAAAAAATTGACTGGATTTTGCAGTCCCTGTTCAAGATGGTGAATCTGGAACAGGGCGCTGTTGTCTTTGAGGCAGAGCCGCTTCCCATTCGGCAGACCATTCAGGATGCGGTAAGCGCCGTCTGGGACAAGGCGGATCAGAAAGGGATTACCATTATAACGGAACCTGTTCCTGAGCGAATTCTCTACCATAACCGGAAGTGGACGGCAGAGGTGTTGGTAAACCTTCTGGAAAATGCAGTGAAATATACGGATTCTGGGGGGGAGATCCGCATCCGGTTAAACTCTTTGGAGATCTATACGCAGATTGACATACAGGATACAGGAATGGGAATTTCCAGAGAAGAGCAGACGGAGATTTTTAAGCGGTTCTACAGGAGTCCCAGGGTGGAAAATCTGGAAGGTTCAGGAATAGGACTGTATCTTTCAAGGCTGATTTTAGAGAAAGAGAAAGGATACATGACCGTGGACTCACTGCCCGGGGAGGGCAGCACCTTTTCTGTTTTCTTACAAAACTGTCAGAAAGAGGGAGCAGAATTGTAAGCCGGATGAAAGATCCGCCTGTTATTCTTTACTCAGATCAAAAAATGTGAGAGGAGAGAATACCTATGGAAATTCTGCAGGTAAAACAGGTTCATAAAATATACGGGGAAAAAGAAAACAAGGTGTATGCCCTGCGTGATGTTTCCTTTTCTGTGGAGCAGGGAGCTTTTATAGCTGTCGTGGGAACCTCCGGTTCTGGGAAGAGTACTCTTTTGAATTTAATCGGGGGCTTAGATACGCCTACCCAGGGAGAAATCGTGATTCGGGGCCGCAATATTGGGGCTCTTAAAAGAAAGGAGCTGACGATTTTCCGCAGGAGAAATATTGGGTTTGTATTTCAGGATTACAGTCTGATGCCTGTCCTGAACGTGTACGACAATGTGGCTTTGCCAGTGACTTTTGACAAAGGAAAGCATATAGACTGCCCCTATATTCAGGAACTGCTGAGGGAGCTGGGCCTTTGGGAAAAAAGGACCAGGTATCCTTCGGAGCTATCCGGGGGTCAGCAGCAGAGAGTGGCGCTGGCCCGTGCCCTGGCCAACAAGCCGGCTCTGATTTTGGCGGACGAGCCTACGGGAAATCTGGATTCGGGGACGACGGTGGAGGTTATGGGGCTTCTGAAAGAAAGCAGCCGCAGATACCATCAAACCATACTTATGGTGACCCACAACGAGGCGCTGGCACAGGCGACGGATGGAATCATCCGTATTGAGGACGGGAGGGTGCAGCTATGAGAAGTATATTTCGTCTTTCCTTTGCATACCTTCGGTTTTATAAAAGGCAGACAGGGGCGCTCTTTTTGGGAATTCTGCTGTCAGCGGCTCTGCTTACCGGTGTGGCTTCCCTTTTTTCCAGCGGCAAAATCGCTTCTAAAGAAAACGCCAGGGAAGAATACGGAGACTGGCATTACAGCGTGCGCTGTGACATTCCCTGGTTTGAAACATTTACGGAGAATCCTGTGGGAGAGGGCTTTGAGGCGGAGGCTTGGGGAGTAGAAATTGTAAAGAAAGCTGTTTCAGAGCCCTTTGAGATCCAGATGGTCTATGGAGACGACACATATCTTTCTATGATGGGGAGAGAGATGATTCAGGGAAGCTATCCGCAAAAAGAGAATGAGATAGCCATGGATTCCCATACGCTGTTAAACCTTGGGTTGGAAGAAGAGCTGGGAAGCCAGGTGATTCTGGACGGGGAGAGCTTTGTCCTGAGCGGAATTCTTACTGAGATGCCAGTCCGTCTTGGGGAACTTATGGGGAACTATATGCAGGTTTTTGTGAGCAAAGATCTGGATTATGGGAAAAATGGCAGCTTTCTGTACCTGAAATTTGATGAATCCAAGTCAGTATACCCACAGCTTAAAGCCTTTGTAAAACAGTACGGGATAGAGGTTTCCGTCGCAAGGAATAATGGCCTTGCAGGTTATGTGGGAGGAGAGCCGGAAACGGTATCACTAAAAGAGATCTGGCAGGGACTGACTATGCCCGGTTACGGACTTCCTTACGTTTGGGGGATGCTCAATGAAAACGAGGCGATGACCGAGGGAGCGGTTCTGGCGGCCCTGGGGATCTTTTCGATCTTTATCATTTACAGCATCTTCCAGATCTCTTTGCTGAAACGGATTTCTCAGCACAGTGTTATGGAAACTTTGGGAATGACAGACGGAAACGCCTTTTTGATGCTGTTTTTCCAACTGTTTGTGATTTTTCTGGGCGCTTATCCAGCGGGCTGTATTCTGGGAAATGGAGCGGCGGCATGGATCTATGAGAGAGTGGGGAAAATTTTTATAACCAGAAATATAACCCTCCATACGGGAACGGATCCGTCCCAGTCGGCCTCACTCCTGGCAGTGTCCAATCTGCCGGATGCGGGAAGCTTTCAGCCGGATCTGCACATGGCAGGGATTGCGGCGGGATTCCTGTTCTTATTTTTGGGGATTATCAGCCTGGCCTTGATAAGGAAAATGAGATCACTCACTATCCGCCAGAGAATGGCAAAAGAGATCCTGGGAGGAAGGAAAAACAGGAAAATCTATAGCATGAAGAGGGGCAATCTCACCGGTATTCTGACAAAAAGATTTATGTTTTCCAAAAGAGGGACGTTTGTGGGAATTCTTTTGTCTCTGTCAGTGGGAAGCGTGATTTTTCTGGGCGTCTCTTATGTGACGGAAAATACTAAGATCAACAATGAACTGACCTTTGCGGCGGATGATGGCCTTGGTTCTGAAATACAGGTTTACGAAGATTCAGACCGGCTTGGCCAGGTTATCCCCCAGCAGACTGCGGAAGCCATAAAAAAGGTTTCTGCAGTGGAATCCGTTCTGCCGGTTCGGTATCTTTTGGGGGAAGTACCCCTGCGGGACGGCATCCTGCTATGGACAGAATTTGTGCCGGAGATTGCCGGCATAGAAGGCTGGGAACCGGATCCTGAGCTGATGGAAAAATACAACGGACGGTTCGTAAAGACGGGACAGGACGATTATGCGGTGAAAGTAAATATTTACGGTTATGAGGATCAGATGCTGGAAAGCTTGGAAGATTACGTGCTGGAAGGAGAGATCGATCCAGATCAGATGCGGAAAGAGAATACAGTGATCTTTAAAACCCTTATGGACGGACAGGGAAATCACGATGGAATTTCCATCCATCCTGGTGACGATGTGACAGTACGGACACCCAAAGCCCTGGAGGGGGATGGAGAGGTGCTTAAATTCCTTTTGCCGGAAGAAAACTATGACACCAGGGCGTTTAAGGTGTCGGCTATAGTCAGCCGGCCTCTGGGTAAAGTGGACAGTTTTATAGGAGATGATGGAAGCGATTCCGTGGATCTTATTATGACTAATGAGCAGATGGAGAAAAACTTCGGCGTCACTGGCTACTATTCCGTCAGCATCTCAGTAAATGACAAAGAGGATGCCGGGGAAACGGCGGCAGAGATACGAAGTCTGACCGAAGGGATTCCCGGATGCGTGGTAAAGGATTATTCTGGTCAGATTGAAGCCCAAAATCTGTACCTGAGCCAGCAGATGATGTTTTTTTACGGAATCGGCGCTGTCCTTCTGGCGATCAGCCTGATTCATATTCTAAACAGTATGCAGTATCTTGTGGCAGAGAGACGCTATGAGTTTTCGCTGCTGAGGGCCATGGGAATTACGGATGCGGGATTTTTGAAGATGTTAATGCGGGAAGGACTGCGGTATGGAATCTGCTCCAGCCTTGCGATTCTGGCTGTCTATTTCCCGGTCGAAAGGATTCTGTACTATTTCATGGTACACGTGTACCTGTACCTGCATCCCCAGCCAGGCATTTCCCCAGGCTGGATTGGACTGGCAGCGGCGGCTAATATCCTTCTGTGTACTTTGGCCATGGTGATGTCCGGGAGGGGGATTGTACTGAATCGGAATCTTCATTTACGTGGCGGCTCCAGACCCTTAGGAAAATCTTAATGTTTCATTATTGAAATTCTATGAAAGAGTTCCTTCATATTTGTTATGCTATGAAATAGCAAATCTTATAGGAGGAAGCATTCTTATGACAGATAAAATACTGATTGTAGATGATGAACCAGAAATTGCAGATCTTGTTTCTCTTTATCTTCAAAATGAAAACTTTACTGTTTTTAAATTCTATAATGCAGCCGACGCATTAAAATGTGTCCAATCCGAAACTTTAGATTTGGCAATTTTAGACGTCATGCTGCCGGATATGAATGGATTTCAGCTCTGTAAAAAAATACGGGAAAAATATCAATATCCCGTTATTATGCTGACAG
>DVGR01000049.1 GCA_018712605.1 Candidatus Choladousia intestinigallinarum
GCAATTATGCTGGCGGCAATTTTGGCAGATTTTATTGTGTCCTATGATAAAGGAATTACACAGAATATTCTGGAGCGCCTTCAGGGGCCAAGCGGGGCCCATTGGTTTGGGACGGATAATTTTGGCAGGGACATCTTTGCCAGGGTTATCCACGGATCACGAAATTCACTTCTGGTAGGAATCGGCGCCGTGGCCATCGGAATCACGGTGGGAGGGCTGCTGGGCTCTGTGGCAGGGTTTTACGGAGGAAAAATAGATTCTGTGATTGGAAGGATCATGGACACGGTTATGAGTATTCCCCTGATGCTTTTGGTACTCTCTCTGGTGACGGCCCTGGGAAACAGCTTGATGAATGTGCTGCTGGCAATGATGATTGCCAATATCCCTCAATATGTACGTATCGTGCGGGCGGCGATTCTGTCCGTAGTGGGGCAGGATTACATAGAGGCGGCCAAAGCCTGCGGCACGTCGAATTTTAAAATTATTATCAAGCATGTGATTCCAAATGCCATCGGGCCGATCATTGTACAGGCAACCATGGCGGTGGGCACTATGATTCTGAATGCCGCCGGGATCAGCTTCCTTGGCATGGGAATTCAGCCGCCGACTCCTGAGTGGGGTTCCATGCTGAACGAAGGAAAGCAGTTTATGACGATGTATCCGTATATTGTAGTATTTCCCGGGATTGCCATTGGACTTACTGCGCTGGCGCTGAACCTTATGGGGGACGGCCTGCGGGATGCCCTTGATCCCAAGCTGAAAGACTGAGGTGTGAGTGATGGAAAATACAGATAAAATTTTGGAAGTAGAGAATCTTACGGCAGTGTATAATACGGATGCGGGAGTCGTAAGAGCCGTTAACGGAGTAAGCTTCAGTATTGACAAAAAAGAAACCATAGGGCTGGTAGGGGAAACGGGAGCCGGAAAGACTACAACGGCTCTGGCTATTATGCAGCTGCTCCCGGAACGGACCGGACAGATTACAGGAGGAAGCATTAAGTATCAGGGACAGGAGCTCCTGACCAAGAGCAAGGCTGAGATGAGATTGATCAGAGGGGAATGTATTTCCATGATTTTCCAGGATCCCATGACGGCTTTAAATCCCCTGATGACTGTGGGAGAACAGATTTACGAATCCCTGGATATTCATAATGAAAGAAAAAAGTCTCCGAAGGAATTGGAGGCCAAGGTGGATGAACTACTGGAACTGGTAGGAATACCAGCCAGGAGAAAAACAAATTATCCCCATGAGTTTTCAGGCGGAATGAAGCAGCGTATTGTGATCGCTATTGCCCTGGCCTGTGAGCCCTTGCTGCTGATAGCCGATGAACCTACGACTGCTTTGGATGTGACGATACAAGCGCAGGTCCTGAACTTAATAGAAGAGCTGAAGGAAAAGCTGTCTACTTCCATGATTATGATTACTCATGATTTGGGAGTTGTGGCCCAGACCTGTGATAAAGTTGCGGTTATGTATGCAGGGGAGATTGTAGAGTACGGTATGATCGAGGAGGTATTTGACCGGTCAAAGCCGCATCATCCCTACACGGTAGGGCTGTTTGACGCAATTCCCAGCCTTACGGAGGATCGGAAGAGACTTAAGCCCATAGAAGGACTGATGCCGGATCCGGCGAATCTGCCGGAGGGCTGCCATTTTCATCCCCGCTGCCAGCAGTGCTTTGAGCGCTGCCGCTGCGGAGAGGTATACAGTTATGAAAATGGCACCCACAGGATAAAATGCAATCTGATGGAGAAAGGAGCACAGAATGGAAGAGTTGATTAGGGCAGTGGACCTGAAGAAGTATTTTAAACTGTCCAAGACGGAATATCTCCATGCAGTGGACGGTGTGAATTTTGCCATAAAAAAAGGCCAGACCCTGGGCGTGGTGGGAGAAAGCGGCTGCGGTAAATCTACCCTGGGCCGGGTTCTGATCGGCCTACTGGACGCCACATCAGGAAAGATTCAGTATGAAGGAAACGACTTGCTGAAGCTTAAGGGGGCCCAGAAAAAAGCCTACCATAAGAAGATGCAGATTATTTTCCAGGATCCTTATTCCAGCTTAAATCCCCGGCTGTCCGTGTTTCAGTTGATTGCGGAGCCCCTGATTTCCAACAAGGTTTATAAGACGAAAGGAGAGCTTATTGACCGGGTAGGGTACCTTATGGAAAAAGTCGGACTGGATCAGCGATTTATTAATGCCTATCCTCATGAAATGGATGGAGGACGTCGGCAGAGAGTGGGAATTGCCAGAGCCTTGGCATTGAACCCGGAGTTTATAGTCTGTGATGAGCCGGTATCGGCCCTGGATGTTTCCATCCAGGCCCAGATCATCAACCTTCTGCAGGACATGCAGGAAGAGATGGGGCTTTCTTACATGTTTATCACCCACGACCTTTCAGTCGTACGGCATATGTCAGATGAGATTATGGTCATGTATCTGGGGCAGTGCGTGGAGAAAGCGCCGGCTGCGGAACTGTTTAAAAACCCCCTGCATCCCTACACCAAAGCGCTGCTTGCGGCTATTCCTCAGCCAGTGGTGGGAACCCAGTGGAAAAAGGAAATCATCCGCGGCGAGGTGTCGGATCCCATTAATCCGCCGAAGGGCTGCAGATTTGCATCCCGCTGCCAGCATTGCTGCGACCAGTGTACCAGGGAAGATGTGCCGCTGAAACCCGTGGAAAATGCTCACGAAGTTGCGTGCGTTTTATATAACAAATAAATAAGCTGATATTGAGGTCAAAAGCCCTCAATTATGATGCCTACGGATTGTTCCGTGCTGCGCACTCCCACAATGCTACCCAATATTCGCATATCGTGGGATATACATCCCACTTTTATGCTCATATTGGGGCGGATCCTAAGGCCTTTCACCCACCTATGAGCAAGCTCATGTGGGCTTAGGCCCTTTGACCCTGGCATCATAATATATGGTTATAAGTCCCCGGATTCCTATCAGTTCTGCCAACAGGCCACAGGCCCGCCGATTCTGTCGGCTATCCGTTGCCTTTGACAGTACCTGTTAATTAATTTGAGACTGGGGCTTAATAATAAATATCTACTAAGGAGGAAAGACATGAACAAATTAATGAAAAGAGTTATTGCAGCCATGCTTGGGGGTGTAATGACAATCTGCAGCGGTATTGGCGCTGCGGCAGCCGAAGAGAGACCCATTAACATTGCCTATACGGCGATCCCGGATGGATTGATTCAGAGACTGCATTCCCCAGGAGTGCCGGAGTCCATTGCCTATGCGCAGATATCCGACACGCTGATTGTTAAGAACAGCGAGGGAGAGTACGAACCGAGACTTGCTGAGAGCTGGGAAATCAATGAGGATTCCACGGAGTTTACTTTTCATCTGAGACAGGATGTAACCTGGTCAGACGGAGAACCCCTTACGGCGGATGACATCGTCTTTACGATGAATATGCTCAAAGAGGCGTCTGGATATACTGTGGTTACAGGCGACCTGGATACGGCAGAGGCTGTGGACGACTATACGGTGAAGATGACTTTGGCACGGCCGAATGTTGTATTTATGTCAACTCTGGCGACGCCCATGTACGGTTCCATTATGCCGGCTCACGGAGATGAGCAGTGGGGGGAAGACTACGGAACCAGCGTGGATACTACGTTATCCTGCGGTCCCTATGTACTGACAGATTGGCAGCCGAATGTGTCACTGACTTTTGAGGCAAACCCGGACTATTATCTGGGAGAAGCTTCCATAGACCAGGTTGTATTTCTCGAAATGCAGGATACAAATGCGGCGGTAGTGGCTCTGCAGACCGGCGAGCTGGACGTATGGTTTAATCCTATTACCGGAACAGCTTACAGTACCTTGAGCAATGCGGACAACATCGCCATTGAGGAATACGTAAGCGGCAGAAATGAGGCCGTTTATATGTATACCCAGGACGGCATTTTCGCAGACGTGAGGATGCGTGAGGCAGTGGCCTATGCCATCAACCCGGAGGAAGCTCTCGCCGTAGGTGCGGACGGGCTGGGCGTGCTGATCAGCTATCCCGGAGATATCGGCTCTGAGATGAGTGGAAATCCAGACTATGATTCTGAATATGCATACAGCTACGACTTGGACAAAGCTAAAGAGCTGGTGGCAGAGTGCGGAATGGAAGGAGCGGATGTCACAGTTAAGTCTTACAATACAGAACCGTATGCGACTCTGGGCGTATGGCTGCAGGGGGTTCTGGTGAATATGGGCCTGAATGCCACCATAGAGCCTATGGAGCGTGCTGCGTTCCTGGAAGAAATGCGGAACGGTCAGGTTGAGATTATGCCCCTGTCCTGGGTAGGCCAGACGTACGATCTGGACGAAGTAATGGCTGGTCCTGTATACTCAGTAAATGGAGGAAGCTCAAACTACAGCTTCTATAACGATCCTGATATGGATGCGCTGGTTGAAGCCTCCAGGGCGGCTTCTGATCCAGATGAGCGTGAAGAGATTTATACCCAGATTATTGACAAGTTCCTGCAGGACGTTCCCTTTGTACCCCTGTATGCTGTAACCTTTGCGATTCCTCACTCTACGGATATCGTATGCGACAGTGCAAAATCTTACTCGATTTACGACTATCATTGGGCAGAATAAAAAATTTAACCGTATTTACTTTCATGGAATGCAGGAATCTGCGTTCCATGAAAGGCTTATAAGGAGAAGAGTATGGAAGATCCAAGAATTAGGAAATTTGCGAAATATATTATACAGAAAGCCATAGGCCTGAAAAAGGGCGAGAAGATACTGATTGAGCTTCACGGGGATCCCAAGGCGGCCCCCCTTGCCAAGGCATTGATTGAAGAATCGTATGCTGCCGAAGGTTTCCCCTATTTTCAGAAATATGATTATGCCCTGGAGGGGGCAGTGCTGAAAGGAACGTCACAGGAGCATCTGAGAAATATTGCTTCCTATGAGATTCAGAGGATGAAAGATATGGATGCCTATGTGGATATCCGTGCATCCTTGAATATTCATGAGTGGAACGATGTGCCGAAGGACAAAATGGCCATCTATAATAAAGAATACTGGGGACCCATTCATCTTTCGGAGCGCTGCAATCATACGAGGTGGACGGTGATCCGCTATCCCAATGAGGCTATGGCGCAGTTGGCCGGGATGTCCACGGAAGAATATGAGAACTTCTATTTCAGCGCCTGCCTGGTAGACTATGATAAAATGGGCGAATCCATGAAACCGCTGGTAGAACTGATGAGCAAGACAGATAAAGTCCGCATTGTGGGTCCCAAGACAGATCTGACCTTCTCTATTAAAGGGATTCCGGTTATGGGGACAAATGGAGGAAACAACATTCCGGACGGAGAGATTCTGACGGCGCCTGTCAAGGATTCTGTCAATGGCTTTATTTATTATAACGTTCCCTCACCCTACGGCGGAGAGGTGTTCAGGGATATGTACCTTGAGTTCAAAGACGGAAAGATCGTCAACGCCACTTCAAACCATACGGATAAGATGAATCTCATTCTGGACACGGACGAGGGAGCCCGTTACGTGGGAGAATTTGCGATTGGCGTAAATCCCATTATCACTTCCCCCATGCTGGATATTCTGTTTGATGAGAAAATGACCGGCAGTTTTCATTTTACACCGGGAAATGCCTACGATATAGCCAGCAATGGAAATCATTCCGCCCAGCATTGGGATATGATTTCTCTTCAGACGCCGGAATATGGCGGCGGGGAAATATACTTTGACGATGTACTGGTACGCAAGGATGGGCGGTTTGTGCTTCCCGAGCTTGATTCGCTGAATCCTGAGAACCTGCTTTAGAACGGGGATGATGGAAGATGGAAGACATTAGGATTAGAAAGTATGCCCAGTTTTTGATTCAGAAGGCGGTATATCTGCAAAAAGGAGAAAAAATCCTGATCGAACTGCATGGGGACGAAAATGCCGTACCCCTTGTCAAAGCTCTGATCGAAGAGGCCTATGGGGCAGGGGGCGAGCCCTATGTTCACCAGTTTGACGAAGAACTTATGGCTGCGGTCATGAAGGGAAGCAGCGACGGTCATATGGCAGCCATCACCGCCTACCAGATGGACCGGATGAAAAATATGGATGCGTATATCGATGTCCGTGCCAGCAAGAATATTCATGAGTGGGACAACCTGTCCCATGAAAGCCTGGACTGCTATAAGCGGAATTATTGGGGGCCGCTTCATCTCTCCCAGCGCTGCAATCATACGAAATGGTCTGTGATCCGGTACCCCAACAGCTCTATGGCGCAGTTGGCCGGGATGTCCACGGAAGAGTTTGAGGACTTCTATTTTCGCGCCTGCCTTTTGGACTACGGTAAGATGGCCCGGGCAATGGAACCTCTTGTGAAGCTGATGGAGCGCACGGATCAAGTGCATATTACGGGGCCTGGGACGGATCTGCGTTTCTCAATTAAGGGAATCGGGGTATCTCCTTGGCACGGTCAGTGCAACATTCCAGACGGGGAAGTCTCCACTGCGCCGGTAAAAGATTCTGTAAACGGAACCATCCATTACAATATCCCTTCCCCCTATAACGGAGCTGTCTACTCGGATGTAACTCTTACGTTCAAAGACGGAAAGATTGTAGAGGCTGATTCCAATCTGCCTGACCGGATGGATGAGATCTTTGACACAGACGAGGGAGCCAGGTATGTGGGAGAATTTGCCATTGGCTGCAATCCTTATATTACCCGTCCTGTTCTGGACATTTTATTCGATGAGAAGATGGTGGGGAGTTTTCACTTTACTCCTGGAAACGCCTATGAACGCAATGAAAACGGGAACCATTCGGCGCAGCACTGGGACCTGATCTGCTGCCAGACCCCAGAATACGGGGGAGGAGAAATATGGTTTGACGGCGTGCTGATCCGCAAGGATGGGAAGTTCGTGCTTCCAGAACTGGAAGGACTGAATCCTGAAAATTTAAAATAGCCGCAAAAGTGACTGTAAAGTGTCTGCCGCCGGATTTCCTTTGCGAAGCCGGCGGCAGTAAATGATTTAAGGAGGAAGTTATGATTTATCCTGAGACAGAGTTTATTATGAAAAATGGAGAAAAAGCAATTCTGCGCAGCCCCAGTGTCTGGGACGCCAGCGATATGCTGGAGTATATCCGCCAGATGTCGGCGGAAACCATATTTGTCGGCAGATATCCTGAGGAAATATGCGAGACGCTGGCAGATGAGGAAAGCTTTCTGGAAGAGTGCCAAAAGAGCTCCAGCAGTATTCAGATTTCAGCCTTTGTAAATGGAAAACTGGCGGGAAACGCAAGCGTGGAACCTGTCAGCCAGCGGATCAAAATGCGTCATCGGGCAGAGTTTGGAATAGCGGTATTAGAAGACTATTGGGGCTTGGGACTGGGAAACGCCCTGACTTTTGCCTGTCTTGATATGGCGGAGAAGATGGGATTTACCCAGATTGAGCTGAGTATGCTGGAAAAAAATGTAAAAGGGCTCAGTCTGTACGAGAAGGCCGGGTTCAGGCAATGGGGAAAGCTGGAAAGGTGCTTCCGCCTCAAGGATGGAACCTTTGAGACAGGGATATATATGGTAAAGGAGTTTTAAATTGGGGCAGAGTGAAACAGAGCCTCAAAGAATCTACGGATAAGGCTGTTGCCCCGAAAAATGACCTATGATACAATAGAGTGGAGACCAAAAACCAAAGAGAAAGGGGCAGACCTGAAACATGCAGACGATACAGCAAAGCGATGGCAGAAGATATGAGGCGGCTATTTTTGATCTGGACGGTACCCTGTTAGATACATTGGACGACCTGACGGCCAGCGTAAATGCGGCAGTGGAGCCGTTTCCGATTCCCCCCTACACAAGAGAGCAGGTATGCAGCTTCGTGGGAAACGGGATTCGGAACCTGATGAGAAGAGCCGTTCCCGGAGGGGAAGAAAATCCAGGCTTTGAACAGGCTTTCCGAAGGTTTAAAGAACATTACGGGGAACACTGTATGGACTGTACAAAACCGTATCCCGGAATTCTGCAGATGCTGCGGGAGTTGAAGGAGATGGGCTGCCGGATAGGGATTGTCTCAAACAAGGCGGATTTTGCTGTTAAAAAACTGCAGGCGTCCTATTTTCAGGGACTTGTGGACACAGCTGCCGGGGAGAAAGAAGGCGTGCGCAGGAAACCGGCTCCGGACACGGTTTTCCAGGCTTTAAAAGAGCTGGGAGTGGAGAAGGAGCGGGCCGTCTATATCGGAGATTCTGATGTGGACATCCACACGGCGCGAAATGCCGGCATGGACTGTATCTGCGTGACCTGGGGCTTTCGGGAAGAGAGCTTTCTTCGGGGGCAGGGGGCCGGGCTGCTGGCATCGTCCGCCGGGGAGCTGCTGAATCTAATAAAATCAGGAGGGAAATACATATGAAGGCAAACGTCTATTACATTGCAAGCGGCAATAAAAGCGGGGATGTGATGAATCCTAAAAACGAACAGTTTGTAAAGGATCTTTCAAAGAAGAGCGGTGTGGAGATGTCCTATACCTCTCTTTCTGAGCTGAAAGAAGGAGAGCTGAATCTTGTGTTCATCGGAGGCGGCGGAACAGAGGGAATGTTTCTGGAAGTATTCGACAGCCTTCCAAAGCCTATTCTTCTGCTGACCACCGGTGAGAACAATTCTCTGGCGGCTTCCATGGAGATTCTCTCATTCCTGCGCCAGAAGCAGGTTCCCGGGGAGATTATTCACGGAAGCCTGGAGGATATGAGCCGGAGAATTCAGATTCTGGCAAGAGTATTCCAGACTAAGAATAAGCTGAAGGGCCTGAGAGTAGGCTGTGTGGGAGAGTCCAGCGACTGGCTGATTTCCTCCGGCGTGGACGGGGAAGCTTCCAGGGAAAAGAATGGAATCGAGATTGTCAAGGTTCCCATGCAGGAGATGTTTGAAGAGATTGCCAAGAAGAGCTATGAGGCCAACGAATACACAAAGATGATTTCTGATACCGGTTACAAGCCGGAAGAGGTTGAGAAGGCTCTGGAGATTTACGGCGCTCTTAAGAGAATCTGTGAGAAGTACCGCCTGGACAGTGTTACCATTCGCTGCTTTGATCTTTTGGGGCCGGTGGGAAGCACCGGATGTGCGGCTCTGGCAGTTTTAAATGCCGAGGGAATCTATGCCGGCTGCGAGGGAGATATTCCGTCTCTGATCGCAATGACCGTGCTGGGCGAACTCAGCGGGCAGCCTGTGTTTATGGCTAATCCCTCCAGAATCCTTTCAGACAAGAAAGAAATTATCTTCGCCCACTGTACTCTGCCTATTACCATGCCTCTTACCTTTAAGTGCATGACTCACTATGAATCAGACCTGGGTGTGGCATTCCAGGGTGAACTCCAGGAAGGGCCAGTGACGGTATTTAAATGTTCCGGCCTGCTGGATCAGTACTTTGTGGCAGGGGGCGAGCTGGTGGAGAATCTCCATGAGGCGAACCTCTGCAGGACGCAGCTTCGGCTGCACATGGAGGAAGGGCTGGATTATTTCACCACCCGGTCCATCGGCAACCATCACTTGATCTGCCTGGGAGACTATACGGAGGTAGTAAAAGAATTCTTCCGCTGGATGAATGCATAAAAAAGTTCTCCGGTCAAGATACGCATACCGGCGCACAAAGCGGAGCAAGTCCCTCGATTCTTAAGGGACTTGCTCCGCTTTATTCCCGCGGGCAGTAAGCCAAGCGGATGCGCTAGCGCGTCCATTTGGAAACTTCCCCTTGTTTTAATCTAAACGGAATCTTTACGGAAGAGAAAAAAACTGGTATTATAAGTTGGAAAGTAATTTTATAAAGGAGCGATATTATGAATACGAATCTTACCAGAGACGAAGCTTTTGCACTGCTGAAAGAATATAACAAGGAACCTTTCCACATTCTCCATGGCCTGACCGTAGAGGGCGTTATGCGCTGGTATGCGGCAGAGCTGGGCTATGGTGAAGAGGCAGAGTACTGGGGAATCGCAGGGCTTCTTCACGACATTGATTTTGAGCTGTACCCTGAAGAACACTGTCAGAGAGCCCCGGAGCTTCTTGAGAAAGCGGGGGCCAGCCAGGAGCTGATCCACACCGTGTGCAGCCACGGATATGGAATCTGCTCTCAGGTAAAGCCGGAGCACCAAATGGAAAAGGTATTGTTTGCGGCAGATGAGCTTACGGGGCTGATCGGGGCGGCGGCAAGGATGCGTCCCTCCAAGAGTGTTATGGATATGGAGGTTTCCAGCCTGAAGAAGAAATTTAAGGACAAAAGATTTGCGGCAGGCTGCTCCAGAGATATTATCCGAAAAGGAGCGGAGGAGCTGGGCTGGACTTTGGAAGAGTTAATGGAAAAAACGATTCTGGCCATGCGTTCCTGTGAGGATCAGGTAAATAAAGCCATGGAGGCGGAGACAGAGTAAAAGGAGAACTGGATGAAGAAAAAAAGGAAAAATGGCCTGCCCTGGACTGCTATTCTTGGGGGAGCCGTGGCAGTGCTGCTGGTCTGTGCCGTGATTCTTGGAGGTACGGTTCTGTACCTGGATCAACAGAAAAAGAATTCCGGGCAGGCCGGCAACAGAAAAGAAGAGACCGGCATTTTGCAGGAGACGGAAGGAAAATCTGAGAAGACGGATCCCCAGGGAGAGACAGGTACAGAAGCAGAATCCGAGACTAAATCTGAAACTAAATCTGAAACAGAGAGAGAATCTGAAACAGAAAGAGAATCCGAGACTGAAACTGAATCAGAGACAGAATCAGAAACGGAATCAGAAACGGAATCCAAAACAGAGAGAGAATCCGAAACTGAGTCTGAGTCAGGGACGGAGACGGAGTCAGAAGAGGAGTCCCAGACGGAGTCGGAATCAGAGACCGAGGAACCTCTTGTGGTAGCTATTGATCCCGGTCATCAGGGAAGCTGGGTGGATATGAGCGATACGGAGCCCCTTGGGCCTGGTTCCTCTGAGATGAAAGCCAAGGCCAGTACGGGAACCCAGGGAAGCTACAGCGGCAAGGCAGAATATGAACTGAACTTGGAAATCTCCCTGGGGCTGGCGGATGAACTCAGGGAACGGGGCTATGAAGTAATCCTCACCCGTGAAGATCATGATACGGCTATCAGTAATGCGGAGAGAGCGCTGATGGCCTATGAGGAAGGCGGGGACATCTATGTGAGAATCCATGCCAACGGATCAGAGGACTCAAGCGTCCAGGGAGCTTTGGCCATGGTGCCCTCCTCGGAGAATCCTTACGTGGGAAGTCTGGCAGCGGATTCTTATGACCTGGCAGCTTCCATTCTGAGCCATTACTGCGATACGGCAGGCTTTTCCAACCTGGGTATTCAGTATTATGACAATATGACAGGAATCAACTGGAGCAAGCTTCCGGTGATGATCCTGGAGATGGGTTTTATGACCAACGAATCCGACGACCTGAGGATGGCGGACGCTTCGGTTCAGACCCAGATGGTGCGGGGGATCGCCGATGGCATTGACGAGTATTTTGAAAAGAAGGGCTTGAAGGAACGGGAGATCAGACCGGAGGATCTGGCCAAAACCGCTTCCTGTATGGAAGAAATTAAAGAAAACTACGTGGATCCGGGAACCGCATCCGGGGAGAAATGGGCGGTAAGCGTTGTAAATCTTGATACGGGAGCCGCCGGGGATCTGAACGGAGAAGAACGGATGGAAGCGGCCAGCTTGGTGAAGGTCTTTATCATGGCGGCAGTGTATGACCGGGTTTGCTATCCTTCCTCTGAAGAGAGGTACGTTCCCTATGAAGAGTCCTATGAGGGCGGGCTGAGAGATCAGATCAGCCAGATGATTACGGTCAGTGACAACACGGCGGCTAATACGATCCTGGAAAGGCTGGGCCAGGGAGACGCAGCCGCCGGTATGGAGATTGTAAATGAGTTCTGCCGGGAAAACGGCTATGAACAGACCAGCATCGGAAGAAAGTTTCTGGAGGAAAATCCTTCCGGGGATAATTATACTTCCGCCAATGACTGCCGGGAGCTTCTGGAAAGCATCTACAAAGGTACCTGTGTCAATGCAGAGGCCTCCGCTAAGATGTATGATTTCCTCCGGCAGCAGACCAGAACCTGGAAGATTCCTGCGGGGATTCAGGGGACAGGAGCCCAAACCGCCAATAAGACGGGAGAGCTGGCAGGGGAGTATGGCTGCTATGTGGAGAATGACATTGCCATTGTGGAGAGTGAGGGGAAAGATTATATTCTCTGCGTTCTCTCCAATGACCTTCAGGATGTGGGAACGGCCCAGGGAAAAATCGCTGAGATTTCCACGGCTGTGTATAACGGTCTTTAACGAAGGGAGAGAAAAGCGGCGGCTTTGGCGGCCGCTTTTCAGATAGAAAAAGAGTATAAGCAGTATTTTGCCCTGAGCTGTGGATGCTGCCGGGGCAAAAGAGGGAGAAGAGCATGAAGTACGGCAGAAAAAAAGCAAGTTTAAAACGGCAGCTTCTTTTAGCCTTTGTAGTTACGTCTATTATTCCTATTATTCTGGTAAATCTTTTTTCTTATTCCAACACCTCCAGCATTGTACGTGACAACGTCCGGGAGCTGACCCACTCAAACCTTCTGAGAACTAAGAGCAGCCTGGAAGTATGGCTTGAATCCTATGAAGACATCCTTTTCCAGCTCTATTCCGATGATGAGATCGTGCTCCTGACAGATAAAATTAATCAGGGGGAAGACATTGCCCTGAGCAAAAACCAGCTTAGACGGACGCTGCAAGGCCTTTTTTATACAAAGGAATACATTAAGTGCATTTCCATTATCACGGAAAACGGCACAGAGGTTTTTTATGATTCCCTTACCGGTTCCAGTACCCGCAACTCCTGGATGGACACGGCCACAGTTCCGGCGGAAGAAATGTATGATGAGATATCTTCTGATAATGACACCCATATTTTCTCCACCCAGCAGGCTGTGAAGCTGAGAGCGGATCCTTATTATCTGTTCCATCTGGGGCACCGGCTGATTGATTACCGTGACGTGGACAAACAACTGGGCGTTGTGATCGTAAGCGTGGATGAGGAACTTCTAAGCTCAGTCTGCCGGGAGCAGGAGGAACAGAACCGCTTTAATTTCATTGTGGATCGGGAGGGGAACCTGGTCTCTTACCCGGAGCAGCGGCTTCTGACCAGCCGGATCATTTCCTGGGAGGAAGATCCAAAGTCCAGGTCGGAACAGTATGAAAGATTTCTCATGAGCCAGGAAAGGTTTAAGAAACAGCATATTTCCGTTGACCTTGTATATGACGATTCTTTTGGCTGGGATATTGTCAATGTTTCCAGCCAGGAGGAAATAATAAGCCGCATAAATTCCCAACAGCAGGCTGCAGTGACAGCCCTGGGGATCTCCCTGGGAGCCCTTGCCGTGGTGATTCTGATCCTGATTCGCCGTTTGGGAGGGTCGCTGCAGAAGGTTGTGGTGGTTATGAAGGAGGCAGGCAGAGGGGATCTGGATGCCAGGGTGGATCTGACAGACACGAAATCCGGGGAGGCTGAGACCATTGCCCAGGAGTTTAACCATATGATGGAGAAATTGTCACGCTCCCTGGAAAAGGAACGTGAGGCCGGGGAACGCCAGAGGCAGGCGGAGATTGCCGCTCTGGAGGCCCAGATTAATCCCCATTTTCTCTACAATACTCTGGACACCATAAATTGGATGGCCATTGACAAGGATGAGTATGAGATCAGCAATTCCATCAGCGCCCTGGCCCATATTCTGCGGTACGGGATTGACAACAGCAATGGCATCGTCACCCTGCGGGAGGAAATTGAATGGCTGAAAAAATATCTTTTCCTCCAGCAGACCAGGCTGAAAAATACTTTTCAATGTGAAATTCATGTGCAGCCTGAGCTGATGGATCGGGGGATTCATAAGCTGCTGCTTCAGCCCTTTGTGGAGAATGCGATTCTCCACGGCTTTGAAGGAGTCAAGAGGACGCATTTCCTCTCGGTTACGGTCTCGGCCAAAAAGGACAGGATCGCCGTGGAGATTTACGATAACGGAAAAGGGATTTCTCAGGAGATGGTCCGGGAGATGAATCAGGGGAAATTCCCCCAAAGCAGGCAAAAGAACCATATCGGGATGGAGAACGCCATGAATAGGATACAGATGTATTATGGAGAAGAAGGGAAAGTGGAGATCGAAAGCCAGGAGGGAGAATGGACGAAGGTGCTGATCCTGATTCCCATGGAAGAGGGTGAAAAGAGATGAAGCTGGTGGTGATAGAGGATGAGATCCGTATCCGGGAAGGATTAGTGCGTCTGATCGGGAAGCTGAGCCCGGACTACGTGGTGGCAGGGGAAGCTGAGAATGGAAAAGAGGGACTGTCTCTGGTACGGTCGGTGCGCCCGGAGGTGATCGTGACGGATATAAAGATGCCGGAGATGGACGGGCTTAAGATGCTGGAGCTTCTGGAAAAAGAAGGAAGTCTTCCCAAAGTCATTGTTCTGAGCGCCTACTCTGAATTTGAGTATGCCAGGAAAGCCATGCGGATGGGAGTAAAGGAGTATCTGCTGAAGCCTGTTGTAGTGGGAGATCTGACGGAAGCTCTGCGAAGAGTGGAGGAAGAGCTGAGACAGGAGGTAAGGGGACGGGAAGGAATCTTACAGACGCCTGAACAGATCTTTAAGGGGATACTCACCGGGAATTTCAGCCCGGATCCAGAGCTAAAGGGCCGCATTGACCATATGCTGGGAATCTCAGGGGAAACGGTGTATGCGGAGCTTTGTTTTTATCTGGGAGAACAGTATGAGCACAGGGAGAAAGAAGCGGGAAGAGAACTGAAGGGCATTTTGGGGCAGAGGGAAGGGACAAAATACCTTTTGCTTCCCAACCCCAGGGAGCGCTGCCTTCTGCTGGTCATTTATCAGGACAGAGACTTGCTGAGCCTGGAACGATGGGTGCAGTCCTGGCTCCTGAGAGAGCGGGGCAGGCTGTCAGGGGGAGCGGCAGGCTTTATGACGGGAATGAAGCTGGAAGAGCTGAGAGCCGGGACAGAGAAGCTGCTGGAGGCTATGGAATGGAGCATTGCCCTGGGAGATGAGATTCTCATATCCTATCCAAAGATTACCAGGCTTCAGACCAGCCCCTGCATCTATCCCATGGAGCTGGAAAAGCAGATGAAGCTTGCAGTGTGTGCGGGACAGAGTGATAAGGTTCAAAAATCCCTGGAGGATTTCCTGGGATGCTTTTATACGGGAAGCCTGTACCATCCCAGACAGATTAAAGAATGTTTCGTCCGTTTCTGCTGGGCTTTGGTAAATACCGGAAAAGAAGTAGGCGTATTGGAGGGGGAAGGCCTTGAGCAGCAGAAGCTTCTGGAAAGGATTATGCAGGCCAAAACCTACGGCGAGCTTAAGGAGGTGGCTGCCTTTCTGGAGGGGAAACTCTCCCAGGGAGAAAAGGAGATCGGCCATCTCACCATCAAAAGGGCTCAGAGTTTGATTCACGAATTCTATCAGACCGGTATTACCCTGGATGAGATTGCGGGGAAGCTGAATCTGACGCCTGAGTACCTAGGGACAAAATTCCATCAGGAGATGGGAGTGACCTTCGGAACCTATATGAAAAATTTCCGCATGGCCAAGGCGAAGGAGCTTTTGATCGGCACCTCTTTGAAGCTGTACCAGATTGCGGAAAAGATCGGATATTCAGACCCTAAATATTTCAGCCGGGTATTTAAGGAGGCCACGGGACAGCTTCCGGCGGATTACAGAAAGACGCACAGATGACCTTAGTTTTTTCTACCTTTTTAAGCTTTCTCTCGTTACGTATTCCTGGAAAATCTTGTATTCTATAGACATCAGAAAAACGGAAACGAAGAAAGAGAAGGAGGAAAAAAGGATGAGAAAAATAAAGAGAATGGCGTCTTTGGCCTTTGCGGCAGCTCTGGCAGCAGGAACTCTGGGAGGAGCCATGACGGCGCAGGCAGAGGAAAAACAGGCGGTGGATATCTGGTACTACTGGGAGACAGAGGGCCATCAGGAAGCTTTAAATGAGATGATCCAGCAGTACAATGAGCAGCAGGATACTTACGAGGTGACAGCCAGCTACGTTCCCTTTGCGGATTTTAAGAAGCAGCTCTCCATCGGCGCATCCGCCAACGAGCTTCCTGATCTGGTGATCCTGGATTCACCGGACCATGCTTCCTATGCATCCATGGGAATTTTTGCTGATATCACAGGGAAATTTGATGTCAGCACTTACTATGAGGGACCGGTGGCTTCCGCTACCCTGGACGATACTTTGTATGGCGTTCCCTTTGGCTGTAACTGCCTGGCTCTGTATTACAATACAGATATGTTTGAGGCGGCAGGGATTACCGAAGCACCCGAAACTTGGGATGAGCTTCTGGAGACGGCGAAACAGCTCACTACTGATTCAGTCAGCGGACTGGCCTTCTGCAGCCTTCAGAATGAAGAGGGAACCTTTAACTTTACGCCATGGCTTTGGTCTACGGGAGCATCCTCCTATGAGATCGATTCTGAGGGAGGAATCAAGGCTCTTACTTTTGTGAAAGAACTGGTGGATTCTGGCGTCATGAGCACGGAGTGCATCAACTGGACCCAGGGAGATGTAATGAATCAGTTTATCTCCGGCAATGTGGCAATGATGGTAAATGGCCCCTGGCAGATTCCCACCATGCGGTCCGAAGCGCCTGACCTGAATTGGGATGTGGCTTTGATTCCCATGGACGCACAGTACGCTTCCGCAATCGGCGGAGAAAACTATGCGGTAATCGCCGGAGGAAATGAAGAAGGCGCTCTTGATTTCTTAGAGTATGCAACACAGGAAGAGCAGGTTGTCTTTATGATGACCCAGATGGGATATATTTCAGCGGACAAAGAAATTGCGGCAAACCAGTTTACCTCTGAAGAGGACAGTGTATATCAGAAATTTGTAGAGGAGCTGGAATACGCCCAGGCCAGAGGTCCCCTTCCGGAGTGGCCTGAGGTATCAGATGCCATTTCCCTGGCCTTTAACCAGGTTATCACAGGAACGGCAGCACCAGAGGATGCGGCTGCACAGGCACAGGCTGTAATTGACGGAATCGTACAGTAATACGGAAAGATAGGTCATGCAAGAGGGCTGCTGCACAGGAAGCTTAAGTGCAGCAGCCCCTTTAATTGCAAAGGAGCCAAGTTAAAGCGGAATTTTTCGCTTTGTAAGAGAGTTTGCAGGAAAGGAGAGCAGAAGATGAAGACTCTGAGACGATTTTTTCGGTATGACAATGCGGGCATTCTCTATGTGCTGCCTGCTTTTATCTACATGCTGGTCTTTGTGGGGTATCCCATTTTCAGCAATCTTGTATTAAGCGTTCAGGATGTAACCATGCGCACCTTGATTGCGCCGGATAAACCCTTTGCCGGACTTGAGAATTACAAGACTCTTTTTCAGGATCCGGTATTTGTAAAATCCCTGTTCAACACCTTGTTTTTTACGGTCTGCTGCCTTGTAGTGCAGTTTCTGATCGGTTTTCTCCTGGCGTTATTTTTCAGCCAGAATTTCAGCATTGTCAAACCTATTCGAGGACTTCTGATGATGCCCTGGATGATCCCCATTACGGTGACGGCCCTGATGTTTAAGTTTATCTTCGGCACAGATGTGGGAATTTTGAATTATGCCCTTAAGGGACTGGGGCTCATACAGGAGAATATTGAGTGGCTGACACAGCCGGGAACAGCCATGTTTGCCATTATCTGCGCAAATATCTGGATTGGAATTCCTTTTAATATGATTCTTCTTTCCACAGGTCTGACAACCATACCCAGGGAGCTGTATGAGAGCGCTTCCATGGATGGGGCCGGGAAGCTTCAGTCATTTTTAAGAATCACTCTTCCTCTTCTGAA
>DVGR01000050.1 GCA_018712605.1 Candidatus Choladousia intestinigallinarum
TGTACTCCTTTACGAATTTGTAGGTGTTGAGAATAATCTTAATGATATTTTCCTCATCCGCCCACACCAGAAAATCTTTTCCAAGCCGGGGATTTCTCTTGCCGGTTCTTCCCATGAGAGTAAGCTTGTAGTATTTCTTGGAGCTTCTTGTCAAGGCGCGGGTGGGGCATTTGGTGATGCAGACGCCGCAGCCGATGCACTTCTCTGTATCACGGATGATTTTATAGTTTTCCATGCGCAGGGCGTCCACGGACAGAGAACGGCATCCCTTTATACAGGCCTGACAGCTTACGCAGCGGGAGGGATCGTACTGGGGCATGGTCATGCCGATGATCCCGAAGTCGTGCATCCGCACCTTGGCACAGTCGTTGGAACAGCCTGTGCAGGCGATTTTAAAATGCAGGTCATTGGGGAAAACTTCTTTTTCTATGCGTTTGGCCAGCTTTGCGGTATTGTAGTTTGCAAAGGGACAGACGTTGTTTCCGATACAGGCGCTGATATTCCTGGTGCCGGAAGCAGGATAGCCGGTGCCGGGATCCGTCTGGTTGATTTCCAGCTTCTCGATGATAGGCTGGAGTTTTTTATTGATTTCATCCATATCCTCCAGACGGATTCCTTCAATTTCAAAGCCCTGGCGGGTGGTTAAGTGAACGATGCCGTTTCCGTATGTCTGGGCGATGTCCTGTACCATTCCCAGGATTTCCGCATTCAGATATCCACCAGGGACACGGATGCGGGAGGCGCCCATTCCCCGTTCCTTTGATACTCGGAAGGCATTCTTCTTTAATTTTTTCGTGTTAATGTCCATTCCCATGGCGATCCCCCCTTAATCAATCAGATTTTTTCCTTCAGTATAGTTAAAGACCGGTCCGTCCAGGCAGACATAAGTGCTGCCGATCTTGCAGTGGCCGCATTTTCCCAGGCCGCAGCACATTTTACGCTCATGGGAAATCCAGATCTGCTCTTCTTTTATCCCCAGCTTGAGAATCTCCAGGGAAGAAAATTTAATCATCACAGGAGGCCCAACGCAGATGAAGACGGCGTTTTCTGGATTCTGGAATTTCAGCTCGGGTATGTATTTTGTCACCATACCTACAGGGCCTTCATAGCCGGCTGGTGCGCTGTCCACCGTGAGAGTGACGGGAAATTGTTTTTTCCAGAGAGCGAAATCCTCTTTAAAAAGAACGTCTTTCGGAGACTTAAAGCCGGCGATCAGAGTACAGCTTACACACTGATCCATGTGAGCGGCGAAATAATCCAAAATACCCTTTACAGGAGAAAGGCCTGTTCCGCCGGCAATCACCACGATCTCCTTGCCCCGGTAATGCTCCAGGTCAAAGCCGTTGCCGTAAGGCCCCCGGATAAACAGCCGGTCCCCTGCGTAATTTTCAAAAATCTCATTGGTGACTTTTCCCACCCGGCGAATGGTGAAATCAATGGTATCTTCTCCAATGCCGCTGACGGAGATTGGCGCCTCTCCGTACTTGGGAAGAGATACTTCAAAGAACTGACCGGGCTTTGTCTCTCCCGTGTATTCCATGCGGAAGGTGTATTCCAGATCCGTATGTTTAATGACCTCCTTGATTTCCGACAACTGAGGAACGTATTCATTCTTCATGGGCTTCTTCCTCCTTTGCTAAACGGTTGACGCAGTTTGAATAAGAGATATATTCCGGGCAGACATCGTCGCAGCGTCCGCAGCCCACGCACATGGGATAGCCGAAGCGCTTTTCATAGTCATAGATTTTGTGCATGACTTTAAAGCGGAATCGGTCAGCCTGAGACTTGCGGAAGATGATCCCTCCAGCCATATCCGTATATCCGTCCACCTGACAGGAAGCCCAGACTCTGCGGCGTTCCCCGGCCTTTTCATTATCTCTGTAAAAAATGTCCTGCATGGTAAAGCAGGTGCAGGTGGGACAGACGAAATTGCAGCGTCCGCAGCCGATGCAGCGGCTTCCGTACTCTTCCCAAATCTTTTTTGTGAAGCTTTCGTTGGAAAGTTTTTTGGGAAGCGTGACCTTCTCATCATTTTCTGTCACATAGTCGGGGGCGACGTCCGCCTTTGCCGCTCCTGTTTCCAGAGCCAGATCTTCCAGTTCCTGGCAGCGATAGTCAGCGTACAGAGTATCGCCTGCAAGCTTCAGATAAAGGTCATAGTTTTCGGCACGGTTTGTCCCCATGCTGACGCAGAAACCGGACTTGCAGGTGGAAGGACAGCCCATGAGGACGAATTTTGCCCGCTGCCGTATTCTGGCGTAATAGAAATCCTCATATCCATTTCTCAAGTAGATTTCGTCCAGACGCTTTACTGCGTGGAGGTCACAGGAACGGAGGAAAATCAGAGGATCTTTCCGGGGGCTTCTTGGAACCGTAGTTTCCTCCTCTGTGAAATAAAAAAGTGTTTCATTAATAGGAAGCAGTGCTTCTTTAAAAGAATAATCGGATTTTGCTTCCCAGGCGACCTCATCAGGAGATGAGACCTTTGCGTAGCGGATCACATCCGTGTCAGAAAAGCAGCCTTCGCCTTCCTTTACCACCGGGGCAAAGAGATCGTATTTTTCGGAAAGCTTTCTGAACATTTGCTCCGCCTGCTGTTTTGAAAACTGATATCCCATAGCGGCTCCTTTCATAGTGAAGTGTTAGATGGGAATATTTTAACAGATAAAAAGACAGGATTCTGTGAGAATCCTCACGAAATCCTGTCCGGCCCGCCTGTTTTATAGAATTGAGAAATCCTGTCCGGGTCTGCAATCACGATCCTTTTCTGATGCATGGCAATAAGCCCCAGATTTACCAAAGCCTTGCAGGCCCGGGAGGCCGTCTCCCTGGGGACGCCAAGAAGATCTGCCAGAAAGGTCACAGACATATTAAAGTCAATCTCAATCCCTTCATCTGTGGGCTTACCAAAATCCCTGGCCAGTTTCCAAAGTTTGGCAGCCAGTTTCTTCTCAAGATAGATATTGCCTCTGGTATTCTTTAGCTGATGACCCATACGCCAGATTTTTCTCTCTTGCGATGCGATGACACTTTTGGTCAGAGCAAAATCCTCTTCCATTTCTTTTAAAAACAAAGGGGCGGGAATTTCCAGAACCAGGCTTTTTTCAATGGCCTCGCAAAACAGGGAAGACTCATGGGTAGTGAGCACATGGTCGTTTAAAAGCTCACCCTTCCCCAGTACAAAGATAATTTTGCGGCTGCCGTTGTGGGTCACATTGTACAGAATAGATTTCCCCTCAAGTTGAAAACAAATATTATTCACTGGCTCTTTGGCTCTGTAGATCATTTTCCCACGGTCATACCGGGTAACCCTGGCAGAAGCGGCCAAATGCTCCACGGTCTTTCGGCTTACATTTTTGAAAAAGCCAATTTCAGATAATAGATGATTTTTTCCCATAGCGGCCTCCCGTCTGAAACTTTTGAGTCTATTATAACACGATTTCTGTCAGGAGACAGAAAAACCTCCAAACCGGCAAAATTTATCTGCCAGTTTGAAGGTTTATGGTTTATTTCAGTTATATCTTATCTATGCTGCCTACTCCACATCCTGGAGCGCATCGTAATCCTCTTCTCCCGTACGTACCTTTACCACCTTTGTGACATTATATACAAAAATCTTTCCGTCACCGATATGGCCGGTATAAAGTGCTTTTTTGGCTGTGGCTATGACGGACTCTACGGGAATTTTGCTGACTACCACCTCTACTTTTACCTTGGGTAGGAGGTTTGTATCCATCTCCACCCCGCGGTATTTCTCACCGGCTCCTTTCTGGAGACCGCAGCCCATGACCTGGGTGACGGTGATGCCGGTGACGCCCAGACTGTTCAGGGCGCTCTTGAGAGTGTCGAATTTAGAAAGCCTGCAGAGGATGCTCACCTTGTGCATGCCGGTATCGTATACGCCATCCACGATGGTCTGTCTGCGAACGACTTTTACAGCGGCGTCCATCTGTCTTTCAGTAGCCTTCTGGGGATCGGCCTCTCCCAGATCTGTATTTTCGTTTATATCCATGTCTCCGTTAGTCACATCCGTGATGGCAAAGCCGGAATATGCGGAGACCAGACCGTGCTCGTGGTAGTCCAGGCCGTCTATTTCTACTTCCGCAGGAACACGCAGCCCGATGGTTTTGTCAATGAGCTTAAATACGATAAACATAACCACCAGAACGTAAGCGCATACGGTTACGATTCCCAGAGCCTGGCCCCCAAGCTGCCTGAAGCCGCCGCCGTAAAAAAGGCCCACGCCTACGCCGTTTCCGCCGGTGCTGAACAGTCCCACAGCCAGGGCTCCCCAGATTCCATTTACCATGTGTACGGACACTGCTCCTACAGGATCATCCACCTTGGCAATTTTATCAAAGAATTCTACAGAGAGAACTACCAGGATTCCGGCCACGGCGCCGATGATGAAGGCGCCCACGGGAGTCACGCAGTCGCAGGGGGCGGTGACAGCCACCAGGCCTGCCAGAGCGGCGTTAAAGGTCATGGATACGTCTGGTTTTCCGTAGCGGAACCAGGTAAAGATCATGGCCACGCAGGTGGCGACGGCTGCCGCCATATTTGTGTTAAACATGACGAGAGAAGCCAGCTCCATGTTTTCGTCAGTAGTCATAGCCACCGTGGAGCCGCCGTTGAATCCAAACCAGCAGAACCAGAGAATGAAAACGCCCAATGCGCAGGCAGTCATATTATGACCGGGGATCGCCCGGGGTTTTCCGTCCTTATCGTATTTTCCAATTCGGGGGCCAAGGAGAGCGGCGCCCAGACAGGCGATTACGCCTCCCACCATGTGTACGCAGGCGGAGCCGGCGAAGTCATGGAAGCCAAGATCCGCAAGCCAGCCACCGCCCCAGATCCAGTGTCCCGATATGGGATATACAATAAGGCTGATAGCTGCGCTGTAGACGCAGTATGCTTTGAAATTTGTCCGCTCGGCCATGGAACCGGAGACAATGGTAGCTGCCGTGGCGCAGAATACGGTTTGGAAAATTGCGTAGCACCAGGTGGGAAGGGTACCGAAATCATACGTTCCCCGTATCATGGGATCGAAGCCTCCGATGAGAGGGCCTGCGCCGGCAAACATAAGGCCGAAGCCTACCAGCCAGTAGCAGGGGGTACCGATACAGAAATCCATCATGTTTTTCATAAGAATGTTTCCTGTGTTTTTGGCTCTTGTCAAACCTGCCTCACAGAGGGCAAAGCCTGCCTGCATAAAGAATACCAGAATTGCGCCTACAAGAACCCAGATAACGTCAGTTGCAGAATACATAACATCTCCTCCTCTTTAAAAGATTTCCCACTGAACCGAAAAAAGGTGCGTACTTCCAGCAGGGGACTGGAAAATACACACCTTTGCGCAGTTTCAGATGGAAATAAAGAAAGAGCGCTTTAAGTTTTCCTTAAAGCGCCCTCGCCTTTCAATTTGGTAGTTTAAACCAAGAACCAGAAAATGTCAAGGAAAAACATACGATCTTTTTCTGACTTTGCCCTGGAAAAAAGATGTGGGAGAGCAGGAGGCAGGATGGTAATATGAATACCAGAAGGTAGAAAAGCTACAGCTTTCGGGAAAGACCTTTCAGGTAGGCCAGGGCCAGCCTGCGGTCCTCCTCCGGTAAAGTGCTGAACAGAGACAGACACTGGCGCTGTTCTTCCGTTAATCCTTCCAACCCCGTTTTTGAATCAAAGAATTCGGTGATGGTTATGCCGAAGCCGTCGCACAGTTTCTGCAGAGTGGAGAGGGATGGCATATTATTTTTGTTCAGCATGGTATGCAGCGTTGAGTAAGCGATCCCGGAAGCCTTAGCCAACTGGTAGAAGGACCAGTTCCTTTCCTTACAAAGGTCCCGAATGCGGTCCAGAGCATTAAAGTTCTCCATGATATTAATATCCCCCTTTCTTTTTTCTATCATAAAGGAAGCGGCGTTATTTTAACAGAGAATAAAAAACGTGGCAAGTATATCGTAAAAACGTCTTAATGAATTTGCTGCGCAGAAGGCGGAAAATGATTTGATAACAGGAGGCTGGAAGATGAGAGAAAGACAAAACAGAAATCAAAAAAAATGGGGAGAGCGGATAGAAAAATTTCTCCGGGAGGCGGACAGCCTGCCTTGCAAAAACGGTCTTCCCAGGCTGAAGGAAAAATACATAAAGGAGGCAAGAGAGTATTATCATATGGCGCCTGCGGAAAAAATTCTGTACACTTTTCAGGCTAATCCGGCGGACAGCCTGCATATTCACCCGTGGCAAAGATTTTATTTTACGGAAAAAGGTTTCTATGGAAAACAATTATCCTTCGACGGGGGAATCCTTTTTCTGTCATGGGAGGAGTTTACGGATATGGAGATCTCAGAGGCACCTCTTATAAAAAGGTTTTCTGGAATGGTTCTGCGCTTTGGGGATATTCCTGTGAGCTGTATGTGGATGGCATGGCCTTCCGCAAAGAGAAAAAGAGAATGGCTGGACTTTTATCGTTCCCTCCAGAGCTATCTGAAGATGCAAACAGATGAAGAGGAAGTCAAGTTTGGAACGGATCTGCGGCCGGACAGCCAGGGATATTTGGCGCTGCCTCAAAACAGAGAAAGTATTGGGAAAAGAGAATTTGAGGGCAGGACAGATTTGGTTTCCGTTGCCGTTCCGGGTACGGTGAAGTGTATTGGGGAGCGGGCCTTTGCGGAATGCGAGAATCTGAAAGAGATCTGTCTGCAGGAGGGGATTGAAACTCTGGAAAGCCATGTTTTCACTGGCTGCAAAAGCCTGCGCCGTGTAACGCTGCCTGCCAGCTTAAAGGAAATAGACGGCTGGGCTTTCTATCAAAGCGGACTCACAGAACCTGTATACAACTCTGCGGGAGATACCTTGGTCTATTGCCCAGCGGCTGCTGCTGGGGAAAAGTATCAGGTACGGCAGGGGGTAAAAGAAATCGGAAGCTATGCGTTTGCCTTTCAGAGGAATCTGAGGGACGTGGCTTTTCCGCAGAGTCTGAAGATTATAAGAAACCGTGGGTTTATGGAGTGCGGAATGAGCCGGGCCGTACTGCCCCATACCATAGAAACCGTGGAGACGGGGGCTTTCTTCAGGTGTGGTAATCTCAAAGAAATTGTCTGGAACCGGCAGAAGGATTTTCTGGAGACGGCAGTTGAGCTTCATAGAGTGAAGGGGGAGGAGATTCTGAGGCCCAAATCCTTTGCGGCTCCTGAAGATCCATACTGGAAAAAAGAAATGTTCCAGGGCCTGGCCAGGAGATGTGCCGCAGGGGAGGCTCAGGCAATGGATGAGATGGCGGATTTCTTTTGCGCGCGGGCTTTAGAGGTAGCGGAGGACGGATTTTATAAGTCTGCGGAACTGTTCTGGAGGCTCCGGGCGTACCGGTATGGGAGCAGGAGCGCCGGAGAGAGTTTGAAGGACTGGATGAAAGGCCATCCCGGGGAAGCGCTGGATTCTCCTTATCTGTCAGAAAATCTTGAGGGGAGGGGAATGGGAAAAGGGCTGAATGCTTTAGGCTTTTTGTTTTTTGAAGAAGAGAGGGAGTATACGATTCAGGGAATGGATGGACATGGAATTGCTCTGGCAAAATCCTACGAAAGCGAGGACGGACCTGATGAGGATGGATTTGGCAGGGAAATATACTATGACTGGTGGTACTTGGATGAGAGCCTGACGCCCATACCGGGAGTACCCTTCATCCACAGCTATTCCAATATTGACAGGAGAGCGGAATACGGACAGAAGAAATTTTCGGAAATCTACAGAATGGCTGTCAAAAAAAAGACCCTCCGGCAGTAAAAGGCTTTTTGGGGCCGGAGAGCCTTCTTTTCTTACTCTTTCCACAGAGAAGCTTTTCTGCTATAATGAATGAGCTTGAGAAGTGTAAAGCGAATTAATCATTAAAGATAAGGAGGAGGACAAAATGGTCAAAAAATGGTTTTCGGGATTTCTGGCTGCGGTGATGATGGTTTCTGTATTGAGTTTGGGAACTTCTGTGTCGGCAGAAGAGACAGAAGCTGTGACAGAGACGGCGGATGCGGCCGGAGAGTCCGGGGACGTGAATGTGATGGCATTAAAAGGCCCAACTGCCATGGGAATGGTGAAGCTTATGAGCGATGCGGAATCCGGGGAAGCGGACGGACTGAATTATCAGTTTGCCATTGCGGCATCAGCGGATGAAGTCACGCCTAAGCTGGTACAGGGAGAGGCAGACATAGCGGCGGTTCCCGCTAATCTGGCATCAGTCCTCTATAATAATACAGAGGGCCAGGTACAGGTGCTGGCCATTAATACCCTGGGAGTCCTCTATATCGTGGAGAGCGGGGAGCAGATACAGTCTGTGGAAGACCTTCGGGGCAAGACGATTTACGCCAGCGGAAAAGGTTCCACTCCAGAGTATGCCCTGAATTATATTTTGTCAGAGAATGGCATTGATCCCCAGAAGGACGTGTCCATAGAGTGGAAGAGCGAGCATTCTGAGTGCGTGGCGGCTCTGGCTGCCCAGGAGGGCGGTATCGCCATGCTGCCCCAGCCCTTTGTGACCACGGCCCAGACCAAAGATGAGTCCATAAGGACAGCGCTGGATCTCACGGAAGAGTGGGATAGGCTTCAGGAGGGCGGAGAAGAAAAAAGCAGCCTGATCACCGGCGTGGTGGTAGGACGGACGGAGTTCGTGCAGGAAAATCCCCAGGCGGTGTCTGATTTTCTGGATCTTTACCAGGAATCTGTGGACTTCGTAAACGGTAATACGGAGGAAGCGGCGTCATTGGTAGGCCAGTATGATATCGTGACGGAGGAAGTGGCTTTGATAGCTCTTCCAGAGTGCAACATTGTATATATTGACGGTGATGAGATGAAAGAGCAGCTCTCCGGGTATCTGGCAGTTCTTCTGGAGCAGAACCCGGAATCTGTGGGGGGAGAACTTCCGGGTGATGACTTCTATTTCAGCAGATAAAAAGAAAAAGGGCGGAGGAAAGATCCGCCTGTGGGCTGTGCTTTTTTGGCTTTTGGTGTGGCAGGGGGCAAGCATGGCCATTGGACAGGAGATACTTTTGGTATCTCCTGTCTCAGTTGTAAAAAAGCTTTTTGAACTGGTGCCCTCAGGAGAATTCTGGAGTTCCATCTTTTTTTCGGCGGTGAGGATCCTGGGAGGTTTTTTGCTGGCCTGTACGGCAGGCGTCCTGCTGGCTGCCTTGGCGGCCAAGTATAAAAGAGCTGAGGAACTGCTGGCCCCCGCTGTGCTGACAGTGAAGGCTGTTCCTGTGGCCTCCTTTATTATTCTCGTGCTGATCTGGATTTCATCCAGAAATCTTTCCGTGTGCATTTCTTTTCTTATGGTATTTCCGGTGATCTATACCAACACTTTGAATGGAATCCGCAGCACAGACCGGGGACTTCTGGAGATGGCGGCGGTATTTGGCATGTCTCCCTGGGTGAAGCTCTGGTATATCTATGTTCCCCAGGCTATGCCGTATTTCAGGGCAGGATGTTCCGTGGCCCTGGGACTTTGCTGGAAGGCTGGCACGGCGGCGGAGGTAATCGGCATTCCCGACCGCTCCATCGGCGAAAAGCTGTACAATGCCAAGGTGTATCTGAACACAAGCGAGCTGTTTGCCTGGACCCTTGTAATTGTTCTGGCAAGTCTTATTTTTGAGAAGCTCTTTTTGGCAGCCTTGGACGGAGTGACCAAGAGACTGGAAAGGATGTGAAAGATATGCCGATACAGATTGAAAATCTCTGCAAAGCCTTTGGCGATCATCAGGTGCTTCTGAACTTTTCGGCAGAATTTCCTCAGGGAGAAACCACCTGCATCATGGGGCCCTCAGGAATTGGCAAGACAACCCTTCTGCGCCTTCTGATGGGGCTGGAGAAGCCGGATCAGGGAGAAATATTGGGGATTTCCGGAAAAAGGATCAGCGCTGTTTTTCAGGAAGACCGTCTGTGCGGGAATCTGACGGCAGCGGCCAATGTCCGCATGACCCAGAGACAGCCGGTGAGGGGCAGCCGGGAATTTGCCGCCAGGATGGAAGAGGGATTTAAGAATCTTGGCCTGGAAGGCTGCGAAAGCCAGCGGGTGTGGGAGCTTTCCGGGGGAATGCGCCGCAGAGTCTCTCTCCTTCGGGCGCTGCTGGCGGAGTATGAGATTTTATTTCTGGATGAGCCCTTTAAAGGGCTGGATCTGGAGACCAGGGAGAAAACCATGGCTTACGCAAAAAAAATGTGCCGGGGTAAGACTGTGATCTGCGTGACCCACGACAGAGAAGAAGCCCTGGCATGGGGCGGAAAAATCTGCTTACTGGCACCATGGAATAAAGATGAGTAAGAAAAAGTGTCCTCAAGCATCTGTGAAAGATGTTAGGGGACACTTTTAAAATTTTTAGTTCAGCTTAATATTCTTAAAGAGAGAGGCCAGAGAAGTAGTAGCATCTTCCGCCTTAGGAAGACTGTAGGTCTCTTCTTCAATTTCCACTGCGGCCACATCCTCCAGAGCCTTCATGCTCAGGCTGATTTTTCCGTCTTTTATGCCGATCACTTTAACCTTTACAGTCTGTCCTTCCTTAAGAACAGCACCCGGGTGCTTGATGCGCTGCTGGGAAATCTGGGAGATATGTACCAGGCCGGAAAGGCCGTTGCCCAGATTTATGAACGCGCCGTAAGGCATGAGGGATTCCACCACACCCTCAGTCACAAGGCCGATCTCCAGGTTGGAGATTTTAGCCTTCCGCTCTTCCTCTGCTTTTTCACGGAGAATTTCTCTGGCGGAGAGAACCAGGCGCTTTTCTTCAGCATCTGCCGTGATGACCCGCACTTCGATTTCTTTATTCAGCCAATCTTCCAGATCGTCCACGTAGTTCAGGGAAAGCTTGGAAGCGGGAATGAATCCACGGATCCCTTCCACATATGCTACAGCTCCGCCTTTTACGATTCCTCCGATTTTAACCTTCAGGTTCGTTTTGTCCTCCATGAGCTGATTTAAGCGGTCCCAGGCAAGAACGGCAGCGGCATCTTTCATGGAGAGCTGCAGGCGGCCCTGGCCGTTGTCCCTGCGGATCACAGTGGCGGACAGAGTCTGCCCTACCTCGATGTCATGAAAGGTAAAGGAAGGATCGTCGCTGGCGTCTTCCAGGCGGATCACACCGTCCGTATATCCGCCGAAATCCAGAACAATTTCATCCTCAGATACCCCGATCACAGTTCCGGTAAGAATATCCCCTTCGTGAACAGGCTTGAAGGAAGCGTTAATGGCGTCCTCATAATCAGCCATGGATTCAGCGGGAGTCTCCGGTGCGGATGCAGTTTCCTCAGCCGTTTCTGCGGGGATTTCCGTTTCTGTTACTTTGGTTTCATCACTCATAATGTTCACTCCTTTTCTGACGGACGGAAACAGCATTCCGTATATGCCGCCAAGATTCAAACTCATGTTCCAATTTTAGCATATTTATAGGTGGAGTTACAAGAAGACTTTTGAGGTACTTTTAATTAATTTATTTTGGAGCTCACTTGCTGTATACTGTATAATGAAAAGATAAAATTCTGTTTTAATCTTTCACGGCATAAGGAGAGTTGGGATGAAAATAAAGTCATACATAAAGCAAACACTGAAACCGGCAGAGCTTTTTATAATTAATGTTATCAGGCGGCAGAAAATTTCCATACGTTTAGTGTTGCTTTTTTTTGTAGCCTCATTTTTTCCGATTGTTTTAATCAGCGGGGTGATGTACAGACAGGCCAGTACTACATTATATAAAAATATAAACAAAACGATTGCCTCTGTAAATGAGCAGACATCTTTTTATATCAGTGAAAAAGTAAAAAAAGTGATGTCTGACAGTGTGGAGATTTCCAAATCAGAGTTAGTAAAGAATATTTTGATGAATTATGAAGAGTATGATTCCCTGAAGATTTATCAGATGACAAAAGAGATTATCCGCCTGATGAGCAACCGATATGTTTTTAATGATATTGTCACTGAAATAACGCTTTATACGCCATCCTTCCAAAAAGTCAATTTATATGGACCGTACACATACCA
>DVGR01000051.1 GCA_018712605.1 Candidatus Choladousia intestinigallinarum
ATGCCGGAGACCATGAGTGTGGAGCGGAGAAATATCCTGAAGGCATATGGGGCAGAAATTGTCCTTACCGAGGGTGCCAGAGGAATGACGGGAGCTATTGAAAAAGCAGAAGAACTGGCAAAAGAGATTTCCGGAAGTTTCCTTACCCGTCAGTTTGAAAATCCGGCAAATCCAGAGGCTCACAGAAAGACCACCGGCCCGGAAATCTGGCAGGATACCGATGGGAAAGTAGACATCCTTGTAGCAGGTGTGGGAACCGGCGGAACCATTACAGGAACCGGAGAGTATCTGAAATCCCAGAATCCTCAGGTGAAAGTAGTTGCCGTAGAGCCTTCGGATTCTCCTGTGCTTTCCGGGGGAGCTCCAGGGCCTCACAAACTTCAGGGAATCGGCGCAGGATTTGTTCCCAAAGCTCTCAATACACAGGTTTATGATGAAATACTGACTCTGGGAAGTGAGGAATCCTTTGCCGCAGCAAAGCTTCTGGCTCACAAAGAAGGTATCCTGGTGGGGATTTCTTCAGGGGCAGCTCTCCACGGAGCCATGGAGCTGGCCAGGAGACCGGAGAATAAAGGAAAGACCATTGTAGTGATCTTGCCGGACAGCGGAGACAGATATTACTCTACACCGCTTTTTGAGGGATAAGATGAAGATTTCAACAAAAGGAAGATATGCGCTACGCCTGATGCTGGATATCGCGGTCCATGATACGGGAGAGCCTGTAAGGATCCGAGATATCGCAGCCAGACAGGAAATTTCTGTGAAATACCTGGAACAGATCGTGGCTGTTCTGGTTAAGGCCGGATATGTAAAAAGTATCCGGGGACCTCAGGGAGGATACCGGCTTGCCAGGAAGCCGGAAGAATACCCCCTGGGAGATATCCTGAGACTGACGGAAGGCAGTCTTGCCCCGGTAGAATGCCTGGAGGGAGAAGAGAATCCCTGTCCCAGAGCGGCTGACTGTATTACACTTTTATTCTGGAAAAAACTGGATGAAGCTATTCGGGAAGTGACGGAGGGCTATACCCTGGAAGACCTTGTGAACTGGAGAGCCCAGGCAGGAAATAATTATATTATTTAAAAAAAGAAGCAGACATATAGGAGGAAAGCCTGTATGGTCTGCTTCTTTTTGTACGACACACCTGGACTGCGACAGGACTTGCCTGGAGTTATCCGCAGTATCGCATTAAAATAGGAAAGGATTCTTTCCTATTTAATGGCGGGATTCCGCCGATACGCCTGAATATCTTTGGAGCCCCGCCACCGGACCGGCCATGAGTTCCCGGTCCTTGTGACATCCCCGGGATATGCATGAAAACATATCTGTTCCGGAGATGCCTGGCTAAGGCTGGACAGCGGACTGTCCAGCTTGTGCGGCAGTCGCCAAAAGGACATGCAAGCATGTCCCCTTGGCTCGTTGCACGCAAAAATAAAGAAAAATGTGATATATGTAATCGGAAAATGACGGGGTATCATTTCCCTGATTACCGGATCTTCATGGGATACTGATTATCAAAGCAGGCCTTACAGATAGGAAGGTCTCCTACCATGGACTGAAGGTCTTCGATTTTCATGTATCCCAGAGAATCTGCCCCGATCATGGAACAGATCTCTTCTGTGGAATGGGAAGAGGCGATCAACTGCTTGTTGGATGGTATATCCGTGCCAAAATAGCAGGGATATAAAAAGGGGGGTGAACTGATCCGTACATGGACGCTTACGGCCCCTGCCTTTTTCAGCATATGAATCAGATTGGCGATGGTGGTGCCCCGGACGATAGAGTCGTCCACTAATACGATACGCTTTCCTTTTACCACAGACTCCAAAACATTGAGCTTAAGGCGGACGCTGTTTTCCCGCTCTTTCTGAGTAGGTTTGATAAAGGTCCTGCCTACATAGCTGTTTTTATAGAAAGCAAAGCCGAAGGGGATCCCGGAAGCCTCTGAGAAGCCTTTTGCTGCGGGAATACCGGAGTCCGGAACCCCGCAGACCAGATCTGCTTCCACCGGATAGGATTTTGCCAGAGCGGCTCCTGCCTGGATTCGGGCGTCATAGATATTAATATTATCCATGGTGCTGTCCAGCCTTGCAAAATAAATATATTCAAAGATACAGTGAGCTTTCTTTTCCTGACAGAGCGTATAGTCAGAAGAAATCCCCTGTTCTGTAATAGTGATGATCTCACCGGGTCGGATATCCCGGACAAATTCAGCGCCAACGCTTTGGAGGGCGCAGCTTTCAGAAGCCAGGATATAGGCGTTGTCTCTCTTTCCAAGACACAAAGGTTTCAGACCAAGGGGATCCCGGACGCCGATGAGCTTTCTGGGGCTGGCGATGACCAGACCGTAAGCTCCCCGGATCATACCGGCTGTTTTCAGGATAGCCTCTTCTACAGTCTTAGAGGTTATACGTTCTCTTGCGATACAGTAGGCGATCACCTCTGAATCAGTAGTGGTATGAAAGAGGGCGCCGTTTTTCTCCAGATGATCCCGCAGTTCCTGGGCGTTGACCAGGTTTCCGTTGTGGGCCAGAGCCAGAGTTCCCTTTACATAGTTCAGCACCAGAGGCTGGGCGTTGGCCAGAGTGGTGGCTCCTGTGGTGGAGTACCGCACATGTCCGATTCCCAGATTGCCATGGAGACTGTGGAGATTTTCTTCTTTAAATACCTCGCTGACCAGTCCCATGCCTTTGTGGGAATCAATATTTCCCTTAGGTCCTTTGGTGTCGCTTACGGCAATGCCGCAGGACTCCTGCCCTCTGTGCTGGAGGGCGGAGAGTCCATAGTAGATAGAAGACGCTACGTCGTCTCCGGAAAAATCATAGATACCGAAAACGCCGCAGGCTTCTTTTATTTCATATTGTGCATCCAGTTCCATTTGGAGTAGGCTCCTTTACACGGAGAAGAGGAGAGCGTCATAGGTAGGATATGGAAGCTCCTCATCCGGAATTTTTGCTTCGGCTTCATCGGCGGCTGCCCGCAGCTCATCCATAGTAGCGAGAACGGTCTTATGGCAGTAGTCTGCAGATTCCTGCATGGAGCCTTTTTTATCGATCTCCTGGATCTCTTCATCCAGTGTAGACAGAGCAGATGAAATCTTTTCGTAGGCATCCCCCAGAGAAGAAACCAGACTTTCAGCAGAAGCGGTAGGTACAGAAGGCGCCAGCGCTTTCATGGCCAGAGCATTGTCTGACACGGAAGCTGCATAGCTGCTTACTGCAGGAAGGAAGTCTTTGGTAAGCATTTCCTTCATGGTCTTTGCCTCAATGCCGATGGTTTTTACATAGTTCTCAAGAAGAATCTCGTAACGGGAGAAGATTTCTTCTTTTGTAAAGATGTGATGCTTTGTGAAAAGCTCCACGTTCTTGTCAGAGATAAACTGAGGGAGGCAGTCAGGAGTAGATTCCAGATTGTATAAACCTCTTTTTTTGGCTTCTTCCACCCACTCTTCTGTGTAGCCGTTTCCGTTGAAGATTACTTTTTTATGTTTCTTAATGGCACGTTTGATCAGTTCATGTACAGCATGCTCCATATCTTCCGGTGCAGTTCCTTCCAGCTCTTTGGCGAACTGAGACAGGGCTTCTGCCACAGCTGTGTTCAGGATAATATTTGGTGTTGCCACAGAAGCAGAGGAACCAAGCATACGGAACTCAAATTTGTTTCCGGTAAAGGCGAAAGGTGAAGTACGGTTTCTGTCCGTGTTATCTTTCAGAAAATGAGGAAGCACATGTGCACCGGTCTCCAGCTGTACGCTTTGATGCTCGTCAAAGTAAGTATCCTCTTCAATAGATTTCAGAACTGCGGTCAGTTCATCTCCCAGGAAAATGGATACGATAGCCGGCGGGGCTTCGTTGCCGCCCAGCCTGTGGTCATTTCCGGCGCTGGCTGCGGAAACACGCATCAGATCCGCATATTCGTCCACGGCTTTGATAACCGCCATCAGGAATACCAGGAACTGGATATTCTGATCCGGCGTTTTTCCCGGATCTAACAGGTTTTCTCCTGTATTTGTAGAGATAGACCAGTTGTTGTGCTTGCCGCTTCCGTTGATGCCTTCAAAGGGTTTTTCATGGAGCAGGCAGGCAAGGCCGTGTTTATCTGCCACTTTTTTCATGATCTCCATGGTCAGCTGATTGTGGTCAACGGCCACGTTGGCGGTGTCAAAGATAGGCGCCAGTTCATGCTGAGAAGGAGCTACTTCGTTGTGTTTTGTCTTAGCAGGGATTCCCAGCTTCCACAGCTCTTCATCCAGGTCATGCATATAAGCGGCAACTCTTGGCTTCAGAGCGCCGAAGTAGTGATCTTCCATTTCCTGTCCTCTGGGTGCGGAAGCTCCCATTAAAGTTCTTCCGCAGAGAACCAGGTCACGGCGCTGTTTGTATAAATCTTTATCTACAAGGAAATATTCCTGCTCTGGTCCGATGGTGGTGGAAACATGAGTTACGGCTGTATTGCCCAGAATGTGCAGGATCTTTACTGCCTCATTGCTCAGGGCTTCCATGGAGCGGAGCAGAGGAGTTTTCTTATCCAGAGCTTCTCCGCCATAGGAACAGAAAGCTGTAGGAATATACAGGGTTCCGTCTTTGATAAAGGCCGGAGAGGTAGGATCCCATGCGGTGTATCCTCTGGCTTCGAAGGTAGCTCTCAGTCCTCCTGAAGGGAAGCTGGACGCATCCGGCTCGCCTTTCACAAGTTCTTTTCCGGAAAAATCCATGATCACTTCTCCGTTTGAAGTGGGGGAGATAAAACTGTCATGTTTTTCAGCGGTAAAGCCTGTCATAGGCTGGAACCAATGTGTAAAATGGGTAGCGCCGTTCTCTACGGCCCACTCTTTCATGGCAACTGCCACAGAGTTTGCTACTTCCAGCTCCAGATGGGTGCCGTTCTCAATGGTTTTCTTAAGAGCTTTGTAAACATCTTTCGGAAGTTTGTTTCTCATGACCTTATCATTAAATACCAGGCTTCCGTATAAAGCAGGAATATCTTTTTTCATAGTATGCTCCTTTCCTACAGATTCCTTTTGCAGAATCTGTTTTCCATAGAAATAGAAAAAGCGCCCTGGATATCTCTATCCAAAGCGCCTTTGCTTTACGTTGTGTAGTATATACTCAGGGAAAGAAAAATGTCAATCCCTTTTTTGAAATTTTTTAAAATTCTTTTTCCTTTCTGTTTAAAAAAGCCGGGAGCAGGGGATACTTAGATATCCTTATGATGCCATATGTCTGCAATGTCTGCAGGCAGTCATGAGCGCTATGACCTGAAAAATCCTGGCATCATAGTATAAAGCAGGAGGTTGTTTTTATGGAAGATATGAAGATATGTCTGAAAAAGCCGGACGATGTAAAGGAATTTGTCCGGGCGGCAAGGAAATGTGACTTCGATGTGGACCTGGCCTATAACAGCGCCGTAGTAGACGGGAAATCTATATTAGGAGTATTTGCCCTGGGACTGGAGAAACCTCTTGTGGTGAGCTGCCACGGAGAAAACAGAGAGTTTCGCCAGAGTATCCAGAAATTTCAGTTATAAAAATTTTTTCAAAACAGGGATTTACAAAATGAAAAAAATCGGTTATAGTAGACAGCAGTTATGAATAAAGTTATGACGAAGGCGTCAGAATTTCTGTTTGGGAGATTCTGACGCCTTTTTGTGCGATACGCCCCGGCAAGCGACTGCCGTGCTTGCACGAGCAGGCATTTGCCGGGCAACGGACAGCGACAGGCTTTGCCTGGAGCTGCCCGCAGTATCGCATCGGGTAGGAAAGGACTCTTTCCTACCCGATCATTGTAGAAGGAGGAAAATGTGATGGTAAAATATGTATTCGTAACCGGAGGAGTGGTCTCAGGCCTGGGTAAAGGGATCACGGCTGCCTCTCTGGGAAGGCTTTTGAAAGCAAGAGGGTATCAGGTGACCATGCAGAAGTTTGACCCTTACATTAATATGGACCCGGGCACTATGAACCCTATCCAGCACGGAGAAGTCTTTGTTACTGACGACGGCACAGAGACAGATCTGGACCTGGGACATTATGAGAGATTTATTGATGAAAGCCTGGATAAAAATTCAAATGTGACTACGGGAAAGATTTACTGGACAGTGCTTCAGAAGGAACGTCACGGGGATTATGGCGGCGGCACGGTACAGGTCATCCCTCACATTACCAATGAGATCAAAAGCCGGTTTTACAGAGGAAAAACTCCTGAGGAAGACCGGATTGCGATTATAGAAGTGGGAGGAACTGCAGGAGATATTGAGAGCCAGCCTTTCCTGGAAGCCATCCGTCAGTTCCAGCATGATGTGGGAAAGGAAAACGCAGTGCTGATCCACGTGACCCTGGTACCTTATCTGAAAGCTTCCGGAGAGCTGAAGACCAAGCCTACTCAGGCCAGTGTAAAAGAACTTCAGAGCATGGGTCTGTGGCCGGATGTATTGGTATGCCGTTCGGAGTATCGGCTGTCTGAGGAGTTGAAAGACAAGATCGCACTGTTCTGTAATGTACCGCCCAATCATGTACTCCAGAATCTGGATGTGGAATACCTGTATGAGGCCCCTCTGGCTATGGAAAAAGAACATCTGGCTCAGGTGGTCTGTGAATGTCTTCATATCCCATGCCCGGAACCGGACCTTACAGACTGGACGGCTATGGTGGAGAACCTGCGGAATCCCCAGTCCGAGACAGAAATTGCTATCGTAGGGAAATACATCCAGCTTCATGACGCTTACTTAAGTGTGGTAGAAGCTTTAAAACACGGCGGTATCGCCAGCCGGGTAAACGTCAATATCCGTTGGGTAGACTCAGAAGAAATCGAGAGCCAGGGCTGCCAGGCGCTTTTGGAAGGGGTAGACGGAATCCTGATCCCGGGAGGCTTTGGACACAGAGGAACGGAAGGAAAGATCCAGGCTGTAAAATATGCCAGGGAAAACAAGATTCCATTCCTGGGAATCTGTCTGGGCATGCAGATGGCTATTGTAGAATTTGCCAGAAATGTAGCCGGTTTTAAGGACGCCAACAGCGCAGAACTGAATCCTGACACTATGCACCCGGTGATCTATCTTATGCCGGAACAGAACGGCGTGGAAAATATCGGAGGAACCCTCCGTCTGGGAGCTTATCCCTGTGTGCTGAAAGAGGGAACAAAGGCATATGAATTATACGGAGCAAAAGAAATTTCCGAGCGTCACAGACACCGCTATGAAGTAAACAACGACTACCGGTCTGCTCTGGTAGAACATGGAATGACCATGGCAGGTCTTTCCCCTGACGGACGGATCGTGGAAATGATAGAGCTGAAGGATCACCCCTTCTTCATTGGAACTCAGGGGCATCCGGAATTGAAATCCAGACCAAACCGTGCCCATCCGCTGTTCCGAGGATTCGTAAAAGCAGCAGACGAGTATGGAAGAGGAAAAAGAAACAGATAGGGAGGAAAATGTGATGAGAGAACAACAACAGGGACTGTACAGTCCCGCCTTTGAACATGACAACTGTGGAATCGGCGCAGTGGTAAACAGCAAGGGAATCAAGAGCCATCTGACGGTGGAGAGAGCACTCCATATCGTGGAGAACCTGGAACACAGAGCCGGAAAAGATGCAGAGGGAAAGACAGGAGACGGCGTGGGAATCCTTCTTCAGATTTCTCATAAATTCTTTTCCAAGGTCTGTAAAAAAATGGGGATCGATCTGGGAGGAGAGAGAGAATATGGTATTGCCCAGCTTTTCTTCCCTCAGGATGAACTGAAAAGAAACCAGGCTAAGAAGATGTTTGAGATCATTGTGGAGAAAGAGGGACTGGAGCTTTTAGGTTTCCGTGAGGTTCCTGTATATCCGGATGTTCTGGGACACAAGGCCAAAGAGTGTATGCCTCATATCATGCAGGCCTTTATTAAAAAACCGGAAAATGTAGAAAAAGGACTGGATTTTGACCGGAAGCTGTATATTGCCCGGAGAGTCTTCGAGCAGAGTAACGATAATACTTATGTGGTTTCTATGTCCAGCCGTACCATTGTGTATAAAGGTATGTTCCTGGTAGACCAGCTTCGTACTTTTTTTGCGGATCTCCAGGATAAAGACTATGAATCTGCTATCGCTACTGTCCATTCCAGATTCAGCACCAATACAAACCCAAGCTGGGAGAGAGCCCATCCTAACCGTTTTATCGTACATAACGGGGAAATCAATACCATCCGGGGAAATGCGGACAAAATGCTGGCAAGGGAAGAAAACATGGAATCTCCTCATTTAAAGGATCAGCTTCACAAGATCCTTCCGGTAGTAAACCGCCAGGGGTCTGACTCTGCCATGCTGGACAATACCCTGGAATTCCTGGTAATGAGCGGTATGGATCTGCCTCTGGCAGTAATGATCACCATTCCGGAGCCCTGGGCCAACAACCAGACCCTTTCCCAGGAGATCCGGGATTTCTATCAGTATTATGCAACCATGATGGAACCATGGGACGGTCCGGCCTCTATTGTATTTTCAGACGGCGATCTGCTGGGCGCTGTACTGGACAGAAACGGCCTTCGT
>DVGR01000004.1 GCA_018712605.1 Candidatus Choladousia intestinigallinarum
AGGCGGTGAGTAACGAAGCAGTCTCAGTTTGAGGCTAGTGTAGCAAATACCCTGCGCGCTTGCAAGGGAGTAATTTTTTTTTGTGAAAAAGAGAGAAAATCAAAAGCTAACTTGACTGACGGTCGAATAAGTAGTAATCTAAAAATGTCTGGAATCGACCGATGGTCGAAAAAGGACGAAAATAACCAGAATAAAACAACGGAGGAATTTTATGTCGTACGAAGAGTTAGTAGGGGAGATCCGTAATCTTTTCATGAAGGCAGATGTCAGCGACATCAAGGAGCATATTGCTTACCAGTTTAACATAAGAGGTGAGGCAGAAGGAGCTTTTTACGCTGAAGTATCTGACGGGAAGCTGAGCATCGAGCCTTATGAATATTATGACCGGGATGTCCTTTTCACTACGACCGCCGACACCCTGTTGAAAATCGCCAAAGGGAAAACAGATCCAGTAGCAGCCTTTACGCTGGGAAAGCTGAAGGTAGAAGGGGATTTTGACAAAGCCCTCAAGCTGAAGGATTTTACAAGAAAAGCGAAGTAAACAGGGAAACGCCTGCCAAGGAGGGATTTTATGAAGTGGATGAAGTACGTAATCGGTGCTGGAGCGGCTGCTGCAGCCTTGGATTACGGAGTGGCAGCTTATTTTTTCCGCCGCACGATTCTGCGGCAGCACGCTGCTACGGAGCGGACCATGAAAATGTCCGGTACGGACTGGAGCCAGTATTTCCCCATGATGGAGGGGCGCAGGGAAAAAATGATGGCCCATCCCCATGAGGATGTGTATGTAACTTCCCAGGATGGATTGAAGCTCCACGGCACTTTCTTCCCGGGAGAAGGGAAGAAAACAGTAATATGCTTCCACGGATACACCAGCAAGGGAATGAATGATTATGTAGGGCTGTCTGGGTATTATCTGCCCAGGGGCTACAATCTCCTTCTGGTGGATGAGAGGGCCCATGGGGAGAGTGAGGGAACGTATATCGGTTTCGGAGCTCTAGACCGGAAGGACGGTCTTTGCTGGATCCGCTACATACAGGAGCGGCTGGGAGAGGACTGTGAGATCTGGCTTCACGGTATGTCCATGGGAGCGGCTACAGTAGTCATGATGTCGGGCCTTGAGCTGCCCGCCAGCGTAAAGGGAATTATCTCGGACTGCGCCTTTACCTGTGCTTGGGATGTGTTTGAGCATGTGCTGCGTTCCATGTACCACCTTCCGCCTTATCCCATCCTGGCGGCGGCAGAGAAAATGATGCAGAGCCGGGCCGGGTACGGACTGAAGACCTGTGATGCCTCCCAAGAGGCAAAGAAGGCCAAGGTTCCCATCCTTCTGCTGCATGGGGAAAAGGACACCTTTGTTCCCTGCGATATGAGCAGAAAGATCTACCAGAACTGCGCTTCTAAGGCCAAACTGGTAGTTATACCGGGAGCCGGTCACTGTGAAGCTTACTATAAAGATCCCGGAAAATATGAAGAAGAATTAGACGAATTTCTGGCCGGGCAGATTTAAGAGTGTAATACATGGATCAGACAGCATTCGGGAATGGCAGAATAACAAATAACATCTCAGTCCTCAAATGGACGGGCTGAGGCAACGTACATGCGCCAAATCCCGAAAGGGAGGCGCAAGGAGGTTATGATGAAAGAAAAAAACGGAAAACAGTTATTTCCCCTCACTGAAGCACAGAAGCTGCACTTTTTTTCTCAGCTGCAGTGTCCTAAGAAACAGCTTATGAACATCGGTACAAGCCTGACGATTCAGCAGAGCCTGGATTTCGACGCTCTGCGGGAAGCTATTTATCAGGCATATGCCAGATGCGAGTCTATGCGCCTTCGTTTTACGCAGGATGAAGAAGGAAATGTATGGCAGTATGTGGTGGACCGGGAAGAAAGACCCATTGAATTCTTTGATTTTAATGGATGGAGAGAAGAAGATGCAGTGGCGAAGATGAAGGAGTGGACGTCAACCCCCTTTGAACCCTATGATTCTCCCCTGAACCGTGTTGTTATTATCATTACCCCAGACGGATTCCAGGGAATTTATCTCCTGGTTCACCATATGACCATGGATGCCCAGTCCCTGATCTGCTTTTTGAAGGATGTCATTGAGATCTATTGTAATATGAAATATGAAGGAATTCCTTATCCCAAGGAGATGGCTTCCTATATTGAACAGCTTAAGAAGGATCTGGAATATGAAGCGGGAAGCAAAGCCCAGCAAAGAGACAGGGAATTCTTCCACAACCTGATCGAGTCCTCAGAGCCTATCTTCAACGGGCTGCGGGGCAGAGAGCTGCTGGAGGCAGCCAGAAAAGAGGCGGGAGATCCGAATCTGCGTACGGCAGTAAATACAAATGGGAAAGTGGACGCCAGCATCCAGGTATTCTCATTGGAGGCGGATCCTTCCAGAAGGCTTCTGGAGTTCTGCGAACAGAATCACGTTTCCATGGTAACGCTTCTGATGATGGGTATGAGAACCTACCTGCAGAAGTTTAACGACAACGATGAAGTTTCTATCGTAACCACAGTGGCCAGAAGAGCGACTCTGAAGGAAAAACGCTGCGGAGGCACCAGAATCCATTGCTTCCCCTTCCAGACTACGGTGAAGAAGAGCGATACTTTCATGGAAGGTCTTAAGATCATTCGGGATGGTCAGAATAAGCTCTTCCGCCACGCAAACTTCAGCCCTACTGAGTACTTCTATCATCGGAGCCAGTATTATAAGAATAAACCGGGACATACGTATGAACCTTTCAGTCTTACGTACCAGCCGGCTACCCTGGCGGATAAAGGTCTGGACCGTCTTAACGGTATTCAGTACCGCACTGCATGGTACAGCAACGGCGTGGCAGCTCAGGCTCTCTACCTGACAGTAATGCACCGGGCAGAGGACAACGGAATGAACTTTAATTTCGAGTATCAGACAGACGTGGTATCTTATGAGGAACTGGAGAAGTTCTACTATTACCTCTGCCGGATTATGTTCCGGGGCATCGAGGATCCCAACAGAACAGTGGGAGAAATCATTGACTGGGTCTAAGAACAGGAAAACGGTTACTGGGTGATTTTATATAGAAGAAGGAGAATTGGGACTATGTTGGAAGAGATCAAGGACGTAATCTGCGAGTATGCGGACGTAGACAGAAACAGTATTACAGAGGATTCAAGATTTGTGGAGGATCTTGGCTTTACCTCCTATGACTTTATGAGCATGGTAGGAGAGCTGGAGGAAAAATACGATATCGAAGTTGACGAGCGTGAGGTTGCGGAGATCCGCACCGTAGGCGAAGCCATTCACTATGTGGAGAGCATAAAAGAGTAAAAGGAGAGCTGCTGGATGAAGGACGTCAGTACTATGAAAGAGATACTGGATTACGCCGCACAGACTTACAAGGACAGCCCGGCGATCCGGTATAAGAAAAAGAAAGAGATTATTACAAAAACCTATAACGAGCTGCACCGGGACAGCCAGGCGGTAAGCCGGGCTCTGGACAGCCTGGGAATGCTGGGAAGCCATGTGGCAGTGATCGGCCCCACTACATATGAATGGATCGTAAGCTACTTCGGAGCTGCCAACAGCGGCTGCGTGGTAGTTCCTCTGGACGCCCAGCTTCCGGCAGCAGATGTCTGTGAGCTTCTGAACCGGGCAGACATCAGCGTGCTGGTCTATGATGAGCTGCGAAAGGATGTAGCAGCCATGGCTGCCGAAACGGTACCGGGACTGAAATACATGATTTCCATGCAGAATGAGGAAGATACGAAGCAGGCTCTGTCCCTCCACAGACTCCTTGAGAACCATGCGGGAGATTTCTCCTGTACGCTGGATCCGGACAAGCTGTGCGCAATCCTCTTTACCTCCGGCACCACGGGAAAAAGCAAGGGAGTTATGCTGACTCACAGAAACCTTACGGAGAATGCCAAGAACGTAGTGATTGATCTGGCTCCCGGCACGGTTTCCATGACGCTGCTTCCCATCCACCACGCTTACTGCTTTACCATGGACATCCTGAAAGGACTTTCTATAGGAATGGTGATCTGCATCAATGATTCTATCATGCATGTCTCCAAGAATTTAAAGCTGTTTAAGCCGGACATTGTTCTCCTTGTGCCCATGGTTATTGAGTCCATCTACAAAAAACTGAAGGAATCTACAGGAATCCTTCCCAAGAAGATGGTAGCAAAAGCCGCTTTCGGCGGCAATCTGAAGATCATCTGCAGCGGCGGCGCTTTTATGCCTCCTGAGATGGTAGGCGCCTTTGCGGAATACGGGATTACCGTGCTGCAGGGCTACGGCATGACGGAATGTTCGCCTGTTATCAGTACGAACCAGCAGAACAACAGCAAGGTGGGTTCTGTAGGAAAGCTTCTGGATAACTGCCAGGCCAAGGTGGTGGACGATGAGCTCTGGGTAAAAGGCTCCAGCGTCATGATGGGTTACTATAAAATGCCGGAAGAGACAAAAGAGGCCCTGACAGAAGATGGCTGGCTGCGCACCGGCGATCTGGGCTATGTGGACGAGGATGGCTTTGTGTTCCTGACTGGCCGCAAAAAGAACCTGATCATTCTGAAAAACGGCGAAAACGTCTCACCTGAAGAGCTGGAAAACGCCCTTCTGCGCTATGACCTGGTGCAGGAAGTACTGGTACGGGAGACCGAATCTGTCATCGAGGCAGAGATTTTCCCAGACTATGAGTACGCCAAGAAAAAGCACGTCAAGGATATACGGGCGAAACTTCAGGAGATCGTAGACGAGTACAACACCGGCCTTCCCGCATATAAAAAGATTCACAGCCTGAAGGTACGGGAGACGGAATTTGAGAAAACACCGTCAAAGAAGATCAAGAGATTCTAAGATAAGTATAATTTATAAGATGAAAAGGGATGCCGGTTTAGCCGGAGACCCATAAGGAAGTAAATGAAATTTCCCGGAAAAACCGGCGTGGTGGAAATCACGCCGGTTTTTCCGTACTTGCAGGCACCTGCAATAGCCAGTCAACAATATCGTAAACGAATCCCTGTAATAATTTTAATATCTGGAGTCTGATTTAGTTCAATGATTCGCTCCAGATACTCTGTTCTGATTATCGTTTTCATATACCCTCCCAGTTTCAAAAAATTAATATTTTTACGTTTTTGAAACTCCTTCTTGAAATCTATTATAATATCATAGCATAGTATACACAAGTAGGCAGTTTCAAAACTAAATATTTTTTAATTTTTTGAAACTGTTAATGCTTGATAATTCCCAGAGTGTTCTGAAATACTGCCAGTTCAAACCGCAGATGGATTAGGTACATCGCATCTACCCAAGAATCCCTGGAAAGATAAATGCCATGCGCCACCCGTTCCAATTCCCGGTCACGCACATAATGATAGAAAACCGGTTTGGAAATCCTGGCAGATAACGCCTTTGGATTCTCTCTTTCTAGCTGGAACCTTTGCCTTTTCCTCGCCAAAATAACTGATCCAGACGCTGCCAAGATCGAGGCTGGCCGCTTCCAGCATCATATGTGTGGTAACGATTGTGTCCCCTTGGAATCCCTTTTTTAGAATTTACCAGGGGTATTTGCCTTTCTTTGCATAGGGAAGGAGCTTGCCGTCGAACTGGATTACGACCCGGTGCGCACCGTCAGGTTCCTCCGTCACATTGACATCCAGACCGAAATCAATGGCGCTCATAATAGCATTTCCGCCCTGTTCGTGGATAATGTCCTTAATGGCCGGGCCGTAAGTGTCGATGACTTCGTGAAGCCGGTAGAGAATCGGATCGGTATTCCCCTTATATGGATGTGAGGCCAGAAATGCGGTAGCGGATCTGTCGATTCCCAGAGCATCCGCCAGCCTGTCGCAGTACTCTAGGGGTACGTACTGCTGCCCTTCAAAAGCGGAGGCCAGCCATACTTTATTTACGCCGATTTTTTCGGCGAGAGCTTCGTAGGAAAGCCCGGCCGCTTCCTTTGCCTTTTTCAAAAAGGTCAGTTCTTCGGCGTTCTGCAGACGGATTAAGTAATCGGCGTTGTTCATAGGTGTCATAATCAATTCCTCCTCATATAGTGTTTTGTGTTTGCGGTAAGGATTAAAAAGAATCCTGTAACGCAGTTTCCTTTAGAGTAAACGTACATGCCTGCTGGCGCAGGCGCCGCCGCACATAAAAGCCACGGATTGCTCCGCGCCTTTGGCGCTCCCGCAAGTCTCCGCTCCGCTTCGGTCGGCGCTAAACGCATGCCACTGGCACGCAGCGCCCTACCCGTATTCGCATTCCGGGCTATCGCCCTCCATGCTCATACGGGTTAGCGTCTCTGGTGCCCAGACAGCATGTCGCACAAGTGCGCTCTTCTGTCCGTACACCGAGACTGGCTTTTATTGTAAAAAAGAGGCACCCCGATTCAGGGGTACCTCTCTGTACACAACGCCATTATAAGACAAAAGCGTGAAAAAGTCAAATATCACAAACAGCTCCGGCCCCTATTGACAAGGCGAAAAGGATTTCATATATTATTCTTAGCAATCTGATACGATGCTGCATATACAAAAGAGAAACCATAAAGCAATGGGAAACCCGGCGGAGGAAAGACGCCTTTTCTTCGCCGGGTTTTTCTGCTTTGCATCTCTCAAAAGGTTCTTTATCACATACCATTATTTTCCATAAATACCAGAATATGGCTCCGCTGCTTTTTGTTTTGCCCGGTTTTAGACTGTTCAAAGAAGCCAAAGAGGCTTATAATAAAGTCATTAACTTTATGAAAAGGCAGGAGAGGCTATGGAGATTGTCGCTGCATACGACAGGCAGGAGGAAATCCGGGATCTTCAGGCTAAGTATGGCCCTCCCTGGGGGTGCCTTTACCTCGCCCTGGCAGAGGGAGAAGCGGCAGGGTGTGCGGCTCTTGCGGGAACGGATCGTGAATATTGTGAGATTAAGAGAGTGTATGTGCGGTCTAAGTTCCGTGGGGAAGGCATTGGCAGAGCTCTCACTGAAAAGATCATCTCCGAAGCAAGGACGGCAGGATACCGGCGATAAAAGGCCCTCAAAGGTTTGAGATTTACAGGAGGATGAATGCCAAGTTTGGAGAGGCGTAAAAGAAAAATGCGGTATTCGTGTCGAAGAGCGAAGAAAACTTAAAAATATTCGCGAGTTTTAATGCGATAATTTTGATAAAATTCGTTGATATTTACACGAATGAGTGATATGCTATGTTCAGTACCTTAAAGGAGGTCTGGCAATGTATCGGAAAATAATGAGTTTTTTAGAAGCGTGGAAAGATGACGAACACCGTAAGCCTTTGATTTTGCAGGGAGCAAGGCAGGTCGGCAAAACCTATTCCATTTTAGAGTTTGGCCGAACCTGTTATGAGAATGTGGCGTATTTCAATTTTGAAACCAATCCTAAGCTGAATGAAACTTTTGAGGAAAACATCAGCCCTGATTATCTGATACCCATTTTATCGCATATTGCAGGGCAAACGATAGTCAAGGAAAAAACGCTGATTGTATTTGACGAAGTGCAGCTTTGCGAAAGAGCCTTGACAAGCCTGAAATATTTTTGTGAAGACGCGCCTGATTATCATATCATCGTAGCGGGCAGTCTGCTCGGTGTTGCGGTGAACAGGGCAAAGTTTTCCTTTCCCGTGGGCAAGGCGGATATGAAAACCCTCTATCCTATGGATATGGAGGAATTTATGGTAGCCTGCGGCGAAAGCGCCCTTGTAGAACAGATTAAGAAATGTTTTGCAGAGGATAAACCTCTGCCCTCTGCTTTACACGATGCGGCGATGCAGCTATATCGTCAATATCTTGTTGTGGGCGGTATGCCTGAATGTGTAATGCAGTTTGTGGAAACAAAGGATTATATCCTTGTGCGCCACACGCAGGATACGATTTTGGCAAGCTATCTCAATGATATGAGCAAGTATAACAATCTGAATGAAATCAAAAAAACAAGGCTTGCTTATGATAATATCACCGTGCAGCTTTCCAAGAAGAACACCCGTTTCCAATATAAACTGATTAAAAAAGGAGGCAGAGCTTCCGAGTTTGAAAACGCAATCGAATGGCTCTGTCTGTCGGGTATCGTATCACAGGTTTGCAAAGTGGAGCAGGTAAAAAAACCCCTTGAGAACTATCGTAATATTGACGCTTTCAAAATCTATGTATCTGATTTGGGTTTGCTTTGCGCTAAAAAAGATTTGGCAGCGAATGATGTTCTCTATATGGTTGAGGAAATCAATGATTTTAAGGGCGGTATGGCAGAAAATTATGTCAATGTGCAGCTTACCGCAAACGGGTATAAGACCTACTATTGGGAGTCTGCGCGTGGAGCTGAAATTGATTTTGTCATTCAGCGAAACGGTCGGCTTATTCCCATCGAGGTTAAGTCTGCCGATAACACACGGGCAAAGAGCTTAAAGGTCTATATGGAAACCTACAAGCCTGACTATGCGATTAAGCTCTCTGCAAAGAACTTCGGTTTTGAGGATAACAAAAAGATTGTTCCCCTTTACGCCGCATTCTGTATCTAAATCCAAACAAGAACAAAAGTGTGCTTCGCACACCCTCGCGGTTTTATGAATCTGTCGCAAAAAAGCCTGCAAACAGCAAAACTGCTTGCAGACTGAGTTTTCTGGCGGAGTGGGTGGGATTCGAACCCACGGTACCCGAAGGTACAACTGATTTCGAGTCAGTCCCGTTATGACCACTTCGATACCACTCCGTGTATTTATCTTCACATCAGCCCTCAAAGACACCTCGAAAAGGAGAGGACGGATGGAGAGTACATCTTCAAATCACATCTAATTATTATAAGGCAGATCAGGGACAGCGTCAACTGATTTTGCCTTCTTTTTTTCAGCCTTTTTCCGCTCTCTGAGTGAAGAGAAGAAACAGGAAAGCATCTGCGAACATTCCTCGTGAAGCACGTCTTTGGTGAGTTCCACCTGATGATTAAATTCAGGCATCTGCAGAAGGTTCAGAATGGATCCGGCACAGCCGGCCTTGGGATTCATACATCCGATGACTGCCCGTGTTATCCTGGCCTGAACAATAGCGCCTGCGCACATCTGGCAGGGTTCCAGAGTTATGTAGATCGTGCAGCCCTCCAGCCGCCAGTCCCCCAGCTTTTTGCTCGCTTTGCGTATGGCGTTGATTTCAGCATGGGAGGCAGTATTCTTGTCCGTATTGCGGCGGTTATATCCGCGAGCAATAATCTTTCCTTCATATACGATTACACACCCAATGGGAACTTCATCCAGGGCAGCGGCTTTTTTCGCCTGTCGGATAGCTTCCTTCATAAATTTCTCATCCGAAGTCAGCATGAAAATCTCCCTTCTGCCGCAGCCGCATAAAAGACTCATGAGTCAGGAATACGGCAATAAAAAATCCGTGCGCCGCCCTTTGAATGCATACCACAGACGTTACCCTGACAGTTAACTCGGTCCAGGCACCCTTACGGCACACAGAAGGTTCCGCTTAGTGCTGCTCCGTTCCCGACCTGACACGGTTCACGGATTCCTGTTGCGTAAGACCCAGACGTCAACATCACTTATCAGGGGCAGCTCTGCAGTACTACACCCTCGGTTTGGCATCACCCCTGCTGTAGCGGATTGCAGGTACAGGGCACCGCTAACTCCCCGGCTGCACGGAAATGTTATAAGCTGAAAATGGTAAAGATACGGGAGGAAAGAACAAACTGCTTCCCACAAACCGTACCAGTGTTATTACTATAGCCGTTTTCAAAGGGTTTGTCAAGATTTTTTGAAGGGAGAGAAGAAAGGGATAGAAAAAGGAATTTTTCATAAAAAAGCAGAGGCGATTTTAGTTTGTTTTCACAAAATGCGATAAATACACCATTGACAGGTTGACAGGACAACCTAATGACCTTATAATGAGGGCAAGAAAGGTGGACGAAAAAAATGAAAGTTTATGCAGGCGTGGATGGAGGGGGAACCAAGACTAGCTTTGTTCTGATGGATTCCCAGGGTGAGAAGTTGACGGAATACATAACGGATGGACTGTCTTACAGGAGATATAGTATCCAGATGATTTTGGAGAGGATCGGAAAAGGAATTGAGATATGCCTGAGCCGGATTCAAGCAGCACCCGAGAGTTTAATGGGAATCGGAGTTGGCTTGCCTTGTTATGGAGAGAGCCGGCAACTGGACAAAGAGGTAAATAAGGCTGCTGGTCAGAGGTGGGACAGAATTCCTGTTTATATTTTTAATGATGTAATTGCCGGATGGGCAGGCGCTTTTATGGGAGACGAAGGGATCCATGTGGTTGCGGGAACTGGATCCATTGCCTATGGAAGGAATAAGCAGGGGAAAGAAAAAAGATGCGGAGGTTGGAGTGAATTTTTTGGGGATGAAGGATCCTGCTTTTGGCTTGGAAAAAAGATGATGCAGTTGTTTTCCTGGCAGGCTGACGGACGGATGGAGAAGGGACCTCTTTATTGGATAATAA
>DVGR01000052.1 GCA_018712605.1 Candidatus Choladousia intestinigallinarum
GGGAGAACAGACAGATATTTTTGGGAAGGCCGTATATGCGGCGGCAGCCCATGGGATCTGCGGTGAGCTGGCGTGGGAGCGGACGAAAGAGCAAGAAGGCGGGGCCGGAAGCTTCAGGGTACATTTTTTTGACGCAGTAAGTATGCTGACGGACCGACAGATTCAGGAAGGAGCCAGAATTGAAATTTGACCTTTTACTGTACGGTATTACAGATCGGGCCTGGACCGGAGATGTGAGCCTGGAAGAACAGGTGGAAAAGGCCCTTATGGGAGGCGTGACAATCCTGCAGCTTCGGGAGAAGTCCTTGTCCGATGAGGAATTTCTGGAAGAGGCGATTCGGGTTAAAAGGATTACGGACCGCTATGGTGTTCCTCTCATTATCAACGATAATCTGCAGGTGGCCTTATCTTCAGGGGCGGCCGGCCTCCATGTGGGCCAGGATGATTTGTCCGTGTCAGAGGCCCGAAGGCTTTTGGGGCCCGGACGGATTCTGGGAGTGACAGCCAAGACAGTGGAACAGGCCCGTCAGGCCCAGGCTATGGGGGCCGATTATCTTGGGAGCGGAGCGGTGTTCGGATCCTCCACTAAGGCGGGCGCCAGACCCATGTCCCTGGAAACCTTGAAAGAGATAGCGGGCGCCGTAAAAATTCCTGTGGCGGCTATAGGCGGTATCAACAGTGAAAATATAAAGAAGCTGAGTGGAACCGGTATAGCCGGGGCAGCGGTGGTATCCGGGATTTTTGCCAAGGAGGATATAGCCGGAGCGGCCAGAAGGCTGCGCAGGGAGATGGAAGAGCTGACAGGAAGAAAAAAGAAAACTGTGCTTTCCATAGCCGGTTCCGACTGCAGCGGGGGAGCCGGGATCCAGGCTGATTTAAAGACCATGGAAGCCTTCGGCGTCTATGGAATGTCTGTGGTGACGGCCCTTACAGCCCAGAACACAACTGGGGTCTATGGGATTTTGGAGACGCCTCCATCTTTTACGGCTGGACAGATGGACGCCGTCTGCCAAGATATCTTCCCTGACGCCGTAAAAATCGGTATGCTGGGAAGCCGGGAGAATATCCTGGCAGTGGCAGGAAAGATACGGGAATATGGTTTGAAGCATGTGGTGGCGGATCCTGTCATGGCGGCAAGCACGGGCAGGAGACTGCTTGAAGAAGAAGCCATGGATGCTTTGGAGAGAGAACTGTTTCCTCTTGCGGAGCTGATTACCCCGAATCTCCCGGAAGGCGGAATCCTGCTGGAAGATGAGATTGACACGGAAAGAAAGATGGAAGAAGCGGCAAGGCATCTGGGGGAAAAGTACGGATGCGCTGTCCTCTTAAAAGGCGGTCATCTTTCAGCAAAAGGAGAGCTTCGGGAAAAGGAGGTTTCCCAGGACGTCCTGTATTCCAGGGGAACCCTTACCTGGTTTAAGGGGGAGAGACTCTGGAACCCCAACAGCCATGGGACCGGCTGTACCTTGTCCTCAGCTATAGCCTGCGGCCTGGCCCGGGGAATGTCTTTGGAAACCAGCATCCGGCAGGCGAAGGCATACCTGTCCTGTACTTTGGATGGGGGGCTGTACCTGGGAGAAGGAAGAGGCCCTTTAAACCACGGGGTATGCTGTAAAACTTTTAAAATTTAAAAAGGACAGGAATAAAGCGTTTCTACAGCTAATGCCAGGGCAGCAGCCCTGGCATTTTCAACTCTGGTTTTTTATCGTCAGAAAAAGAAATAAGGTAAATATAAGGAATAAAACAGGGAAACTTCAGGTTAAGCTGGTATAATACTTACATGAGACAAAGGATCTTAAGACAAGGATTATCACAGCAAAGGGGAGCAGTAGACATTGAAAAGAAAAAGGCAAAAGAGAGGAAAGGGATTGTGGAAACTAGTAAAAGGGATACTGGGACTTCTTTTGCTGGTTTTTATGCTGGCGGTGGGGATAACGGCATGGCAGGGGTACCAGATGTATGCTGCGGTTATGGAAGAGCAGCCCTTGGAAGAAAAAATAGAAGAGATTCGCCAGGAGCCAGGTTATACAACTCTTGCCGAACTCCCGGAAACGTATCTGAACGCTGTAGTGGCGACGGAAGATCACAGATTTTTTCAGCATCCGGGAATTGATATAATTGCCATCGGACGGGCTATGAAGAACAATATCCTGGCCGGGAGTCTGCGGGAAGGGGGCAGCACCATCACACAGCAGCTTGCGAGGAATCTTTATTTTACCCAGGAGAAAAAATTTACAAGAAAGGCGGCTGAAATGTTTCTGGCATTTAAGCTGGAAAAAGAATATACAAAGGAAGAGATCCTGGAGCTGTATGTCAATACGATTTATTTTGGAGATGGCTATTATGGAATAGGGGCTGCCAGCCAGGGATATTTTGAGAAAGAGCCCTCACGGATGGACGATTGGGAGTCTGCAATGCTGGCGGGCCTGCCAAACGCTCCCTCCGCTTACGCTCTCACAGAGAATCCTGAGCTGGCGAGGCAGAGGCAGCAGGCCGTGTTAAAACAGATGGTAAAATATGGGTTTTTGACCTCCGGGGAAGCCAGGGAGATAGCCTCAAAGAGCTGATTTGTATCCAGATCCACGAAGCGGTGAAGGCTCAGAAGGCAAAGGGATGGTAGAAAAAGAACATGCCTGCAAAGCTTAAAAGAATGTAGAGAACAGCTTGGAATCTTCCTTTTCCGGGCTGTTTTAAGCGTACAGAAAAGATCCATGTGAAGACTTTCCAGGCAGCGTAGCCCAGAACGGCCCCGCAGGTATTGGCGATCAGGTCGTCCACATCCGAAGCTCTGGAATTAAAGAGCTGAGAAATCTCAATCAAGAGAGAAAAACCGGCGCCAAGAAGAAGAGTTCTGTAAAGCCTGCGCCAGTTTTTCCAAAGGAAAGGCGCCAAAAAGCCCAAGGGCATGCACATAAGGATATTCAGCAGGAAGCTGAAATTTATTCCTGAAAAGGGAACTAGATTTATGTTCCCACGGAAGAGAGACCAATGTGCCCCAGTCTGTAATGGATAAAGAATTTCACTTAATGTTCCGATCCCCGTAACCTCATAGACCATCCACAGATAGAGGATAAAAACAACGGTCCAAAATTTATAAATGTTTCCGGCTCGGCGGTCCCTTGTAAATAAAAAAATAGCGCAGGGGATCAGGCAGCACAAAATACCATAGAGAGTTGTCTGACTAAAGTTTATCATTTTCATTTCCTACCTTTTTGTTTTCCTTAATTTTATCATTGAAGAGAAGGGGATATCGGAAGATTTACTTAATAAAAGAGTAGGATTTTGTGAAAGCCAAATTTAAATCCTATTTTAGACTGGCATGAATGCTTTATCGACGAATGCCCCTTTCTGTGGTATGATAATCACTGTATTACAAATCAAAGAAAGGGGTATTTTCATGGAAAATACGTCTGTAAAAATACAGCATCAGGCAGAAAAACTGTCTAACCATATTTGTCTGGGGATTTTGGCCCATGTGGACGCTGGGAAGACCACCCTGGCGGAGAGCATCCTCTACCGAAGCGGTGCCATCCGAAAAATGGGACGGGTGGATCACGGGGACGCTTTTTTAGATACGTATGCCCTGGAAAAGTCCAGGGGAATTACGATTTTTTCTAAGCAGGCTGAGGTGGTTCTGGAGGGAAAGGAAGCGACACTTTTGGACACTCCGGGCCATGTGGATTTTTCAGCGGAGATGGAGCGCACACTCCAGGTTTTAGATTATGCCATTCTGGTCATCAGCGGAGCGGACGGTGTGCAGGGCCATGTGGAAACTCTCTGGCGGCTTTTGAGAAGGTATAAGATTCCTGTGTTTTTGTGGATTAATAAAATGGATCAGGAGGGAACAAACCGGAAAGAGCTTTTGGAGGAATTGAAAAAAAAGCTGGATGACCGCTGCGTTTCCTTTAGTCAGGAAGAGGAAAGCGAATTTCAGGAAGAGCTTGCCATGTGTAGCGATGCGCTGCTGGATCAATATATGGAGGGAAGGATTATAGAGAGGGGACAGATCCAGGATCTGATCCGTGGGCGGAAAGTTTTTCCTTGCTATTTTGGTTCTGCTCTCAAAATGCAGGGAGTGGATGAATTTCTCCGAGGACTGGGAAAATATATGGTTTTCCCTTCGTATCCTGAGAAATTTGGGGCGAGAGTTTATAAAATCAGCCGGGACAGCCAGGGAAACCGTCTGACTCATATGAAGATAACAGGAGGTTCCCTGAAAGTAAAGATGCTTCTGACTAATCATAAACCTGAAAAGCCGGGATCCCAGGAGTGGGAGGAAAAGGCGGATCAGATTCGGGTCTATTCTGGTTCTGGATATGAAGCGGTTCAAGAGGCCCTGCCAGGGCAGATTTGCGCTGTGACTGGTCTGACCCATACCTATGCCGGAGAAGGCCTTGGGGATGAAGGGGAAGAAATGTCTCCTGTCCTGACGCCTCTTCTGACGTACCAGGTTGTTTTGCCGCCGGAATGCGATGTCCACCAGATGTATTTAAAGCTTAGACAACTGGAGGAAGAAGAGCCGGAGCTTCACATGGTCTGGGAGAAGGGTACGGGGTCGATTCACGTACAGCTTATGGGAGAGGTACAGACAGAGATTCTGGAGAGTATGATCCAGGAACGATTTGGGATAAAAGTAAAATTTGGAGAGGGGAGTATTATTTACAAAGAGACGATTGCTTCTGTGGCGGAGGGAGTGGGGCACTTTGAACCCCTGCGTCATTATGCGGAGGTACATTTGATTTTGGAGCCGGGAGAACCGGGGAGCGGCCTTCAGTTTGACACTTGCTGCAGTGAAGATGTACTGGATCGGAATTGGCAGCGGCTGATTTTGACCCATTTGGAAGAAAAACAGCACCGGGGAGTGCTGACGGGTTCTGAGATCACGGATATGAAGATTACCCTGGCGGCGGGCAGATCTCACACAAAGCATACAGAAGGCGGTGATTTCCGGCAGGCTACCTACCGGGCCGTGCGCCATGGACTTATGAAGGCGGAAAGCATTTTGCTGGAACCTGTATATTCTTTTCGGATAGAGCTTCCTGAGGAAAACGTTGGGAGGGCCATGGCGGACATACAGAAACGTTCAGGGAGCTTTGGACAGCCTGAAATTATAAAAGGGAAGGCCGTGCTTACAGGGGAAGTTCCAGTATCGGAGGTGGCGAATTATCAGTCAGAGCTGCTTTCCTATACAAAAGGAAAAGGCAGGATGGCTTGTACCTTTGAAGGATACCGCCCCTGCCATAATGCGGAAGAGGTGATAGAGCGCCTTGGATATGATCCCGAGGCAGACACGGAAAACCCTGCAGGGTCTGTTTTTTGTTCCCACGGAGCTGGCTTTGTGGTGGACTGGCGGGAGGTAGAGCAGTATATGCACTTGGAACCGGCGCTGAGGCAGGAGCGGGAGACTCCGGAGGAAGAACCGGAGAAGGTTCAGACGGTAAAGAGATCTGTTTCCATAGGACCGTCTCTGGCAGATGATAAGGAGCTTCAGGCAATTTTTGAGAAAACGTATGGAGCGGTGAAGCAAGGCCGGGCCGGCTGGACCAGGAGCGTGGGAAAGAGAGAGAAAGAAAGGCGGGAAGGCAAAAGCAAACTGCCTCAGGACAGGGAGAGTTCGGGAGGAAGAGCCAGGAAAAAACGTGAAAAGGAGTATCTTCTGGTGGACGGGTACAATATTATTTTTGCCTGGGAAGAGTTAAGAGAGCTGGCGGCTGCCAATATTGACAGCGCCAGGGACAAGCTTATGGATATTTTGTCTAATTACCAGGGATACTGCCGGAATACGTTGATTCTGGTTTTTGATGCTTACAAGGTAAAAGGCGGGCAGGGCAGCGTACAGAAGTATCATAATATCTATGTGGTCTATACAAAAGAGGCGGAGACTGCGGATCAGTATATTGAAAAGGCCGTGCATGAGATCAGCAGAGATTATCCTGTGACAGTAGCCACCTCTGATGCCCTGGAGCAGGTGATCATCCTTGGAGCGGGAGCAGCCAGACTTTCCGCAGCAGGATTAAAAGAGGAGATTGAGGCAGCCAGCCAGGAGATGCGCACTTATTTTCAAGATGCCATTCCCGGCAGGAAAAATTACCTCTTTGAGTGTCTCCCTGATGAGCTGGCAGGCCTTTTAGAGGAAGTGCGATTGGGGAAAAAAGACTTAGAAAATTAAGAATGGGTGAACATTCGGTGATTTCAGCCCACGCAAGGGAAAAGTGTGTTATAATCTGACTCCATAACAGAACACGGAAAGGAAGGTGCAGACAGATGAAAAAAAGAAGTGTGATTTTATCAGGGCTATTGGCCTTCAGCCTCATGGCAGCCGTGCCCGTATTGGCAGAAGAGACGGACCAGGGAGAGGCAGACGTACAGGTTAGTGAAACGGAGTTGCTCCAGGAAGATATTTTGGGTCAGATTGAACAGGCCAACACCCCGGATTCTACATTGGAAAAAAATGGGGATACGGGAATTCATACGATCTATTACGATAGTGAGGGAAATGAAACGTATTCAGACTACGTATACATAGGAGAAAACGCCTTTGTCTATGAAAACAGCCACGGGGATGTCGATGTCCTGCAGGATGGAGAGGGATATGGCTTCAGCTCGGAGGAAAATCTCCCTTATGCCTACTGCTTTTTGGACGAGTCTTCCTATGAGAATTTTTTAAGACAGAACCAAGAAAATTATATAAGTGCTGATTTTTCGGGAGAAGAACTTGTATCAGAGGAAGAGCAGGACGGCGTGACGGTGGTAACTACTGAGATTGCAGGGAAGGATGTCTCAGATCCCTATACAAGCCTGCTTTTTCATGAAGGGGACGGGCTTAAGTTTGTCTATACGGTAGATGCGGCCACCCGCTTGCTGCAGAGCCAGGAATGCTATGAGGTTCAGGAGGATGGAACAGAGCTTCTTCTGGCCAGTACAGTTATGGACACGGAACCGGAGGTATACGAAGTTTCGCCGGAGCTGATGGATCAGATTGACAATGAGGATTCCAGAACGATAACTTTTGTCATTGACCCCGGGACGGAGCAGGAACAGACGGTGGTAAAAACCGTGGGAAAAGGCTGTGCGGTGACGCTGGTTCAGCCTGAGGGCTATACAGGATT
>DVGR01000053.1 GCA_018712605.1 Candidatus Choladousia intestinigallinarum
ATTCTATGTGCTTTTGCTTTTTCTGGCATCGGTGTTGATTACTGCTAATCTGTCAAAAATGCTCTGGCTTAATGCCGGGGCCGACAGCCTTTCCGGGTTTGAGCCGGAAAGCTCCTTATTTCGGGAGATGAAGCTCTCGGAAAAAAGGCTGGCCTCGCTTCTGGATGCAGAAGAGGAATATGGGCAGCCGGTTTCGGAGCTTCTTTCCCTTTCCTGGCTTTACAGAAAGCTTCACGGAGGCAGGGGATTTCTTCCTGCTTCCGAGAGGGAGTATCTGCTCTTAAAACAGGCGGCCTTTACGTTTAACCGCAGGGGCTACGAAGAGATACTGGATGCTTACCGGACTGTATGGGATGATGTGGAAACTTTTCCTGTACAGGAAAATGGAATCGTCTATGAAAACAGTTGGATGTTCGAGCGCAGCTACGGAGGCCTTAGGGGGCATGAGGGAACGGACCTTATGCCGCCGGAAAATCTTCCCGGCCATTTTAAGGTGGTGAGCATGACGGAAGGGATTGTTGAGAAAATCGGATGGCTGGAGAAAGGGGGATACAGGATCGGCATAAGGAGTCCCCAGGGAGGATATTACTATTATGCTCACCTGGATTCCTATGCGCAGGAGTTTGCACTGGGGCAGACGGTGGAGGCAGGAGAGCTGCTGGGGTACATGGGAGACAGCGGGTATGGGCCAGAGGGAACCAGAGGAATGTTTGATGTCCACCTCCATCTGGGCATTTATATGGAGACAGAACGTGCATCGGAGCTGAGCGTAAATCCTTACTGGATCCTGCGGTATCTGGAAGAAAGGGCAGTGAGGGATGCGGACGACAAAGTGTGACAAAAGGCTTCGTTGCATCTTCAGAATGATTATGGTAAAATAAGACTCACAGTGCGTCCGGGCTGCCGGACCAAAAGACTGCCTGCTGCCAACAAAGCAGGCAGCACAAAAATAAGGAGAAGGAAGAACTGGAGGTAATCATGGAAATACAATTATGGCGTGAGATTTTGACACCGTATGACCTTGCCGTGAAAGAGCTCACTGTCAAATTCGAGCATCTGATTTATGAGCACCGGAGCCGTGGCCTTTATTCCCCCATAGAGCAGGTAATGGGCCGTGTGAAAACCATCTCCAGCATTCTGGATAAGGCTCAGAAAAAACATATTACGATAGATGAGATCGAGGAAAAACTGGTGGATATCGCCGGTGTGCGGATCATCTGCCAGTTCGTGGAAGACATACAGAAGGTAGTGGAGATTATCCGCAGGCGGACGGATATGGAGATCATCGGCGAGAGAGACTACATAAACCATATGAAGGACAGCGGATACAGATCCTACCATATTATCGTGGCCTATGAGGTTCAGACACTGGAAGGCAGCAGAAAGATTAAAGTGGAGATCCAGATCAGGACTCTGGCTATGAATTTCTGGTCCACCATTGAGCATTCTCTTCAGTATAAGTACAAGAAAAATATTCCTGACCATATTCGGGAGAAGCTGACCAATGCGGCCAATGCCATTATCTCCCTGGACAATGAGATGTCGGCGGTGCGCAGTGAGATCATGGATGCCCAGAATTCTTTCCAGATTCATTCACGTCTTGTCTCAGATATTCTGAACAGTATTCAGAACCTTTACCGGGTAGCCAATAAGCGGGAGATTGTAAAGATTCAGGATGAGTTTTACAGGATCTATGAGCTGAAAGACATTAACCAGCTTAAAAGGTTCAGCAAAGAGCTGGATATTATTGCCGAGGGGTATCGGGTACAGGCGGTGGGCAGCGCTGAGAAGGTGCCAAGCGGCGAAGGTATTGAGTAAGAGGTACGAAAGTGAAGACTTTGATGCGATTGGATAAATTTCTCTGTGTCTGTACTGGCTGTACCAGGAGCCAGAGCAGGCTTTATCTGAAAAAAGGCTGCGTGGAGGTAAACGGGCAGACAGAGAAAAAACAGGACTTTAAAGTGGATCCCGGAAAGGATGCAGTTTCCCTTGAAGGGCGCATCCTTACTTATCAGGAGCATGAGTATCTGATGTTCCATAAGCCGGCCGGATGTGTGACAGCCGTGACAGACCGGGAGCACAGGACGGTTATGGATTATGTAGAGGGGAAGAACAGAAAAGGACTTTTTCCGGTGGGACGTTTGGATCTGGACACGGAAGGTCTTCTCTTTTTGACAGACGATGGAGAAATGGCCCACCGGCTTTTGGCTCCGGGACGTCATGTGGAGAAAACATATTTTGCCATTCTCGAACATCCGGCCTGCCAGGAAGATGTCCAGGCCTTTCTGGCTGGACTTGAGATCGGAGAAAAGCGCCCGACTCTTCCTGCCAGGCTGTGCCTTCTGGAGGTTCCGGGCCAGGTGACAATCACCGTGGTGGAAGGAAAATACCACCAGATTAAACGGATGTTTCAGGCCAGGGGAAACCGGGTGGTATATTTAAAGAGAATTGCCATGGCGGGGATCCCTCTGGATCCAGAGCTTGGAAAAGGAGAATGGAGAGATCTCACAGAAGAGGAAATTGAAAGGTTGCGGTCATTATGCTGAAAGATATAACGGCGGTTATTTTTGATCTGGATGGGACATTGATGGATTCTATGTGGATGTGGACAGATATCGATATAGAATATCTTGGAAAGTACGGATACCACTATCCCATGGAGCAGCTTAGCAGGGTGCAGAAGAAGATAGAAGGGATGAGCTTTACGGAGACGGCGGAGTATTTTAAGGAGCATTTTTCCCTTCCAGGGAGCGTCTCGGAGATTATGCAGGAGTGGAATCAGATGGCATATGATAAATATTCCACCCAGGTTCCCTTAAAACCGGGGGCTCTTCGCTTTCTTAAAGAAATGAAAAAAAGGGGAATACGCCTGGGAATCGCCAGCAGCAGCAGCCGGGCACTCATAAAGGCCAGCCTTTCGGGAAATCAGGTTCGGGAATTCTTTGACTGTATTACTACCTCCTGTGATGTGTCGAAAGGGAAACCGGCCCCGGACGTTTATCTGAAAACAGCCCAGAAGCTGGGAGTAAGCCCCCAGAACTGTCTGGTGTTTGAAGACGTTCCCATGGGCATCCATGCAGGACTCAACGCAGGTATGCGTGTATGCGCTGTGGAAGATTCTTTTTCAGAGGCTCAGAGAGAAGAGATCCGGCGTCTTGCCGATTATTACATAAGCTCTTATGATCAGGTACTGGATCACACGTATGAGGTATTGTGAGATGAACGAAAGATTTTTACCCGTAAGCCGGCAGGATATGGAAGAGCGGGGAATCCGTCAGTTAGATTTTGTATACGTAACAGGGGACGCCTATGTGGACCATCCCTCATTTGGGCATGCTGTGATCAGCCGTGTCCTGGAGGCGGCTGGGTATACGGTGGGAATCATTCCCCAGCCGGACTGGCGCAGAAAAGAGAGCGTCATGGTTCTGGGAGAGCCGCGTTTGGGATTTCTTGTGACAGCCGGGAATATGGATTCCATGGTGAATCACTATGCTGTGTCCAGAAAAAGAAGACAGAAGGATGCTTACACTCCGGGGGGCGTTATGGGACGCCGCCCGGATTACGCTGTGGTGGTATACTGCAACCTGATCCGCCAGGCATACAAAAAAGTTCCCATTATAGCCGGAGGAATTGAGGCAAGCCTGCGCAGGCTTGCCCATTATGATTACTGGTCGGATTCACTTAAGAGATCTGTCTTAATGGACTGCGGGGCAGATTTGCTCTCTTATGGCATGGGAGAACGGTCCGTGGTGCAGATTGCGGATGCCCTGAATGCGGGAATATCCATCCGGGATATTACTTTTGTGGAGGGCACCTGTTTTAAGACGAAAGATCCCCAGAATCTCTACGACTGTGAATTCCTTCCGGATTACAGGCTTTTATGCCAAGATAAGAAAAAATATGCCCAGAGCTTTTATACCCAATACTGCAATACAGACCCTTTTTCCGGGAAACAGCTTGCAGAGCCCTATGATACAGTGTATGTGGTACAGAATCCTCCGGCCAAACCGCTCACACAGGAGGAGATGGATCAGGTTTACGGCCTGCCCTATACCAGAACCTGCCATCCTATGTATGAGAAGGTGGGCGGCATCCCGGCTATTGAAGAGGTAAGGTTCAGCCTGACCAGCAGCAGAGGATGCTTTGGAGGCTGCAGTTTCTGTGCGCTGACTTTCCACCAGGGAAGGATCATTCAGGCTAGAAGTCATGAATCTCTGCTGAAGGAAGCACGCAGCATGACGGAGGATCCGCTTTTTAAAGGATATATCCACGACGTGGGAGGTCCTACGGCGAATTTCCGTCAGCCTGCCTGTGAAAAGCAGCTTACGAAAGGCGTCTGCAAAAATCGCCAGTGCCTGTTTCCGTCCCCCTGCAGGAATCTTCGGGCAGATCACCGGAATTATACGGAATTGCTCCGCAGGCTGCGGAAGCTTCCGGGAGTCAGGAAGGTATTTATCCGTTCCGGGATTCGTTTCGACTACCTGATGGAAGATCCCTCAGATGAATTTTTCAGAGAGTTGGTACAGCATCATATCAGCGGACAGTTAAAGGTGGCGCCGGAGCACGTGTCAGATCCGGTCTTGGAGAAAATGGGAAAGCCGCCTCATAGGGTTTACCTGGCGTTTGCGGAAAAATTTGCCAGGATGAACCGGGCGTGCGGGAAAAACCAGTACCTGGTACCATATCTTATGTCATCGCATCCAGGGTGCTCCATGAAGGAGGCGGTAGAACTGGCGTGCTATCTCCATGAAATCCACCATATGCCTCAGCAGGTACAGGATTTTTATCCTACCCCCTCAACCATTTCTACCTGCATGTACTATACGGGAGTGGATCCCAGAGACGGAAAGCCGGTCTATGTGGAGAAGAATCCCCACTATAAAGCGCTGCAGAGGGCGCTGATGCAGTATGCGAGGCCGGAAAATTATGATCTGGTGGAGGAAGCCCTGACTCTGGCCGGGCGCAGGGATCTGATCGGTTATGGAAAGGAATGTCTGATCCGGCCCAGGAAGAGGAAGGATGCGTCCTTGCAGCAGGGGAAGCATGAGCAGAAGAAGAAAAAGCCGGATAAGAGTGTAAGAAAGAAAAAAATCCGAAACATTCACGCAAAAAAAGGAAAGCAGGAGAGCAAATGAAAAAAGTGGAAAAAGGTTCCTATGGATATATTCAATATCAGAAAAAGAAAAGGCTTCTGGTCACTTTTATTCTCTTTCTGATCCCGCTGGTTATATTTGCCACCGGTCTGATTCAGACAAAGACAAGGCTGAATCTTTTTACTGTAGTAGCGATTGTAGGGTGTCTGCCGGCCTGCAAATCTCTGGTAGGGCTTATTATGATTTTTATGCAGAAGCCTATGAGCCATGACCAGTATGAGAAGGCAGCCCAGGCGGCAGGTTCCCTTACAGCCGGATATGAACTGGCTGTGACGGCCTATGAGCATACCACCCTCCTTCAGGCCGTGGTGCTCAAAGGAAATCAAGTGGTATGCTATACTCGGGATGAGAAGACCAATCCGCCCTACATTGAGAAGCATATAAAGCAGATGCTTTCTGCCAACGGATTTGGCCGGGCTCAGGTTAAGGTGATGAAGGATTTCGATAAATACTGCCAGAGAGCCAGACAGCTTGCCGCCTCCGGGAGGTCGGAGGAAGAAGAGACTTTTCAGGGTGATGAGAGATACCCCGGCAGCTCTTCTGAAGAGGTTATGCTCAGGGTACTCTGTGCAATTTCCCTGTAGGAGAAGGAGAGAGAATGAAGCAGATTCAAATTTCCTCCATGGAGGAAGGACAGCGTTTCCTTAAGTGGCTGGAAAAGTATCTGGATGCAGCCCCAAAAAGTTTTTTCTATAAAATGCTCAGGAAAAAAAATATTACTCTTAATGGAAAGAAGTCCGACGGCAGCGAGATCTTGAAAGAGGGAGACCAGGTGCGTTTTTTTCTTTCGGAGGAAACCATGGAAAAGTTCCGCTCATCCAGAAAGGAGGCCGGGAGTATTCCCCTGGATATTATCTATGAGGACAGGGATGTGATTTTCCTGAATAAACCGGCGGGAATGCTCTCACAGAAGGCATCCCCAGAGGATTTTTCTCTGAACGAATACCTGACGGCGTATCTACTGGAAAAAGGAGAAATCACCAGGGAAGAGCTGGAGCGGTTCCGTCCGGCTCTGTGCAACCGATTGGATCGAAACACCAGCGGATTGATTACCGGAGGCAAAACTGCAGCGGGACTCAAAGAGCTGTCCAGGATTCTCAGGGAGCGGCAGGTACATAAATACTACAGATGTTTTGTAAAAGGGAAGCTGGAGGGAGAGATGCATCTGAAGGGGTATCTTAAAAAAGATACCGCCTTAAATCAGTCCAGAATCCTGGAACATCCCTGCAGAGATGGTAAGCCTGTGGAGACATGGTACAAGTCGGTGGAGGTTTTCAGAGATTACACCCTCTTAGAGGTGCTGCTGGTGACAGGGCGGAGCCATCAGATCCGGGCGCATCTGGCTTCCATCGGACATCCGCTTTTGGGAGATCCCAAATATGGGGATCCGTCCCTGAATCAAAGGCTGAGAAAAAAATACGGGGTTAAGGCACAGCTTCTCCACGCCTTCCGCATGGAGTTTCCGCAGACAGAAGGTTCTCTGTCTTATCTGTCCGGCAGGACCTTTGCGGCCCCGGAGCCGGAGATATTCAGAAAGCTTATGGCAGAGGGACGACAGAGCAATAAACAGGAGAGAAAAAGATAAGGAGGCCTGTTATGGCAACCTGGAATTCCAGAGGATTAAGAGGCTCCACTTTGGAGGAGCTGATCAATCGGACCAATGAGGTTTATCAGGAGAAGGGGCTGGCCCTGATACAGAAGGTTCCCACTCCCATTACACCTATCAAGATTGATAAAGAGCACCGGCAGATTACGCTGGCTTATTTTGATCAGAAGAGTACGGTGGATTATATCGGCGCTGTTCAGGGGATTCCCGTATGTTTTGATGCCAAGGAGTGCAGTGTAGATACTTTTGCGCTCCAAAATATTCATCCCCATCAGGTACGGTTTATGGAGCAGTTTGAAAAGCAGGGGGGAGTCGCCTTCCTGATCCTGTTTTTCAGCGCCCGCAACGAGATTTTCTATCTTCCCTATCGGCATATGCGAAGATTCTGGGACAGGGCTCAGGAGGGAGGGCGAAAGAGCTTTAAATATATGGAGCTGGATCAGGATTACTACCTTCAGCCCCGGGGCGGTCTGCTGGTTCCGTACCTGGATGCCCTCCAGTTGGATCTGAATCAGCGGGATACTTGACAACGGGGACGGGATTCTTTATAATGAATACGCTGTTTTGTATAGTAGAGAAGTAGCACATCACAGCGATAAAGTAAAACTTGAAAGGACAGACTATGCGGAAGATTTTACATACGCCAGAGGGTGTACGGGATATTTATAATCAGGAATGCGAACAGAAGCTGGCTCTCCAGGAGCGGATGCACCGGGCGATCAAGTCCTATGGCTACCGGGATATCGAGACGCCCACCTTTGAATTTTTCGATGTGTTCAGCAAGGAAGTGGGCACCATTCCCTCCAGGGATCTGTACAAATTTTTTGACCGGGAAGGCAATACTCTGGTGCTTCGTCCTGATTTTACGCCTCCCATCGCCAGAGCGGCAGCCAAATATTACCTGAACGACTCTATGACCGTGAGACTTACGTATCTGGGGAATGCCTTTGTAAACAATTCAAGCCTACAGGGGCGGCTTAAGGAAACCACCCAGATTGGTGCGGAGCTGATCGGGGACGACAGTGCGGACGCCGATGCGGAGGTGGTAGCGCTGGTGATCCGTACCCTTCTGGAATCCGGCCTGAAGGAATTTCAGATCAGCCTGGGACATGCAGGTTTCTTTCAGTCCCTGGCCGACGAGGCAGGCTTTGATGAGGATATGGTGGGAGAGCTGAGAAGATTAATTTCAAACAAGAATACCTTCGGGGTAGAGCGCTTCCTGGAACAATGGGGAGCGGATGAGACATTGAAGAAAATGTTTTCTTCCCTTTCCGGCCTTTTTGGCGGACGGGAAGTGCTGGATCAGGCCAGGGAACTGGCGGCTGGCAAGAAGGCTCTGGCTTCCCTGGACCGCCTGGAAGAGATCTGGGAGATCCTGAAGCTCTACCAGGTGGAGAAGTATGTCTCTTTTGACCTGGGAATGCTGAACCGTTACCGCTATTATACAGGGATCATTTTCAGGGGCTATACCCTGGGAACGGGAGATGCCGTGGTGAAGGGCGGCAGGTATGACCATCTTCTGGGCCATTTTGGCAAGGACGCTCCTTCTGTGGGATTTGTGGCAGTGATTGACCAGCTTCTGGTGGCCATGAACCGGCAGAAGATTACGCAGCCGGTTTCTGTGAAGCACTGTATGATTCTCTACGAGAAAGAGAAGAGAGGGGAAGCGATCCGCAGGGCTACCGAGCTTCGCAGTGAAGGGATCGAGACAGAGCTTGTGCATATTACGGAAAAACGCACCCGGGAGGAATGCAGAAAATATGCGGAGGAATCCCAGTGCGTTCTGGTGGTGGAACTGTAGGCAGGAGGAAGAGATGGAGACAGAACAGAGATATTTGACCATCGCTCTGACGAAGGGGCGGCTGGCCAGCAAGACCATGAGTATTCTGGAAAAGACTGGGATTACCTGTGAAGAGATGAAAAATCCTGATTCCAGAAAGCTGATTTTTACGAACGAGGAACTGAAGCTCCGCTTCTTTCTGGCCAAAGGGCCGGATGTACCCACCTACGTGGAATACGGGGCGGCGGATATTGGCGTGGTGGGCAGGGACACCATTCTGGAAGAACAGAGAAAGCTGTATGAGGTGCTGGATCTGGGATTCGGCAAATGTACCATGTGTGTCTGCGGCCCGGAGTCTGCCAGAAAATACTTGAGCGGCCAGGAGCTGATCCGGGTTGCCACTAAATATCCCAGGATCGCCAAAGACTATTTCTACAATCAGAAAAACCAGACAGTGGAGATTATCAAGCTGAATGGCTCCATAGAACTGGCCCCGATTGTAGGATTGTCAGAAGTGATTGTGGATATTGTGGAGACAGGCTCCACCTTGAGGGAAAACGGCCTTGTGGTCCTGGAGGAAATCTGCCCACTCTCGGCCAGAGTGGTGGTGAATCAGGTCAGCATGAGGATGGAAAATGAGAGAATCATGAAGCTTTTGAATGACTTGAACCAGGTGGTTTTAAAAGGATAAAAAGAAAGGATACGGTTGCCATGAAGAAGATCAGGCTGACAGAGGATTCCAGGAACAATATTCTGGAGCAGCTTTTAAAACGAAGTCCCGCCAGTTACGGAGAATATGAGAGCAGAGTGGCACAGATTGTGTCAGACGTGCGGCGGGAGAAGGATCAGGCTCTGTTTCGCTATACGGAGCAGTTAGACGGGGTCAGGCTTACCCAAGAGACCATAAGGGTAACGCAGGAAGAGACAGAGGAGGCTTACCAGGCAGTAGATTCCTCTTTGCTGGAGGTGATCCGCAAGTCTTTAGCGAATATAAAAGCATACCATGAGAAGCAGAAAAGATACAGTTGGTTTGACAGCACCCCGGAGGGAACCATCCTGGGGCAGAAGGTTACACCTCTGTCCGTGGCGGGAATCTACGCCCCTGGAGGAAAAGCGGCTTATCCTTCCTCAGTATTAATGAATGTGGTGCCTGCCAGGGTGGCGGGAGTGCCGAAAATTATTATGGCTACCCCTCCAGGCAAGGACGGTAAAGTGACTCCGGCCACCCTGGTTGCGGCCAAGGAGGCAGGGGTGGATGAAGTTTATAAGATGGGGGGAGCCCAGGCCATTGCGGCAATGGCCTTCGGGACGGAAAGTGTTCCAAAAACAGATAAGATCACAGGTCCCGGAAATATTTATGTGGCCCTTGCTAAAAAAGAAGTCTACGGCCATGTGGGGATTGATTCCATTGCCGGTCCCAGTGAGATCCTGGTGCTGGCGGATGAGACGGCCAACCCAAGGTATGTGGCGGCAGATCTTCTCTCACAGGCAGAGCATGATGAAATGGCCTCAGCAATCCTGGTGACGGACAGCCAGGAGCTGGCTGACAAGGTGGAGGAAGAGATTCAGGGCTTTCTGAAAGTGCTTTCAAGAAGCGAGATTATAAAGAAATCTCTTGACACATACGGGTTTATCCTGGTGGCGGACAGTATGGATGAGGCTATTGAAGCCGCAAACGCAGTGGCGTCTGAGCATCTGGAGATTGTCACCAGGGATCCTTTCCAGGTTATGACACGGATACAGAATGCAGGGGCGATTTTCCTGGGAGACTACAGCAGCGAGCCTCTGGGAGATTACTATGCAGGCCCCAATCATGTACTTCCTACAAACGGCACGGCCAGATTTTTCTCACCTCTGTCCGTGGACGATTTTGTGAAGAAGTCCAGCATTGTGTATTATTCCAGAGAAGCTCTTGCGAAGGCACAGAAGGATATCGTTGCCTTTGCCAAGGCAGAGCATCTGACCGCACACGCCAATTCCATCTCTGTCAGGTTTGAGGACAGAGACTGAAAACTGGGGGAATGAATATGGAGAACCGGGTAGCTAAGGTTATAAGAAAGACAAAGGAAACCCAGATTGAACTGGAACTGAATCTGGACGGCCGGGGAGAAGCGAAGATTCACACGGGCATAGGGTTTTTTGACCATATGCTGGAAGGATTTGCAAGACACGGCCTGTTCGATATGAAGCTGGAGGTTACGGGAGACCTGGAGGTAGACTGCCATCATACCATTGAGGATACGGGAATTGTCCTGGGCCAGGCCATTTTGGAGGCTGTGGGGGATAAGAAAGGAATCCGCAGGTACGGGAGCAGGATTCTTCCCATGGATGAGGTGCTGGTGCTGTGTGCTCTGGATCTGAGCGGACGTCCCTACTTTGTATCAGACGCTGAATTTCCTGTAGAGAGAATCGGCGGCATGGATACGGAGATGATACGGGAATTCTTTTATGCTGTTTCCTACAGCGGCGCTATGAACCTGCATTTTAAGATGATGCGGGGAGGAAACGGCCACCATATGGCAGAGGGAATGTTTAAAGCCTTTTCCAAGGCTCTGGATGAAGCGGTGAGTTATGATCCCAGAATCACGGACGTGCTTTCCACCAAGGGTTCCCTTTAGGTTCACTGTGAAAAGAACAGGAGAGGATTATGATACAAAAAGAATTGTTGATTCCCATATTTTTAAAAGACGGAAAAGCAGTGGGCGGCTGGGAGGATCCGCAGCGATTCTCGGAGGGAGACCCCAAAAGTCTGGCCTGGTATTACGATAATCACGGGGCGGATGGAATCCTGTGTTTCGATCTTTCAGAAGGGGACGCAGAACACGAACAGTCCATCCGTATTCTCAAAGAAATGGCCCATGCGGTAGATCTCCCCATCTATGGAGGGGGAAATATCCGCAGAATGGAGGATGTGAAGAAGCTTCTCTACGCAGGGTGCCGCAAGGTATTCCTGAATTATGGAAAGGAAGGAAACTGCGAGCTGACCCAGGAAGTCTCAGACCGCTTTGGGAAAGAAAAGATTCTGGCCTGCGTGAAAACGGAAGAGGAATTCTGCGAGGCCCAGGGAAGGGAAGAGTATCTGGGAGGAATTGTGGTTCTCAAGGAAGAACTTTTGCCGCAGGACAGGCAGGGCGGACTTCCCTGTTACGTCGTGACGGATGACCCGGACTCGTTTCTGGGAAGGAAGGATGTGCAGGGAGTGGCTGTCCAGGAGTGGAGAAGGCCGGATCAGAATTATATGGAGAGGAAGCATCAGTGGAAGCAGCAGGGGATTTCAGTTAATACCTTTGAATCCTCCGTGAAGTGGGAAGAGCTGAAGCTAAATGAATCAGGGCTTCTTCCTGTGGTGGTTCAGGACTACAAAAACCTGGAGGTACTCATGGTGGCATATATGAATCAGGAAGCCTTTGAAACCACCCTGCGCACCGGAAGGATGACGTATTACAGCCGCAGCCGCAGTGAACTGTGGGTGAAGGGTCTTACCTCAGGGCATTTCCAGTATGTAAAAGAGCTTTGCATCGACTGTGACAAAGATACTCTTCTGGCCAAGGTTCTTCAGGTGGGAGCCGCCTGCCATACCGGAAACAGAAGCTGCTTTTATGAGACAATTATGCAGAAAGAATACGACAAGACAAATCCCCTGAAGGTATTTGAGGATGTATACCAGGTGATACAGGACCGCAAGCTGCACCCAAAGGAGGGATCCTACACCAATTATCTTTTTGACAAAGGGATTGATAAAATTCTGAAAAAGGTAGGGGAAGAGGCGGCTGAGATCATTATTGCCGCAAAAAATCCCGATCCGGAGGAGATTAAGTATGAGATCTCCGACTTTTTGTACCATGCCATGGTGCTGATGGCGGAAAAAGGGGTTTCCTGGAAAGATATCACCGAGGAACTGGCAAGGAGGTAGCTTTGAATATCAGGATTCTTTTGGCGGTTGTTTTTCTTTCAGGGATTCTTTCAGGGCGGCTGAATCTGCAGGGGTTGCTTACGGATTACAGGGAACTGAATCAGAAGGTGGAAGAGCTGGGAGAGAGAAAACGGTTTTTAACTCTGGTAAACAGGCAGCATCCTCTCTCGGAAGATTATGTTCCCAATCTTACGCCTACTGCGCAGCGGCCCGACATTCAGATGGATGCCGCCGCCTGTGAAGCTCTGGAGAAAATGCTTGAGGCGGCCTTGGAAGAAGGCTATACCATTATTATCGCTTCAGGATACAGGGACAGAGAATATCAGGAGGGACTTCTGGATGAGGACATTGCATCGGCCATGGGCCGGGGCATGACCTATGAAGAGGCGTACCGCTATGTGATCCAGGAAACCATGCCGCCTGGCTGCAGTGAGCATGAGACGGGTATGGCGGCGGACCTTGTCAGCCCTTCTAACCAGGTGCTGAATGAGGGCCAGGCGGATACGCCGGAGAACAGATGGCTCCTGGAGCACTGTGCGGAATATGGATTTATTCTGCGCTATCCGAAGGACAAGGAGGCAATCACCATGGTCAGCTATGAGCCGTGGCATTTCCGGTATGTGGGGGTCTGGGCGGCTGAGGAGATTATGGAGCAGAACCTGACTCTGGAGGAATACATATACCAGATGGTGAATAGGGAAGAATCTTATTAACAGACAGGAGGTATGCATGATATGGGATGTCTTGGAAATCTGATCTGGTTTCTCTGCGGAGGGTTCCTGGGAGGGATAAGCTGGTGTCTGGCCGGCTGTCTTTGGTGTATCACCATTGTCGGAATTCCCGTGGGAATGCAGTGTTTTAAATTTTCGTCTCTCTCCTTTTTTCCCTTTGGGAAAGAGGTGCGGTACGGAGGCGGGGCAGGATCTCTGATTCTGAATCTCTTCTGGATTGTTTTGTCCGGTCTGCCTCTTGCCATAGAGCATACGGTGTTCGGCGTGATTTTGTGTGTGACGATCATCGGAATTCCTTTTGGGAAACAGCATTTTAAGCTGGCAAAGCTGGCGTTGATGCCCTTTGGATCAGAGGTGTATTAGAAAGGATGGATGTAGGATGAAAATAGGGTTTATCGGCTGCGGAAATATGGGGGGAGCCATGATGCAGGGCATTCTGGACTCCGGGAAATGCCTCCCAGGAGATATTATGGCCTCAGACGCTTTAGAAGCGGCCAGGGAAAAAAGACGGCAAGGGATGGGAATCTCTGTTACTGGGGATAATAAAGAGGCCGCGGCTTTTGGAGACATTGTGTTTCTGGCGGTAAAGCCTCAGTATTACCATGAGGTAATTCAGGAAATACGTGAAACAGTAAAGGAGGATCAGATCCTTGTGACCATTGCCCCGGGTAAGACTCTGGCTTGGCTGGAGGAAGAGTTCGCAAGACCTCTGAAGATCGTCCGTACCATGCCGAACACGCCGGCTATGGTAAAGGAAGGCATGATGGCTCTGTGCCCCAATGAGAAAGTTTCAGCAGCGGATCTGCAGGCAGTCCGTGAGGTCTGCAGCAGTTTTTCTAAGACAGAGGTAGTGAGCGAGAATCTTATGGATGTAGTGACTGCGGTTAGCGGAAGTTCCCCCGCCTACGTATTTCTGTTTATCGAGGCTATGGCGGACGCCGCAGTGGCAGGAGGGATGGCAAGACCCCAGGCTTATAAATTTGCCGCTCAGGCAGTATTGGGAAGCGCAAAGATGGTTCTTGAGACGGGAAAGCATCCCGGCGAACTCAAGGATATGGTCTGCTCACCGGCTGGAACCACCATAGAGGCAGTAGGAGTCCTGGAAGAGAAAGGATTTCGCAGCGCAGTCTTTCAGGCGGTAAAAGCCTGCATGGATAAATCACGGGGAATGTAATCCAGGAGAATTCTTTCGGGCTTCCCGGGGAGTGATCCCGTAATGTTTTTTAAATAGACGGTTAAAATTTGAAAGATTATCGAAACCACAGCCCTCGGCAATTTCAAGGATGGTTTTATCCGTATCCCTGATCTGCTCCAGGGCTTTTTCCAGTCGGTAACCGTTTAAGTGCTGGGTAAAACTGATGCCGGCCGTCTGCTTAAACCAGCGCATAAAATGGCTGGAGCTGTAGCCGCAGACTCCAGCCGCTTCCTGGATGCTCAGAGGATGATGATAATTTGCTTCCACGTAATTAAGCAGTGTCTTCAGCTTGTCTGTATCCTTGGTGTTGGGGCTGGAAAGCTGTCTGGCTTCTCCCAGCTCAAAGAGAAGGGAGAAGAGCTTTAAAATACAAGCCTTTACGCCCAGCTCATAACCGGCGCTTTTGCGTCTGCAAAAATCGTCCGCCTCATCTAGGCATCCGGCAATCTCTCTGTACCCGTTGCTATGCGGAGTTACGTACGTGGGAAACATCACCTGATTTTTTTGAAGAGGCTGAAGATATTTCTGGCTGCAGACGTCCAGCACCGTAATCCCAAGAAAGCTCAAATCAAAAATAATATTCTCATACTCCATTCGCACTCCCGGGTGGTTCCTGAGGCTGTGGAGGCGGCCAGGAGGCACAAAGACGATGGTTCCAGCTTCAGCGTCGAAGGCAGTCAAATCCACCTGGGCGGTTCCGGAGCCTTTTTTTATGTAAATGATCTCCATACTGTCCTGCCAGTGCAGGAGAACGGCAGGAAGGTCCTGGGGGATGGTGCAGGGATACACATTATAAGGAAACATAGCCTGGGTATGCCGCTTAGTCTCATGGTATGCTTCCTTTGGATTGATTACGGGAACCGTGTCCTTTTCCATCATGGCTAAATCTCCTTGATTTTTATCAGATGATAGGATTGTACAATATTTTGGTGGTATTGTACAAGTAATTTCCTGAAAAAAGTGGTAAAAATCAAGTGTAAGAATAAAATCAATGGTTGAAAAATACCATGTTTAACAGACGGGAAAAGCCCTTGAGATGGGCCCCGCTGATGGAAGAGAGGAGAAGCTGTAATGATCGAACAGAAACTGCAGGAATTGTGCGGCAAGGATATTGGAGCATGCAGCTATGGAGAGCTGTATGCGGCACTGATGAAAATTGTAAAGGAAAAAAGCCGGGAAGAAGTACGGCCGGTAAAAGGACGCAAGCTCTATTATATATCGGCAGAATTTCTGATTGGAAAGCTTTTGAGCAACAATCTGATTAATCTGGGACTTTATGACGAGACGGAGAAATGCCTGAAGGCGTACGGAAAATCTATGGCTGAGCTGGAAGAGGCAGAGCCGGAGCCAAGCCTTGGAAACGGCGGCCTGGGGCGGCTGGCGGCCTGTTTCCTGGATTCCCTGGCGACATTGGGCCTTCCGGGGGACGGTATCGGTATTCGGTATCACTGCGGTCTGTTCCGTCAGAATTTCAGGAAGAATCTTCAGAGTGAAGAGCCGGACTTCTGGATGGAAGCCGATCAGTGGACAGAAGATACAGGAAAAACGTATACGGTAAGCTTGGCAGGAAAGGATTATAAGGCACGTCTGTATCAGCTTGACGTGACAGGATATGAGGGCAGAACCAACAAACTGAATCTGTTTGACCTGGATACAGTAGACGAGTCTCTGATTCAGGAGGGGATTACTTTTGACAAGAAAGACATAGAAAAGAATCTTACCCTTTTCCTTTATCCAGACGACAGTGATGATGCCGGAAGACTTCTGAGAATTTACCAGCAGTATCTTATGGTAAGCGCCGGAGCCCAGATGATTCTGGAAGAGTGCAGGGAACGGGGCTCTAACTATCATGATCTGGCAGAGTATGCGGCCATCCAGATAAACGATACCCATCCTTCTATGGTGATACCGGAGCTGATCCGGCTGCTTATGGAAGAAGGCATCAAGTTTGAGGAAGCGGCCCAGATTGTTACGGATACATGTGCGTATACGAACCACACCATCCTGGCGGAAGCTCTGGAAAAGTGGCCTGTAAGCTTCCTGGAGCAGGTGGTTCCCCAGTTGATGCCTATTATCCGGGCGCTGGATGAGATGGCTAAAGAGCGCACCCAGGATGATTCCACAGCCATCCTGGATGAGAATGGAATCGTACACATGGCTCATATGGACATTCACTTTACCCACAGTACCAACGGGGTGGCAGCTCTCCATACAGAGATTCTCAAGAACAGCGAGCTGAAGAATTTTTATGAGCTTTACCCCCAGAAGTTTAATAATAAGACCAATGGAATTACCTTCCGCAGATGGCTTCTTTCCTGTAACCATGAGCTGGCAGACTATATTGAAGAGCTGATCGGACCGGGCTTTAAGAAGGATGCGGATCAGCTTGAGAAGCTGATGGATTTCTCAGAGGATGAGAAGGTACTCAGGCGGCTCATCGAGATTAAACAAAATAATAAGAAAAAGATGGCTGACTGGCTTCTGGAAAAGCAGGGGATAACTGTGAACCCGGACTCTATGTTTATGATCCAGGCAAAGAGGCTTCATGAATATAAGCGGCAGCAGTTAAATCTTCTCTATCTGATCCATCAGTATTATGAGGTTAAGAGAGGCCATGTTCCGGCAACGCCTATAACGGCAGTGTTCGGCGCCAAGGCAGCGCCTGCTTATACGATTGCCAAAGATATCATCCACGCCATTTTGACGCTCTCTCAGGTTATAGCTGAGGATTCAGAGGTATCTAAATGGATCCAGGTAGTGATGATTGAGAACTACAATGTCACTGCGGCAGAAAAGATGATCCCGGCCTGCGATCTTTCCGAGCAGATCAGTCTGGCTTCCAAGGAGGCTTCCGGTACGGGAAATATGAAATTCATGCTCAATGGGGCGGTGACTCTGGGTACTATGGACGGAGCCAATGTGGAGATCGCACAGCGGGTTGGAGAGGAAAATATTTATATCTTTGGACAGAGCAGCGATCAGGTCATCCGCCGCTATGGACATAAAGACTACTGCTCCAGGGAGTGGTATGAGACGGATCCGAACCTGAGAAGAGCCGTTGACTTCCTGACAGGGAAAGAGATGATGAAGTATGGGTGTGCCGAGAATCTTCAGCGTCTGAAAAACGAGCTGATCGGCAAGGACTGGTTCCAGACCTTCCCCGACTTTAACGCATATCTGGTTCGCAAGAACCAGGCCGTGGAGGATTATGCGATCAATCCTATGAAATGGGAGAGACGGTGCCTTGTGAATATCAGCCAGGCAGGCTTCTTCTCATCTGATAGGACAATCGAAGAGTACAACCAGGACATCTGGCACCTGGGCTGAGCCCCCTTAAACACAGACCGCCCGCCCCTTCCGGCCGGAAGGGGCGGGCGTCTTTCTCGTTCCCAATTTGCGGGCCGGTCAGCTTTATTTTTTGCACAAAATAGAAAAAATTTCTTTACTTTTCCTATTTTTTCTGTTATACTTTACCCATCAAGATCTGGAGGTGTCGCCCATGGCTTACAGGTATGGGCGGCGGTTCCCCCTGGGCGGGGACTGACCGCTCCCATTCTTTGACCGCCCCGAGAAGGCGGCCACGCAAGGCAGATATCCAGGCAATGTACAAAGTCCATATACTTTGCGCGAGCTGAATATTATGAAGCGAGTTTCCAAACT
>DVGR01000054.1 GCA_018712605.1 Candidatus Choladousia intestinigallinarum
TATGTGGACTTTCACCACAGGATACGGGCATGCCCGTCATACAAAAGTAGAGTGATGCCGCACGGCATCACCCTACTCATATGCCTGTCAGGCAGACGTTATTTTCCGTAAGTCTCAGCCATATATTCTTCAACTGTATCGGCTGTAACGGCTGTGGGCGGGAGGGGAGTATATCTTTCCACTTCTTCTCCCTGAAGCAGTTGGATACAGCAGTCAATCAGAAGACGAGCATGTTCTTTTCCGCCGCCAAGTCCGATGGATCCCTTTAAAGGATCGCCGTTTGCGATATTCTGGCATTCCTGCTCCGTAGCGTCCACGGAGAAGAGAAGATAATCATCGTACTCTTCAGCAGATACAGCCGTCTTAATTGCTTCATTTCCACCTACGCCTACGCCGGAGGAGATACCCAGGATTACCCGGTTGTCCGGATATGCCTGCATAAAGTTCTCTGTTACGGAAACACCCTCTTCCGTGGAGAGTACCTCCTGGCTTCCCAGAAGCTCAGCATTGGGATACATTTCTTTCATAGCCGCTTCTACAGCGTCACCTTCCAGAACGCCCAGCTCAATACTGGGGATATTCTCAAATACCCATGTGAACTCTCCATCCGGGTACTTCTCATCAATAAAGGGCGCCGCCATCTCAACCAGGGCTTTTCCCGTGGCATCCGGGTCCAGAGCCAGATTCGTCTCCGCCCCTTCAAAGTCCGTGGAGTAGGAAACCACTCTGATGTCCGCATCCAGAGCCTCCTGCACTACATTCTGTACTGCCGTTGCGTCAATAGGCAGGATTACGATAGCGTCGCAGTCGCTCATGATAAAGTTTTCGATCTGGGAGATCTGCTTCTGAGCGTCCTCGCCGCAGTCCACATAAGTTACGTCGCATCCCAGCTCTGTTCCATAGGCTACCGCTTCCTCAACCAACTCCGCCCATACCGCATTGGACAGATTGTAAAAGGAGAACCCAATCTTATAGTTTTCGCTTTCTTCCGCAAATGCCGTGGTTCCGAGAGCCAGGGTCCCCATCATTGCCGCTGCTAGAATTGCAATCCTTTTTTTGTTCATTTCTTTTCCTCCTTCGTATATTTTTATATTTTATCTATCGCCCTCTGCCTGAGGGCGCTAAATACTAAGTCACTCGTTCTCTGAATTAATGGCCTTCAGCTTCTTTACCCGCTCTGCGCTGCGGCTGATGCTTGCGTCGTATACCACGGCGATCAGGAGCAGGATACCTTTTACCACCAACTGCCAGTACTCATTAATATTCATAAGCGTCATGCCGTTCTCCAAGAATCCCATAATCAGCACTCCAAGAACCGCCTGGTACATGGTACCTCTGCCGCCCAGGTTGCTGACGCCTCCCAGCACGCAGGCTGTGATTACGTTGAATTCAAATCCCGCTCCGTTAGAGGAAAGGCCGGAATTCGTCCTGGAAAGAAGCAGAACCGCCGCAATGGCAGTCAGGAATCCCGAGAGTGTGTGGGCGATCATTTTCACCGTACCGGTATTGACACCGGCCAGTTTCGCCGCCTCCTCGTTGCTTCCCACCGCATACAGATATCGTCCGTACGGAAGCCCCGACAGAATAAAATGGCCGATAATCATGATAATGACCATAATGATCAGGGAGATCGGTATTACCCCGATGGTTCCCTGGCCCAGCAGGCTGAATCCCTCTGGAAACCCATAGATAGGAATTCCATTGGAGAAGAGGTAGCTGATTCCGTTCAGCGCCTGAGAGACACCCAGGGTCACGATCATGGGATGAACGCCGGATTTCACGATAATCACGCCGTTGATAAATCCGATCACAGCCCCCAGCACCAGGCTCAGCAGTATCGCCGCCACCATGGGAATCCCCTGCTGCACCATAAGGAAGGCACAGAATACATTGATCAGAGAGAGCTGGTAACCCTGAGAAAGATCAATACTGCCCGCAATCAGCAGCAGAGTCATACCGACGGAACAGATACCCAGGGTATTAATCTGGCGGCTGACATTCAGCAGGTTCCTGATATTGGTGAAGTTGGGCGCCGTAAAGCTGAACACGATAAACATCAGAATAAAAACCATCAGCACCCCATACTTGCTTATAATTTGAGATACACTTTTCTTATTTTTCATTTTCCACACCCCCAGAGGAATATTTCAGGACAGTTTCCTGGCTGAACTCTTCCGCATCCAGGCTTCCCGTATACCTTCCCTTCGATAATATAATCAGACGGTCCGACATTCCCAGCAGTTCTCCCATCTCGGAAGAAATCATGATGATAGATTTTCCCGCTTCCACAAGCTGGGTCATCAGTTTGTAAATTTCCGCCTTGGCGCCTACGTCAATTCCCCGGGTCGGTTCATCAAAAATGAATATCTCGGGATTGGCTCCCAGCCATCTTCCTAAAATGACTTTCTGCTGATTTCCGCCTGACAGATTCTTTACCTTCTGCATCAATCCCGGCGTCTTGATGCCCAGGGCATCCACCTGATCCTGAGCATATTTTTTCTGGGCCTTCCGGTCAATGGCGGCATTCTTAGTCAGCTTCTTGATCGTAGACAGCGTCAGATTGTCCAAAACTGTCATGCCTCCGATGATCCCATGCTTTTTCCGGTCCTCAGGAACCAGGGCGATCCCCTTTTTAACTGCGTCAGAGGGCGAGGATGGGTTGATCATCTGACCGTGAAGATACAGTTCCCCGCTCTGTATGGGATAATACCCAAAGATCATCTCGCACAGCTCCGTACGCCCAGCGCCGATCAGGCCGCCCAGCCCCAGGATCTCCCCCCTGTGAAGCTGGAAAGAAATATTCTTTACCCCGTTTCCAGAAAGGTTTCTGGCCTCAAGCACCACCTCGTCGGTTTTGCAGTTCCGTTTAGGATACGTCTGGGAAAGAGTACGTCCCACCATCATTCGGATCAAATCATCGTGATTGGTATCCTGAATGTCCTTAGTTCCTATGTATTCCCCGTCCCGCAATACGGACACACGGTCCGCCAGCTCAAAAATCTCCTCCATGCGGTGAGAAATGTAGATAATGGTAACTCCCTCTCTCTTCAGAGTTCTCACGATGTCCATCATAGCCTCCACCTCATTGGTGGTAAGAGGCGCTGAGGGCTCATCCATAATCAGGATTTTCGCATTGTAGGAGACCGCTTTGGCAATCTCCACAATCTGCTGATACCCGGTGGTCAGATCCTGAACCTTGGATCTTGGATCCAGCTTGATTCCCATGCGGGCAAAAATTTTTGCCGCCTCTTCGTACATGGTTTTCCGGTCAATCATCAGGCCTTTTTTTCTGAAATTTCCCATGAAAATATTCTCAGCCGCTGTCAGCACCGGAACCAAGGTAAATTCCTGATAGACCACGGCCACCCCCTTTTCTCTGGCCAGGGCCGGAGTCAGTTCTGAGAAGGTCTCACCGTTTATGGTTATACTTCCTGCCGTAGGGGTAATGGCTCCGGAAATCGTCTTGATCAGAGTAGACTTTCCGGCTCCGTTTTCTCCGCACAGGGCATGAATCTCTCCCCGGCGGAAGCTTAAATTAATATGATTCAGCGCTGTAACACCAGGATACAGCTTTGAGACATCTTTTATTTCAAGAATGTTATCTCCCAACGTAACATCCCCCTTCAGTACCGTCTTGTTTTACGTACCGCATCTGCTTCCTACTTCATTCCCAGAAGGTGATACATAGTCTCACAGGGATAGCTCATATCAATAGGAGGCTGGCCTTTCTCCTGTTCTGCCAAGGCTACACGGCAGAAATCCAAAGCTCCGTCCAGAACAAAGGCGGGTACGTTATATTCTTCATACATGCGCTTCACATAGCTTAAGTCTTTTGTCCCGAGAGCCAGCGCAAAATCCAGCTTATATTCTCTGTCCATATATTTCTTTGTGTAGAAGGTAGAGGTCCAGTTCTTTAATACAGAATCCTCAAACACTTCAAACAGATCTTTGGGATCAAAGCCCATTTTATCCATCAGCGGGAAAAGCTGCGCAAACATCAAGGCTTCTGTCAGGCTGATAAAATTGATGGCCAGCTTAATCAGATGGCCGGTACCGCTGGGTCCTACGTATTTATAAGACTGGCAGTATGCGTCGAAAAGCTCTTTTGCGTTGTCATAATCTTCTTTGTCTCCGCCCACCACAATGTCCAGTGTGCCTGCCGCAGCTTCGTCCGGGCCCGCCATCAAAGGAGCGTCCACGAAAGCGCCGCCGGCAGCCTTTACTTCCTCAAAGAGTTTTTTGGTGGAGATGGGATAGCTGGTGGAAGTATCAATAATCATCTTATCCTTAACGCCTTCCTGTATGAAAGCGTGAACCGTTTCCTCTACGATCTCTGATTTTGGCAGGGACAGAAAAACGTAATCACTCCTGCGCAGCACATCCACAGGACTTTCCGCCAGGTATGCCTGTCCCTGGAACTGCTCCATAGCCGGCTTATACACGTCATATACAGTCAGCTCATTTCCCTGCTTAATAAGGTTGGAGCAAATCCCCTTCCCGATATTTCCCAAACCAATAAATCCAACTCGTTTCATAAATATGCCTCCTTCATCTTAAGTACATTTATTGCATAATTTTTTACAGTTCCAGTTTAGTAAAGGTCAGCCGCAGCCGGTATTCCCGCGTCTGATCCGGTTCGATCCACTGCAGCAGTCTGCCTGTATTAATAGAATCCGGCAGTCCGCACCAAGGTTCTATGCACATGCTCTCTTCCACCCAAGAACAGAGCACCAGGGCCTGAAATTCAGGATCTGTATGACATAAAACTCTATAGCCGTCTCCCCTGTTATCAAAGATAAAACCGCCCTGAACCGGAGTGTGGAATACATCGTCCCAGTACAAAGACAAATCCTCCGGCGCCGCTCCCGGCAGATCCAGATGGCGGACGTAATCATAATGCACCTGCATATCCTGCTTAAGGGATGTCTTTTTCTTGTCCGTAGCTTTAAAAAACGGATGCCATCCAAGGTAGTGGGGCATGGAATCCTGAGATAAATTTGTGATCCTGAAGACCGTTTCCAGACAGCTCCCTTCTATGCGGTACTCCGCCTCCAGCTTAAAATCAAAGGGATAATACTGCTCTTTCCAGGAAGGGCTGTTTCCGATCCAAAGCCTCACCCGATCCTCCCGGGCTTCGGCCACGGCAAAGACATCGTTTTTCACCAACCCGTGCATGGGCATACAGTACTTTTTCCCATTCAGGGAGTACGTATCGTCCGTGGTTTTGCTGGAAAAGGGAAAGAGAATCGGCATCCCCCCCGCCGCCATAGGAGCAGTTTCCAACTGCTTGCGATCTATATGCAGAATTTCTTTCCCCTCCAGATATATCTGAGCAATCATGCCTCCATGGGCTGGTACAATCTCCGCACTTAAAGTTTTTTCTTTATTACTGATAAATAACGAAGCCATATCTGACACCTCTATCTAACGGAAATCTATATTTGGTCATTTTCACTCGCTCTTCCGCCATTTCTGCCAAAAAATATAAGTTTTGCGCCGACTTTCCAAAAACGCTTCATCATTTTTACTTTTTTCTCATCGTTATTTCTATTATATCTGTATATTTTTGACAATTATAGAAAAATCCCTCCCTACTTTAGAAAAATTTTTCGCAAAAAGAAATTTTCTCTCCTTTTCGAAAAGAAATTGTCAGAATGATGATTTTCTGGTAAATTAAAAGAAAGAAAAAGAGAAAGCAGTGTAATTTATTATGAATGTATTTTATAACAACGAGCAATTATTAAAGCTAATTTCCAGCATCCATGAACTCACGGGAATCTTTATAAATATCCATGAACTTTCCGGAAAAGATATTCGGATCCGAAACGCCCATACCGCCTTCTGCCGGACGATTAACGACCTGCCTGAGGGCCATATCCGCTGTGTCAACTGCGATGCGGAGGCATCCGAAATCTGCAAGGAGATCAAGACGGCCTATCATTACCGCTGCCATGCAGGTCTGTGCGAAACCTTAATTCCCATTCTGGAAAACGGCGAGGTAATCTCCTATCTGGGGTTTGGCCAGCTTCTGGATGAATCTCCTTTAGAAGAGCAGTGGGCCCATACAAAGAGTGCCCTTGGCTGGTATCCCGGCGACATAGAGGATCTGAAAGATAAATTTTTCAAAATCCGCCGTTATTCTCAGCCAAAGACTATGGCCCTCACTGAAATACTGAAAGTAATGGCCTCCTACGTACAGTCCAGCAACGCCATAGCCTCCACAAAGTATACGGATCTGCAGCGGCTGGAAATGTATCTCTCCCAGCACTATGCTGAGAAGCTTTCTCTTCAGTCTCTGACAAAAGCCTTAAATTTTGGAACCACAAAGCTTTCCGCTCTCTCTAAGACTCTCTCCGGCGGCCACACCCTCACCTGGCTGATCGCCTCTCACCGGGTGCAGGCCGCCCAGAAGCTTCTGCTCTCCACAGACAAGCCGGTCTCTGAGATCGCATCCATTGTGGGCTATGAAGACTACAACTATTTTACAAAGGTTTTCAAAAACATTGTGGGAACCACCCCCAGCAATTTCCGCAAAACCGGAACCACATCAGCACCGCAGGATTGATTTTTCTTGTGTGTCTATGATAAAATTTTCTAAACACTACGAATACAGGAGGCGAAGAAATGGAACGTTATTTTGGCGAATCAACCCCTAAGCTTGGCTTTGGACTTATGAGACTTCCCAAGGATGCTTCAGGGAAAATTGATATGGAACAGACGAAACAGATGGTGGATCTCTTTATGGATGCCGGACTGACGTATTTCGATACGGCATATGTTTATGACGGCGGGGACTCTGAGCGGGCTGCCAAAGCCGCCTTGGTAGACCGCTATCCCCGGGAAAGCTACACCCTTGCCACGAAGATCTGTGCATGGTCCGGCGCTCACGATGAGGCCACGGCAAAGCAGCAGTTTTACACCAGCCTGGAACGAACTGGAGCCGGCTACTTTGATTATTATCTGCTTCACGCTCTCCAGGCGGGAAATTACAAGCTCTATGAAGATTATCACCTCTGGGATTTTGTAAAAGAACTGAAGGAAAAGGGACTCATCAAGCACTGGGGCTTTTCCTTCCATGCAACTCCCCAGATCCTGGATGAACTTCTCACAAAGCATCCTGACGCAGAATTTGTACAGCTCCAGCTCAACTATGCGGATTGGGAAAATCCTGACGTAACGGCCAGAGAAAATTATGAAGTGGCAAGAAAACACGGAAAATCCATAGTGGTCATGGAGCCTGTGAAGGGCGGCGCCCTGGCAAGCCCTCCCGATGATGTACAGAAAATCTTCCGAGAAGCATCTGCTGATTCATCCTTTGCCTCCTGGGCCATCCGCTATGCCGCTTCCCTGGAGGGAATTATCACAGTACTCTCCGGCATGTCCAATATGGAGCAGATGAAGGACAATCTGTCCTACATGAAAGACTTCCAGCCGCTGAACGAGAGGGAGCAGGATGCTGTCCGCAGGGCGCAGGAAGCTTTCCATGGGATGAAATCCATCCCCTGCACGGGATGCCGCTACTGTACGGAAGGCTGTCCCCAGAACATTCCTATCCCTGACATCTTCTCGGCCCGAAACAAACAGCTTATCTGGGGCCAATTAGAAGAGGGACGGAAAGCGTATGAAAAAGCAGTGAGCCAGGGCGGAGCGGCTTCCGACTGTATCGCCTGCGGCCAGTGCGAGAGTGCCTGTCCACAGCAGATCCCCGTGATCCAGCGGCTTAAAGAATGTGCGGAGGTTTTTGAATAACAATAAACTCTTGACTTAGTCTTTACTCCAAGGTGGATGCGTCTTGACCGAGGGGATTGAGTCCCTCACGGGCTGAAGAAGAAAAGGGAGTGTCGGTTCATATCGGTTTTTAGCCCCTGACATGCAGTGAAGAGACAATCCCAGAGAATCCGGGCTTTTTTAACCCGAATTCTCTGCGGAATTGTCTCTTCTTTATGCTTTCTCTTCATCTGGATAACAGGCCTGCCCCCGCTTAGAACTATCTATTTTCCACAGTCTCTGTCTGTCATCGCTTTCCGCTGCCGTGGCATCTTCTGCATCTGCCCCCTGAGCAGGCCGTGCAGCTAAGTCTCTGCCGACCGATAATCCCCGGCATATATTTATATACAACGCCGCTGCCCCCGCAGGTCGAACATCTTCCGCTGCCACCACACCTCGGGCAGTCCTCTTTTGATAAAGATGATAAAGACGAGCCAGACGACTTTTTCTGCCAATGTGCGTACAGCGTCTTGTATGTCAGGATCTTTGCTGCCTTAGTGGAAGCTTTCACCCTTGTACCGCCGGTCTTGGCCGTGTACCAGCCCAGGAAAGTATAGCCGCTTCGTTTGGGCGTGGGAAGTCCCGTCAGCTTGCCGCCATAGGTCGTCGTCAGTGTGGATTTACTGCAGGAACCGCCGTTTGCATTCAGCTTGAACGTCACTTTTTTGGAATTTGACACCCAGTGTGCGTAATAGGTCGTTTTCTTTTTAATCAGGGTACTGGAGGTAATTTTCTTGCCGCCGGTCTTCTTTGTATACCAGCCCTGGAAAGTATAGTTCTTTCTTGCAGGCGTAGGCAGACTGCCTATTTTCTGGCTGTATTTGACTGTCCTGGTCATCATTGAATTCTTCAGTGTCCCTTTGTTGGGATTGAAGGACACTTTGTATGATTTTGCCTTCCAGTGCGCATACAGGGTATGGGCAGACGCTGTGCTTACCTTTGTCTTATTGGTGACACGGCTGCCGCCGGATTTCTTTGTATACCAGCCAGCAAAGGTATAACCGGTCCTTTTCGGGGTGGGCAGACTGCCATAGGCTGAAGCATAGACTGTTTTTATACTGGATTTACTGCAGGAGCCGCCGTTCGCATTCAACTTCACCGCATAGGACTTCGCTGTCCAGTGCGCATAGAGGGTCTGTCCAGGGGCAAAATTGTAATTCGTTCCATTGATTTTAATCCCGCCTGTGGGCGACGTATACCAGCCCGCAAAGCTATAGCCGGTACGTGTCGGCGTTGGAAGAAAGCCGGAACTGTTCCTGAGTACATACAGGGAGGCCGTATCTGTCTTCCCGCCGTTCGCATTCAGATAAACACGGACCGCTTCAGCCGACGAAAGGCAGATATTTTTCACCATATGCTTCTGGCAGCCAAATGCATAAAGATCCGTTTCTGCTGAAAATCCAAAATAGCACAGATTTGGAACAGCAAAATTAGAACAGGAAAAGACCGTCGCTCCGTCCTGGGTGACTGTGACCGTGCCGTTCAGATATTTGACCACTACATTGTGCCAGGTACTGTCACTGTATACTACGCCGGTGCTGTCATTCAAGGATTCATGCGTATGGTCATCTTTATATTTCATCGCCCTGATATAATATCCGCTGAAGGGCCGAAATTCAATGGCGTAATAATTGGTGCCGAAAGTTCCCGAAGAGACGTCCTCTTCAGCAAACAAAAGATCAAATCCCTTGCAGGGCTTATACTTATAATCACCCATCCAATAATCAAAAGAAAGGGTAAATCCGCCTCTCGTATCCAGGGGCACCGAATACTGCAGCCCGCCGCTGACATCAGACTCTGACTCGGTCAGTGTGCATATCCCGTTGGAATATACGGCGGTCCCGGAAGTCGTCCACGATGCCGCCAGCACGTGAACCGGGAACAGCATTGTAAACAACAGCAAAAATAAGCCCAATAATGTCCGTTTTCGTTTCATCAGCATCACGCTCCTTCCCTGCAGGCCCAAATCCGTCCCGCAGCTTACAATGTCGCTCTGTAAGTTTATTCCCTTTTACCATCCCACGCCTGAAGCTGCCGCCTTCATGACGCCTGCCAGAAGCATAACCCATATGGGGTTCATTTTAAATTTGCGCAGAAGCACCAGGCAGACTGCAAAAATCACTGCCAGGCTCCACCTGGTATCCTGAAGAATCACTTTTCCCCCGCTTCCCCAAAATGCCGTAACCAGAATGGAAAGCCCTGCGGAAGCGATCAGCGCCACTACCGCCGGGCGCAGAGAACCCAGCACCCCCTGAAGGACTGCCATATTTCTGTATTTAAGATACAGCTTTGCAATCAAGGTAACAAGCACACAGGAGGGAAGAATACAGCCCAGGGTCGCCGCCAGCGCTCCTGGAATCCCCCCAATCTTAATCCCTACAAAGGTGGCGGAATTAATGGCTATAGGGCCTGGCGTCATCTGAGAAATCGTAATCAAATCCGTAAACTCTTCCATAGTCAGCCACCCGTACCGGGTCACTACCTGCCCCTGAATCAAAGGCATAGCTGCATACCCGCCGCCGAAGCTGAACAGGCCGATCTGAAGGAAGCTGAGAAAAAGCTGCAGATAGATCATAACACTCCCCTCCTGCCTGCCAGCAAAGTCCGCACAGCCCCCAGCAGCCCGCAGACAAGTATCACGTATACCACATTGATGCCAAAGATCCAGGATGCCGCAAAGGCTCCCGCCATGGTCAAAAGAGACAGGGGATCCTTTTGGTCCGCCATCCCTCTTCCCATTTCGTACACCACGGAAGCGATCACCGCTCCCACCCCTGCCTGCATCCCTTCCAGCATCTGGCTGATGATGAAATTGCTTCGGAAAGCATTGTAGAAAACAGAGATCAGGGAAATAATCACAAAAGGAGGAATGACCGTGGCCGCAATCGCCGTGACAGCCCCCGCCATGCCCGCAAGCTTATATCCCACCACAATAGCTCCATTTACGGCGATGGCTCCGGGAGAGGATTGCGCTATGGCGATCAGATCCAGCATCTCTTTCTCTTCAATCCAGTGATACTGATCTACAAATTTTTTCTTCATGAGAGTGACGATCACGTACCCGCCTCCAAAGGTAAAAGCGCTGAGGTACAGAGTAGAAACAAATAGTTTTAACAGAACTTCTCTTTTATTTTCCATGGCCTCTATTATACCTGGCTGCTGCCTATCCCTTCAGTCCCCGGGCCTGGCGATCCATATCCTCCACTACGATATCGTAAATCTCTCCCAGGGAAGCACAGTATTCCAGCACCTTCCAGGGTTCGTTTGTATGGAAATGTATTTTAATCAATTCCTCGTCTCCCACGGCCAGCAGACAGTCTCCCTTAAAATTCTCCGTAAAATAATCACTGATTGCATCCTCATCCAGATCTGTCCCCTCGATGAGAAGCTGTGTGTCATACCGATATTCCAGCATAGTGATTCCTCCTTCATTGGCAATTTATGTTCGTTTTCCCCAATTATAGCTCAACTTCCCGGCCATGTCAAAAACGGCATCCGGAAATTCCGGATGCCGTTTTATTTCATAGATCACATCTTAATTTGCGCGAATCTCCTGGCGCATAAAGCCTATGTAGGAAAGGGCGAAGGTTATCAGCATCATAGCTGCCAGCCCTACCAGATGAGGCCATACCAGCAGAAGACTCTGGCCAAAGCTTAAATATCCCGAGATAGCTCCCACCAACTGATCCATGGTCACTGCATTGATGGCTCTGACCGTAGGATTCATGATTGTTGAAACCGCTTCACTGTACAGATAGTAAGGTGAAATCCGGTTCAGTCCAAGCTCCAGCGTATAATTTCCCATGGAGTTTACAAGGGCTTCATATTCCGTAGTTACCGGATATACGGCATTGGCCACAATGCTGGCCACCAGGCTCATGAAAATCGCAAAGAAAATCCAAACAGCAATGGAAGCCAGCGCAGAAGTGGCCGTATGCCTGCACAACACTGAAAAGAGTATGGACAGCGCCAGCCAGAAAGCCACGTATACCACTGTGAAGAAAAGGAATACAAAGATCCGCAGCACCTCTTCCGTCTCCGGCACGAGGCCGGTTACATACATTCCGACTGCTCCAATGGCGATCCCCATGGAAAAAACCATGATGGCGATTATCGCAGTGCCTGCCAGGAATTTACCGATGATAACCGAGTCCCTGTAAATCGGCTGGGATACCAATCGGTTCAGCGTCCCGCCGCTTCGCTCACTGTTTATGGCGTCAAAGCCCAGCGCCAACCCTACAATGGGCCCCAGCAAAGCGATAAAGGAGGTGAAGGAGGGAATAGAGCTGCCTCCTGACGTATACAGCTTCAGAAATATAAAATTGCTGTCGCTTTCCAGCGCATCCTCCAGGCCCGAAATAGAGCCGTACAAACTGGCAAAACTGGTCACCACAATCAGAAGCAGAATAATCAGGAAGCGCTTGCTGTTTAAATGGTCTCCCAGCTCCTTGCAAAACAGTGCGTGACGCCCCGTCCGGGATCTAGGCTTTGCCTTTTGAGGCTTTTCTGAATTTAAAGCCTCTCTTTTTTTCTTTACCAAACTGATTTCTTTCATCACTCTGTCCCGCCTTTTCAAAATAACGTCTGTAGATTTCATCCAGGTCACCGCCCCGCTGATGCAGGTGCAGTACGGTATATCCGTTCTCCCCCAGGTACTTTGAGAGTTCTGCCCGGATATCCCTTCTGGCATGAATCAAAAGCAAATCACCCTGCTTGTCAATTTTTTCAATTCCCGCCTGA
>DVGR01000005.1 GCA_018712605.1 Candidatus Choladousia intestinigallinarum
GCTTTTTTCACCAGATCCCGGGCATTGAATATTCCCTCGGACCAAGTACAGCTCACTGGGTGTAGTGATGGTAGATGTGCCGGAGTATGAGAAGCTGAAAGAACTGCGGGGATTTGAGTATGGCAGGGAGATGCTGCTGCATATTTCTAACGTATTGATGGAAGTATTTGACAAAACGCAGTTGTTTCATACAAAAGAAGCGGAATTTCTTGTTCTCTGCACGGATGTGATTTACAGTGCTTTTTTGGAGCACTGTGCCCGGGCGAAGCAAATGGTGGGGCGGCAGAACAAGGGATTGTTTAGAATGGGCTGTACTTGGTCCGAGGGAATATTCAATGCCCGGGATCTGGTGAAAAAAGCCCGCTCCATTATGGAATGCGATGATTCCTGGGAGAGGTCTGAGGTATGGCTTCGGCCTCTTGTTCAGGAGAATCTTACATTGGAACAGGATGTTATGGCCAGGCTTCAGACGGAGGGATATCCAACGATTTATTTGCAGCCCAAAATTGATATGAGGGATGGGCATTTGATGGGAGCTGAAGCTTTGGTGCGTATTTTAGATAAGGATGGGAAGCTTTTGCCTCATGGCCGGGTGATCGAGGAGATGGAAGAAGATGGCACAATACACAAAGTGGATTATTTTGTGCTTGACCGGTTGATGTCAACCATGAATCATTGGCAGGAAAAAGGGTATACCATGTATCCTATGTCCAGTAATTTCTCCAGGAATACTCTCTTAAATCCCTCTGCCTTGGCTTCGGTATTGGCTATCATGAGCCGCTATCCGTTGGTATCGCAGGATTTAATTGAGATTGAGATTACGGAGACGGCAGGAGATTTTGAAAATAATACCTTTGAGGAATTAATCCGCCGTTTTGAACAGTATGGTCTTCGTTTTTCTTTGGATGATTTTGGTTCCGGTTATTCTAACATGAATATGCTGGCTGAACTGAAATTTCATTCAGTAAAGCTGGATCGAAGCCTAATAAAAAATATTACGGAAAATTCTACATCCCGGATGATAGTGCGGGATCTGGTGCATATTTGCCAGAGCTGCAATATGATCTGTGTTGCCGAGGGTGTGGAAAACCAGAATCAAGTGGCGGTTTTGTTGGAGAATGGCTGTGTGTGCGGTCAGGGATTTTATTACGATCGTCCAATACCCGTTGAAATCTTTGAAGAGAAATATTTGAAGTCGCCAGATATGCGGGAGGTTTACAGATGATGGAGGAAGAGGGATTGTTTAAAAGAGATATGCTTTTGGAAGAAAAGGATTTGTTTGTGGTGGGAGTTGGAGCTTCGGCAGGAGGGCTGGAGGCGCTTCAGCAGTTTTTTCGCTTTATGCCATCCAACAGCGGCTTAAGTTTTGTGGTGGTTCAGCATCTGGCTCCCGATTATAAAAGCCTGATGGCAGATATCTTGGGAAAGTATACGGAGATGATGGTGCTCCAGGCGGAGAACGGTATGGAGGTAGAACCCAACCGGGTTTATCTGATCCCGCCCAAAATGAACATTACGTACCGTGAAGGGAAACTGTACCTGGATGAATACGCCCAGGGGCAGCTTAACCACCCAATAGATATTTTTCTGGTCTCTTTGGCGGAACAAAAAGGCGACCACTCGGTGGCTGTGGTTTTATCGGGCACAGGATCGGATGGAACCAATGGGATAAAAGCGGTGAAAGAAAAAGGCGGACTGACCATTGTTCAGGATCCGGAGACGGCTAAGTTTGACGGCATGCCCCGAAGCGCCATCAATACCGGGGTGGTGGATTACATACTTTCTCCCAAGGATATTTCAGGGGAGATTCTTCATTACTCTAAATACCGCACCATCATAGAGCCGGAAAACGGAGAGATACAGTCCAGCAATGAGGAAAGCTTTTCTCACATCTATGCGCTAATGAAGAAAATCAGGGGTATTGATTTTACGCATTACAAAAGAACTACGGTGCTGCGGCGGATTGAACGGCGTATGGTAGTCAACCACTGCGAAAGCCTGGAAGAGTATGCCAAATTTCTGGATACCAGCCATGAGGAAGTAAACATTCTGGTAAAAGAGATTCTGATTGGAGTGACAAATTTTTTCCGGGATCCTGCCTTCTTCCAGACTCTCAAGGAGAAAGCCCTCTATCCCATTGTGCAGAATACCAGGGAGGAGGAACCTATCCGAGTCTGGAGCGCTGGCTGCTCTACTGGGGAGGAAGCTTATTCCATTGCCATCCTTTTCCAGGAAATCCTGGAGGAACTCCATGTAAGGCGTGATATTAAAATCTTTGCCACAGACATTGATATTCAGGCGATTGAGCAGGCGGGAAAGGGAATATTTTCAGAAAATATCATTGACGACTTATCCCCGGAGCGTCTGTCCAAATACTTTATCAAGCGCAATGACCGGTATCATATTTCAAAGGAGATCCGGCGGATGATCATCTTTGCGCCCCATAATATGCTCTCCGATCCGCCCTTTGGGAAACTGGATCTCATTAGCTGCCGCAATGTCATGATCTATTTTCAGCCGGTTCTTCAGCGGGGACTTTTTGCGGTATTTCATTCAGCCTTGAAGAACGGGGGATATTTATTCCTGGGAAAGAGCGAGACGGCTAACGAATACTCGGACGTGTTTAAGCCGGCCTGCAGTGCAGAGAAAATATATATTCATAACAGTACGGGGAAGACAGAACATCTGATGACGCCAACTTTCCATGTGCCAAGTTTCCAGCCTATAACACCCCATTCTGTAAGCCTGCAGGGCCTGGATAAGCAGGAATATGCCATGGAATCCGTCTACACGGAATTCCTGGAAAAATACATGCCGGCTTCTCTGGTGCTCAATGAGGCCAATACCGTTATTCACTTTTTTGGAAACTATATGGACTACGTTTCCATTGCCCCGGGGAAAGCCTCCTTTAATCTGTTTCATATTCTTAATAAGGATTTAAGCTTGGCGGCTTCCACGGCCTTAAGCCGCAGCCGGGGGGAACATATTTCCATTACGTATGCGGATATACCGGTGGACACGCCTTCCGGTTCCAGGAGGGTGAATCTCAGTGTTCATCCCATTCCTCTTCAGAAAAAGGGAGAGAGCGGTCTGACTGCTATGATTTTCCAGGATTATCAGGAGAAGAAGGAGCCAGGGGAGGGTGTTCGGGAAAAATATGATATTGATTCCACAGCTGCCCGCCGTATTACAGATCTGGAGCAGGAACTGCAGGAGTCGCAGAACGACCTTCATAAAACCATTGGAGAGCTGGAAACGGTGAATGAGGAACTGCAGGCGGCCAACGAGGAGCTGCTGACAGCCAATGAAGAGCTTCAAAGCTCCAACGAAGAACTGCAGTCTGTGAATGAAGAGCTTTATACCGTCAATACGGAATACCAGCAGAAGGTGGATGAGCTGACCATGATGACCAATGACCTCTCCAACTTCCTGTCTTCAACAATGATCGGTATTCTTTTCGTAGACGGAAATCTGAACATCCGTAAGTTTACGGAATATATAGGCAGGGAATTCCAACTGATGGAGCAGGATATCGGGCGTTCGATTCAGATATTCGCCCACAGTTTTCCCTATGAAAAGATTGTGGAGGATGCTCAGAGTGTGCTTAAGACTTTGACCCCCATTGACCGTGAGGTGGTGGCCACCAACGGGCAGTATTACACGCTGCGTATTGCACCCTACCGTACTACGGAAAACAGCATTAAGGGTTTGGTTATTACCATTATCGACAGCCTTGGAAGCGGCCATTTAAAATAATAAGGGGATAAAAGGGAAAGCGTCAGCCTGTAAACAGGCGGCTTTCTCTTTTTTGTCTGGAAATTCCCAGGGTTTGATGATACAATAGGCTGTGCAAAAAGAAGAGGGAGTGATTGAAAATGCCCAAGATACATGGAATCAAGAAAATGACAGATAATCCCTACGTGAATCTGTACCATCTTCAGGTGGAAAATAGAAAAGGAAAGACGGGAAATTATTATGTGGCTTCCAGGGCTAAAACCCCTGAGGCTCTGGAACTGAACACCAAGAAGCAAAGCCCGGACGGGGTGCTGATCTACAGCCTGTACGGGGAGAAAGCAGACCGGGTGGTGCTGGTACGGCAGTACCGCTATACCATCGACGATTATATTTATGAATTCCCGGCAGGATTGGTGGAACCCGGGGAAAATTTCAAAGAAGCTGCTGTAAGAGAACTCAGGGAGGAAACCGGGCTGACTCTCACGCCTCTTGTGGTGGACGAAAAATTTGAGAAGCCTTATTATACCACCATAGGCATGACAGATGAGAGCTGCTGCACCGTCTATGGCTATGCCTCCGGCCAGGTAACTTTGGAGGGGCTGGAGGACAGCGAAGAACTGGAGGTAGTGCTGGCGGACCGCAGGGAAGTGGACAGGATTCTTAGGGAGGAACGTGTGGCGATCATGTGTTCCTACATGCTCATGCATTTCCTCCACGACAGAGACCCGTTTGCTTTTTTGAAAGGAAATGAAAATTCCTGATTTTAGATACTTTAAATGATTAGGGTGTCGAAAAGGGTTAAGGATAAGATGGAGAAAAAAATGGAAATAGAAACGTACTCAGAAAAAGAAACGTATGGGCTGGGGCAGCTTCTGGGGCAGAAAGCCAGGCCGGGACAGGTATATTCCCTGAACGGGGACCTGGGAACGGGGAAAACAGTGCTGACTCAGGGGATGGCTGCCGGGCTGGGGATTTCAGGGCCGGTAAACAGCCCTACTTTTACCATTCTTCAGATTTATGAGGAGGGCAGGATGCCCTTCTATCATTTTGACGTCTACCGGATCGGAGACCCTGAAGAGATGGAAGAGATCGGATATGAAGATTTTTTTTATGGACAGGGAGTCAGTATGGTAGAGTGGGGAGAACTGATCCGGGAGCTGATGCCCCCGGAGACTATATGGATTTCTATTGAGAAAGATCTTGAAAAAGGATTTGATTACCGTAAAATCCGTATTGACGGAATTGTGACCGCCCTGGATGAGACTGGGGCGATTGAATGACGGGAGGAAATGGAAGATGAAAATACTGGCTTTGGACAGTTCCGGAATGGTAGCCTCGGCAGCCATTGCCCAGGATGAAATACTTTTGGCGGAATATACGGTGAATTATAAAAAGACACATTCACAGACCCTGCTTCCCATGGTAGATGAGATTGTGCGTATGACGGAGTTGGATCTGGAGACTGTGGATTATATTGCGGTGGCGGCAGGGCCCGGATCCTTTACAGGTCTGAGAATTGGCTCTGCCACGGCCAAAGGGCTGGGGCTTGCCCTGAACAAACCCCTGATCGGGGTGCCAACCCTGGAAGGTCTGGCTTACAATCTGGCGGGAGCCGACAAGCTTGTCTGCCCCATGATGGATGCCAGACGCAGTCAGGTGTATACGGGGATTTACCGGAGTAAAAAAGAAGGATTAGAAGCGGTTCTTCCTCAGACCGCAATAGGGGTGGAAGAGCTGATTCAAAAAATCAATCAGGCAGGAGAACCGGTGATCCTTTTGGGAGACGGCGTGCCGGTCTACCTGAATTTGCTGGAAAAGGGGCTTTTGGTACCCTTTGAGACGGCCCCCCTTCATCTGAACCGCCAGCGGGCGGCTTCTATAGCGGCCCTGGGGATGATTTACGCAAAAGAGGGAAGGGTTGAAACGGCCCAGGAACACCGGCCTCAGTATCTGCGCCTTTCCCAGGCTGAAAGAGAGAGGATGGCCAAAGAAGCGGCCGAGAGGTAGAAGATGCAGGAGATCAGAATTGAAAGAATGCAGCCGGCGGATGCCCTGGCCGCCGCTTCTATTGAAAAGGAGCTGTTTGGGCAGCCCTGGAGCTGTGAAGGTTTTTTGTCAGCTCTTGCCAGTCAGGACGCCTTCTACCTGTCTGTTTTTTTAGATGGAAAGCTGGTGGGTTACTGCGGCTTTTACCAGTCCTTTGAGGAAGCAGAGATCACGAATGTGGCCGTGTCTCCATCCTGCCAGCGCAGGGGGATAGGGATGCGCATGTTGGAAGAGCTGATCCGCTGCGGCGGAAAAAGAGGCGTGGAGCGGTATATTCTGGAAGTACGCATATCCAATGGCAGAGCGATCCGGCTCTATGAGAAGCTGGGATTTACAAAAGCCGGGGTGCGCCGCGGCTTCTATGAAATGCCAAAGGAAGATGCTTTGATTATGTGCCTGGATCACTGACAGGAATTCCCGGTGTCAAAACGAAAAAGATCTGTGTATAATAGCTCTTCGTAAGGGATGCAAAAACAGATAAAAAATTTTGGCCGGGAGGATAAAAATGGAAAATACAAAAGTATTCTGCAATGGCTGCGGCAGGGAACTGGACATGGGCAGGGAGATCCCCCAGGAGGAAGCGCTTTTGGTAGAGCATACCTGGGGATATTTTTCGGAAAAAGACGGAGAACGCCACAGCTTCACGCTGTGCGAAGCCTGTTATGACCGTATCATACGCTCTTTTGCTATACCGGTGAAAGTGGAGGAAGAGCTGTAGCTTGCCAAGATTCCTGCTTCTGTGATAAGATAATGTAAATGTAAAGATAAAGAGAAGAGGAAGATTATGCTGGATGTTTGTTTGCTGGGAAGCGGAGGAATGATGCCGCTTCCTCATAGATGGCTGACGTCCCTGATGACCAGATTTAACGGCAGCAGCCTCATGATCGACTGCGGGGAAGGGACACAGGTCGCCATAAAAGAAAAGGGGTGGAGCTTTAAACCGATTGATACTATATGCTTTACTCATTATCACGGAGATCATATCAGCGGCCTTCCGGGGCTGCTTCTTACTATGGGAAACGCCGAGCGGACGGAACCCCTCACTCTCATTGGCCCCAGGGGCCTAGAGAGAGTCGTAAACGCTCTCCGAGTGATTGCGCCGGAGCTGCCCTTTCCATTGGAGTTCCAGGAGATACAGGGGCCTGAACAGGAATTTATTAGAAAAGGCTACAAAATCAAGGCTTTTCGGGTAAACCATAATGTTCTCTGTTATGGGTACACTCTGGAGATTCAGCGGGCAGGCAGATTTGACGTGGAGCGTGCCAGGAAGCTTGAGATTCCGGTGCAGTACTGGAATCGCCTGCAAAAAGGTGAAGAGGTGCGGATTGACGGGGTTACGTATGTCCCAGGCGATGTCCTTGGCCCGGCACGGAAAGGGATAAAAGTTGCGTACTGTACCGATACCAGGCCCACGGATTCTATTGTAAAGAATGCAGCAGATTCCGATTTGTTTATCTGTGAAGGGATGTACGGAGAACCGGAAAAAGCTCAGAAGGCAGTGGAAAATAAGCATATGACCTTTACGGAGGCGGCGCAGCTTGCCCGCCGTTCTAAGGTGAAGGAACTGTGGCTGACCCATTACAGCCCTTCCCTTATAAGGCCGGAGGAATACATGGCGCAGGTGAGGGAGATTTTCCCTAATTCCTGCCCGGGGAAAGACGGCAAGTCCAGGGAACTGCTGTTTGAAGAGGACTGAAAGCGTAAAGTTTAATAGAAAGGCATCAGAGAAATGGAAAAAGATATAAAAATTTTGGCCATCGAAAGCTCCTGTGATGAGACTGCGGCGGCAGTTGTAAAGAATGGAAGAGAAGTCCTCTCAAATGTGATTTCTTCTCAGATTGATCTCCATAAACTATACGGAGGAGTGGTGCCTGAGATCGCCTCCAGGAAGCATATTGAAAAAATCAATCAGGTCATTGGGGAGGCTTTGGAGATAGCAGACACATCCCTGGAGGATCTGGATGCGGTTGCGGTTACGTACGGACCGGGATTAGTGGGGGCTTTGCTGGTGGGGGTGGCGGAGGCTAAAGCCATCAGCTATGCAAAAAAACTCCCACTGGTGGGCGTGCATCACATAGAAGGACATATTTCAGCCAATTATATAGAGAACAAAGATCTGGAGCCTCCCTTTATCTGTCTGGTGGTTTCCGGCGGCCATACCCATCTGGTGAAGGTGAAAGAATACGGTGTGTATGAGATCCTGGGCTGCACCAGGGACGACGCAGCCGGAGAGGCCTTCGATAAGGTGGCAAGAGCCATCGGTCTGGGATATCCCGGCGGACCTAAAATAGACCGCCTTTCAAAGGAGGGGAATCCCAATGCCATACCTTTTCCCAAGGCAAAAATAGCGGAAGCCCCCCTGGACTTCAGCTTCAGCGGCCTAAAATCGGCGGTGCTGAATTATCTGAACGGCTGCAGGATGCGGGGTGAGACTGTAATAGAGGCAGATGTGGCAGCCTCATTCCAGAAAGCGGTGGTAGACGTGCTGACAGAACATGCCGTAGAGGCTGTAAAGGAAGCGGGGCTGGACAAGCTGGCCCTGGCGGGAGGCGTTGCCTCGAATTCGGCCCTTAGGGAGTCTGTGCAGCGGGCGTGCAGAGAAAATGGATTCCGTTTTTTCTCCCCGTCGCCGCTTTTGTGTACAGATAACGCCGCAATGATCGGTGCCGCCGCTTATTATGAGTATAAGAAAGGCGTCCGCCACGGCCTGGATCTGAACGCTGTGCCGGGCTTAAAGCTGGGCGAACGATAAAGCCCATGACAGGACTGTGTGGAGAAAAACGAGGCAGAGAGGGAAACAGGAGAAAAGAGATGGAGAAATATACGGCAGTCGTCCTGGCGGCAGGTTCGGGAAGCAGAATGCACAGTAAGACGAAAAAACAGTATCTTATGTTAAATGGAAAGCCTGTTCTGTACTACTCTCTGGCGGCTTTTGAAGAACATCCCATGATTCAGGAGATTATTCTGGTGTGCGGTGCGGAAGATATCTCCTGGTGCCGCAGGGAGATTGCGGAGCGTTATGATTTTAAGAAGATAAAGCAAATTGTACAGGGTGGAAAAGAAAGGTATCATTCCGTATACGAAGGGTTGAAAGCAGCCAAAGACTGTCAATGGGTATTCATTCACGATGGAGCCCGCCCGATGGTAGACAGAGAAATCCTGGACCGGATTATAAATGCCCTTCCCAAATACCGGGCATGTGTGGTGGGGATGCCGGTGAAAGACACCATCAAACGCAGCGATCCTCAGGGCTTTGTGGCAGAAACCCTGCCCAGGGAGGAATTATGGATGATACAGACGCCCCAGGCCTTTTTCTATGAAGAGATTCTGGATGCATACCAGAAGCTGATGCAGAAGGAATACACGGAGGTGAAGATCACAGACGACGCTATGGTGGCAGAGTATATACACGGAACCAAGGTTAAACTCATTGAAGGTTCGTATAAGAATATAAAGATCACGACGCCAGAAGATCTGGATCTTGCGGCTGTATATCTCAGATGAGGGTGGCTTCCGCTTCTATAAGCGGTGGGCAGCAAAACAGTCTATGATTAAGCGGATGCAAAAAAAGGCAACAGTATAGCCCGTGTCATACCTGATGGATGAACGGTTACAAAAAAAGTAATTTTTGTGAAAATAGGTATTGACAGAAAAAGGAATGAATGGTAAGATATTGACTGCGCTGAACTGGAGAGGTAGCGAAGTGGTCATAACGCGGCGGTCTTGAAAACCGTTTGTCCGAAAGGGCGCATGGGTTCGAATCCCATCCTCTCCGCTTCTACAGAATAAATAATCAGGCACATGGAGAAGTACCCAAGCGGCTGAAGGGGCTCCCCTGGAAAGGGAGTAGATCGTTAATAGCGGTGCGAGGGTTCAAATCCCTCCTTCTCCGTTTATTGTATGTTATATGTAAAGACAACTTATGAAAAATTTGAAAAAAATGCAAAAAGTTGTTGACAAACAGAAAAACGTATGATAATATAACGAAGCTGATCTTGATCAGCGAAAAAGAACCTTGATAACTAAACAGTGAAACAACCTCGAAAATTCTGAAGAGAATTCAAAATTGAGGAACTGACCTTACAAAAACAGTAA
>DVGR01000055.1 GCA_018712605.1 Candidatus Choladousia intestinigallinarum
GAAGCTGGGGAAAAAACTTATGTGTGCCTTTGCCTTGGCTTCTATTATTCCTATTTTGTTTGTTCAGATCTTTGGGTTTCAGATAAATCGGAAAAATATGACGCAGAAAATTGACGAGCTGATGGTAAATAACCTGACTCAGATTGCGGAAAGAGTAAACTTAAACATTCAGGTCTATACGAATCTGATTTACCAGATCTACAGGGATGAACAGGTAATTGAGAATGTGCTTGCCCTGACAGATGAAGAGAATACCCGCAAAGCAATGGCTTACAATCAGATTACAGACCGGCTGAAGCAGTACAACAACAGTGAAGCCGGAATCCGGTGTCTGGCTATTGTGTGCCCGGATGGTACCTCGGTGGTCTATGACTTTCAGAATGATTCTTCCCTGAATACAATTTGGCACAGCTACAGAGACCTGCGCCAGATTCCGCCCTACCGGGAGGCCATTGATGCGCCCAGAATGGTGCTGACCGACACCATGACCTTTCAGGGGGATAGAAATGAAGGTCACTTTTTCCATATTTCAAAAAGGCTCTTTGATTTTGACCATCTGGATCGGGGAAGCATCGGGACGGTAGTCATGACCATTGACGAAAGGATATTAAATACGATCTGCAATAACAGCGGAGATCTGCTGGGACAGAGCCTGAACTTTATTCTGAATGAAGACAGACGGATTATTACGTATCCCGACCCGGATTTTTCTGGAATGGAAATGAATCCAGATCTGGAGGTGGAAGAATTTGTTCAGGTGTCGGGCTATCTCAGGGAGCAGAAAATAGCCATAAATCAATATGAGGACCCTGTGACAGGGTGGATTTTCTGCAACGCCTATGACACGGAGTATATGCTCAGAGATCTCTCAAGAACCCAGCAGGCCCTGATTTTGGTGACACTGGCCGTCCTTCTTTTTACCACTCTTTTGATTGTATATACGGTACGGACCATGGATGCCTCTGTGCGTTCGGTGGTATCAGGTATGCAGCAGGTTCAGAAAGGGAATCTGGATGTGGTGGTACCGGTACAGTCGTTCGATGAGATCGGAATTATTTCGGATAACTTTAACAGTATGACAGTAAAGGTTAAAGAGCTGATTCATGAGGTGGAGCAGGCCAAAGAGCAGCAGAAAAACGCAGAGATCCGGGCTTTGGAGGCTCAGATTAATCCGCATTTCCTTTACAACACCCTTGATTCCATAAATTGGATGGCCATCGAAAAAGAAGAGTATGAGATCAGCCGGATGCTGCGTAATCTGGGGGTTATCTTAAGATACAGTATCAGTAAAAGCAACCAGAAAACTACTATCTGGGAGCTGGAGGATTGGCTGAAAAAGTATGTAAGTCTCCATCAGATGCGGCTCAATGACGCCTTTTCATGTGAGATTCACGTGGACGAAAGACTTTATCCCAGGAAGGTACATAAGCTTCTGCTTCAGCCCTTTGTAGAAAATGCCATTCTCCATGGCCTTAAGGAGATGGAGGGAGGGGGGATCCTGCATGTGGATTTTTCCATGGCAGACAACGGAAGAGAATTTACTGTGCTGATTGAAGACAATGGAAAAGGAATGCCGCCGGAAATGGTGCGGAGCTTCAATGATAAGGAAGAGGCGATCCGGGATGACGGAAGAAGCATCGGTCTGCACAACGCTTTTTCGAGAATGCATATGTATTATGGAGAGGCAGCTTCCTGGAATGTAAGCAGTATTCAGGGCAGAGGAACAGTCATAACTCTGCGGCTGCCGCTGGGGGAGGAGGAAGAAGATGAGAATCCTGATCGTAGAAGATGAGATAAAAATACGTACAGGGATGGCAAGGCTGATATCAGCCCACACCTCCCATACTATTATCGGGGAAGCTAAAAATGGAAAAGAGGGACTGGAGATGGCTATGCGGCTCCATCCAGAGCTGATCATCTCTGATATTCGTATGCCTGAGATGGACGGTTTGGAGATGATGGAAGCTTTGGATAGGGAAGGAATCTCCTGTCACCGTGTGGTGCTTAGCGGATATTCTGAATTTGAATACGCCAGAAAGGCTATGCGCTACGGCGTGGAGGATTATCTTCTGAAGCCTTTGGCAGCGGAGGATGTTACAAGCCTGTTGGACAAAATCCAGGAAAAAATCAGGGAAGAGGAAGAGAAAACGGCCCGAACCGCAGAAGGGCTGTTAAGAGAGCTTTTGCTGGGAGGGAAGCGGGACAAGGAGGAAGTCTGCAGGCAGCTTGAAAAACAGGGAGGTTTCCAGGAGGGGAAGCCATGTTTTTTGGTGGCAGGCTATACAGGCAGTACAAAAACCCGATATGAGGCCTGCATAGAAAAGAGATGGGAGGATTTCAGAAAGAAAAATCCAGCGTACGGGATGTGCAGCACCGTTCTGGAGAGCTCACAGGAGATGTTCTGCCTCTTTCAGGGAGGCAGTTCGGCTGAAGAACTGATGGCAAAAATGCAGAGAAGACTGTATCTCGATGCAGAACGGGAGGATCAGCCGGTGTGGATCTTTGCCCAGGTGCAAAAACTGCAGGAGCTCTCAGGCCTTGCCGCCGACTGCAGGAGCGCATATCCCTGGGGGATGCTGGCCGGTTACAGAAAGCTTCTTACGCTGGAAGAGATTCAGAAGATGGAAGAAAAGCCGTATGAGTATCCCAAAGCGCTGGAAGGAGAAATACAGACAGCGGTCTGCAATGGTTCAGGAGGACGCCTTCGGCAGGAGGGCGAGGCTTTTAAAAGTTATATGAAAGAGATGAAATGCAGCCCCAATTCTATGCGTCACGGCTATATCAAAATGCTGAATTTTATATCCGGCATCTGCAGTGAGGTGAATCCTGAAATGTATAAGAAAATCCGAAATCTGGATCTTACAAGGCAGGCGGCAGAGGCGGTGACGCTTGGGGAGCTGGAGCACAGCTTTGATCAGGTTATTCAGGCCATTGTCAGCTTTACGGATCGGAAAGAGGATATCCGCAATTATACGATTAAAAGAGCTCTTGGCTATATCCGGGAACATTACAAAGAAAACCTCTCCCTGGAAATTCTGGCGGATTATCTGGAGATTACGCCAGAATACCTGAGTACCCTTTTTAATAAAGAGGTGGGGATTAATTTCACCACCTTTGTAAAGCGGTTCAGGATCAGCCATGCCAAGAGGCTGCTGAAAGGAACGGATAAAAAGATATATGAAATTTCCCAGGAGGTAGGATACAATGATCCGAAATATTTCAACCGGGTTTTTAAAGAAGAGATCGGTGTGTCGCCGGGAGACTACCGGCAGCTCGGATAGAAAAAGGGGGGTTTTTCTTTCTGTGTTTTTTATGGCTGCAGCTCTTGCCCTTGGAGGATGCGCAAAGGAGGATGCGGCATCCGTGCGGCGGGAAAAGGCGGAGAGGGAAGAGCTGCTGATCTGGACGTATTATGAGACAGACGCCCAGAGAGAAGGGCTGGATATGCTGGTGAGAGATTTTAACCAGTCACAGAATGCGTATACGGCTTCCTGGGAATACGTTCCTATGACAGGCTTTGCCAAGGGTTTGACTTCTGCCTACACGGAGGATGCCCTGCCTGATATGGCGATTCTGGATAATCCGGATATGCCGGGGCTGATTCAGTTGGGAATGTTTGAGGATATCACAGACAAAGCCCAGGAGTGGAATGTGGAGGAAGAGTATTACAGTGTTCTTTTAGACACAGTGGAGTTTCAGGGGAAATATTATGGGATTCCTTTTAACTGCAACAATACAGCCTTGATTTATAATAAAAAGATGCTGGAGGAAGCAGAGATTGATCCTCCGGGGACCTGGGAAGAGCTGCGGAAAGCGGCGGCAGCCCTTACAACGGAAGACTGCTATGGCTTCCTGCTGTGCGGAATGGAGGGAGAGCAGGGAGCCTTTCAGATTCTGCCCTGGGTGCTGGCGGCTCAGGGGGATGCGGAAAAAGCATTTGCTTTTCTGGAAGAGTTGCTGGAAGACGGAAGCCTCTCGGAGAACTGCATTAATTTGACCCAGACAGATCTGTCCTTGGAATTCATAAATGGGAGAGCTGCTATCATGCAGAATGGCCCCTGGGTTTTTCCGGCCCTGGAGGAAGAGGGGATTTCTTATGGGGTGATTCCCATTCCAGGAGAGAAAACGGGAGCAGCCGTGGTGGGGGGAGAAAACATAGGGATTTTGAAAGGGAAGAATAGAGAAGGCTCCCTGGCATTCCTTACTTACTGCGTAGAGCAGGGAGGATTGGAAGAGTTCTGTGAAAAGGCCCAGGTGCTTCCGGCCAAAATCGCCTCGGCGCTGGAATACACAAAGAACAGAGAGGTTATGAAAGTTTTTGAAGAGCAGATGTATGGCGCCGTGGTGCGCACCAATATCGATTCCTGGCCATCTGTTTCCAAAGATCTGACGGAAGGGCTGTACGGTCTGATTTCCGGGGAGATGACGGCCCGGGAGATAGGGGAAGAAATTAAGCTGAAATTTGTCCACTAATCTTAAATTATTAGAATTCATGAAAAAAGAGGCCTCTTTTATAATTATGACAACAGCAAGGGTGCTGAGAATAATTATAAAGGAGGTCTTACAATGATAAGGAGAAGAACCTTGGCTGCGGCTCTTGCGGCAGCGACAGCTCTGGGAGCCCTTTCAGGAACGGGGCTTACTGCAGCGGCAGAAGAAGGGAAAAAGGAAGTGGTGATCTGGGATTATTTTGAAACAGATGCCCAGAAAGAGATGATGCAGACGCTGATCGACGGCTTTAATGCATCTCAGGATGAGTACGTGGCAAGCCACACCTACGTTCCTTTCGCAGACTATGAGAAACAGCTTACCCTGGGGATTGCGTCAGGAGAGCTTCCCGACCTGGTAATCCTGGACGGGTGCAGCATGGCGTCTTTCATTGAACTGGGACTGTTTGGCGACATTTCAGATGCGGATATTAACTGGGATGAATACATCCAGGGCCCCATGGAATCCACGATGCTTGACGGAAAGCACTATGGCATTCCGTTTGCCACAAACTGTACGGCTTTGTACTATAACAAGGACATGTTTGATGAAGCCGGTATTGACTACCCTGATGAGAACACCACGTGGGAAGAGTTCAGAGAAATGGCAAAAGCTCTTACCAAGGATGGAGTATACGGATTCGGAAATGCGGCTACAAATACGGATGAGGGTACCTTCCAGTGTCTCCAGTGGCTGTACACGGCGGGCGGTTCCTACACAGACATTGAGAGCGGCGTAGATGCTTATACCTTAATGCAGGAGATGATCGAAGAAGGTTCCTGGACCAAAGAGTGCGTAAACTGGACACAGTCAGACGTAAATAACAACTTCATGGCAGGCAACCTGGCAATGCAGCAGAATGGTCCCTGGCAGATTCCGGGGATTGAGGCAAACGCACCGGATCTTAACTATGGCGTTACGGTTCTGCCTAAGAAAGACGCAGAGTCAGGACAGGCTACCTCTATTCTGGGCGGCGAGAACATGGGCGTTGTAAACAAGGATGATACTTCAGGCGCAGAAGCATTCCTGAAATATTATGACCAGACAGACGTTATGGTAGAGGCTATGAAGCTGTACGGTTCCTATCCTCCGAAAACAGAGGCAGCACAGGATACATACTGGACAGAGGATCCTATTCAGCAGGCATTCCTGCTTCAGATAGAGACTTCAATTCCCAGAGGACCCAGCGCATCCTGGCCTTCCTACTCAAGCGCAATCCAGACCGGATTCCAGGAAGTGATGACTTCCGCTAAGACTCCTGAGCAGGCAGCAGCCGACACTCAGGCAGCAGTAGACGCAATTCAGTAAACATAAAGGGGGCCGCCCCACAAGTTTTGTTGGAAAGACTTTGGTCCTGACGCTTGTGGGACGGCCTTTTGCTTTCGGTTGTTTTTCTGGAGGATACAATGAAGAAGAAGAGAAAATTAAACGGCGGGGCCAGAATGGGATTTATTTTTACCCTTCCTGCCGCTGTGTATATGTTAATTTTTATCGGTTACCCGATGATTCAGAATATTGTGCTGAGTCTGAAAAATGTGGATGTATATTCCTTTGCAAGACCGGAAAACCAGGTGTTTGTGGGACTGCAGAATTATATTGATCTTTTTACCAGCAATAATTCTATTCTCGTTACAGCCATTATCAACACTCTGGTATTTACTGTCTGCTCCATCTTTTTTCAGTTTATCATTGGTTTTGCCCTGGCGCTTCTGTTTAACAAAAAATTTCCAGGCTGTTCCTTTTTCCGGGGAGTTACCATGATCTCATGGCTGCTTCCAGTTACAGTAGCCGGACTTTTATTCAAGTTTATGTTCGCCAGCACCGGAGGAATCATCAATCAGTTTCTTCAGGGACTGCATTTGATTGATCAGCCTTTGGAGTGGCTGCTGCAGCCGGGAACCGCCATGGTGGCCATTGTGGTGGCGAATATTTGGATCGGAATTCCCTTTAACATGATGCTGCTGATTACAGGGCTCACCACGATCCCGGCAGACGTGTATGAGAGCTGTTCCCTGGATGGAGCCAACAAATTCCAGACCTTGTTTCAGATAACCATTCCCATGATTAAGCCTGCGATTATGTCTGTGCTGACCCTGGGATTCGTGTATACCTTTAAAGTATTTGACCTGGTGTGGGTTATGACAAAGGGAGGGCCCATTAATTCAACAGAGCTGCTTTCCACCTACGCATACCGTCTTTCTTTTGAAGAATTCCAGTTCAGCCAGGGAGCCGCAGCCGCAAACGTGCTGTTTGTGATCCTTCTGATAGCGGGAATCTTCTATATTAAATTAATCAATGAAGAGGAGGAGATTATGTAATGGGCAAAAAAGAGAGAAGAAGCCAGATTACTGCTTTCCTTCTGGGAGCTGTAATCTTCATAATATTTATATTTCCTCTGTACTGGATGGTGGTAACGGCATTAAAGACCCAGGTAGAGATTTTTGAGATCCCGACTCCGCTTTGGCCCAGGGATCTGACTCTGGAGGCCTTCCAGGATCAGCTCTCTGCTTCCAGCGATACACTCAGGGGATTCAAAAACAGCGCCATCATTGCTGTGGGAGCTACCGTTATCTCCACAGTGCTGGCGATCCCCGCCGCTTACGGTCTGGCCAGATTCCGATTTAAGGCGAAAAAGGCACTGATCCTCTTTTTCCTGATTACCCAGATGCTTCCTTCTACCCTGGTACTTACCTCCCTGTACATTATGTTTTCAGGGGCAAAGCTTTTAAATACCTACTGGGCGCCGATACTGGCGGATGCTACCCTGGGAATTCCTTTTAGTATTATTATTCTTAGGACCTATTTTCTGTCCATTCCCAAGGAACTGGATGAGGCGGCAAACATCGATGGCTGCGGGTACTGGCAGTCCTTCTTCAGGATTATGCTTCCTATAGCGAGACCGGGAGTAGTAGTGGCGGCAGTGTTCTCCTTTGTGTATGCATGGGGCGATTTGATTTATGGAATTACTTTTATTACGGATCCAAATATGAGGCCTATCACTTCCAGCATTTACAATTATGTGCAGCAGTACCAGACCCTGTGGAATTCTACCATGGCTTTTGGAATCATAGCCATCTCTCCTGTAGTGCTGATCTTTATTTTTATGCAGAAGTACATTGTAAGTGGATTGACAAACGGAGCGGTGAAAGCGTAAAGTATAAGAAAAAGAAAGGAATACAAGGAGGGTTTTATGAGGCTACAATCATTGGAACTGCAGCAGATATCCATACAGGATTCCTTTTGGTCCCAGCATGTAGATCTTGTGCGAAAGGCCATTATTCCCTATCAGTGGGAGGCCATGAATGACAGGATCCCCGATGCGGAGTCCAGCCACTGCCTGGAAAACTTTAAGATTGCCGCAGGCAGGAAAAAAGGAGAATTCTACGGAGCGGTCTTTCAGGATACAGATGCGGCTAAATGGCTGGAAGCAGTGGGATTTACCTTAAACTGCTATCCGGATCCTGAGCTTGAGAAGACGGCGGATGAGGTGATTGACCTGATTGCCGAGGCTCAGTGGGAGGACGGCTACCTGAATACGTATTTTACCATTAAGGAGCCGGAGGGCCGGTGGAAAAATCTTTGTGAAGGACATGAACTGTACACGGCCGGCCATATGATGGAAGCGGCGGTGGCCTATTACAGGGGCACCGGAAAACGGAAGTTTTTGGACTGTATGTGCAGGTTTGCAGATCTGATCTGTGATACCTTTGGATTTGAGGAAGGAAAGATTCACGGGTATCCGGGGCATGAGGAAGTGGAGATCGGTCTGATCAAGCTGTATCAGGCGACCGGAAACAAGAAGTACCTGGACCAGGCGAAATACTTCGTGGATGCCAGAGGCGTGGGGGAAAACTACTTCCTTCAGGAGTTCGCAAGGCCAGATTATAAGAGGATTTTCCCTGAGTTTGCGGACTATACGCCGGCTTATTCCCAGTCCCATCTTCCAGTGCGGCAGCAGACCACGGCGGAGGGACATGCTGTGCGGGCCGTATATCTGTACTGCGCCATGGCGGATCTTGCGGAGGCTTATCAGGATCAGGAGCTTCTGCGGGCCTGTGAGACACTGTGGGAAAACATGACCCAGAAGAGAATGTATATTACTGGGGGCATCGGGTCTTCTGGAATCCTGGAACGGTTCACGGTGGACTATGATCTCCCCAATGAATACAATTACTCTGAGAGCTGCGCATCCATCGGGCTGGCGCTGTTCGGGCTGAGGATGAACCAGATTACCAGAGAGAGCCGTTACATAGACGTGGCGGAGAGAGCTCTTTACAACACGGTTCTGGCGGGGATCGCCCTGGACGGGAAAAGCTTTTTCTACGTAAATCCGCTGGAGGTATGGCCGCCTGCCTGCATGGACGGAACTTCCAAGAAACATGTAAAGGCAGTGCGGCAGAAATGGTTCGGCGTGGCCTGCTGCCCGCCTAACATTGCCAGAACGCTGGCTTCCCTGGGACAGTACATCTACGGGGTGGATTCGGAGCAGAACCAGATTTTCGTGAATCTGTTCGTTTCCAATGAAACGAAGGTGCTGGTGAAGGACGGTGAGGTTTCTCTTAAACTGTCAACCCGTTTCCCCTGGGAGAACCAATTTGTGCTGGAGGTAGCCGGAGTGCCGGAAAAGGGAGCGGAAATTTTCCTAAGAATTCCCGATTATGCCAGAGAGTACCAGGTTCTGTGTCCAGGAATGGAAACAGAGCAAACCGAGAAGGGATACTGCCGGGTTTTCATGAAAAAGGATGGAGAGATCCGGGTCAGCTTCCAGGCGCCTCCCAGATATCTGTACGCAAATCCACAGGTGAGGGCGGATTCCGGAAAGGCTGCTATTATGAGAGGTCCTCTGGTGTACTGCCTGGAGGAAGCGGATAATGGGGACAACCTTCCGGCTATTTTTGCCGATACGGAGAAGCCTCTTACCGAGGAAGAGTCAGATCTTTTAGGAGGAATCGTTAAGGTAAAGGGAAAGGGCAGAAGGATCAGCGGAGACTCCTGGAAGGGAGGACTCTATAGTGAAGAAAAGCCTCTGGTGGAAGAGGTGGAATTTACAGCGGTTCCTTACTACTGCTGGAACAACCGGGGCGAGGGCGAAATGCTGGTTTGGCTGAAAGAGTGGAACGGCTGAGAACAAGAACAATACTATAGTATCGATCAAAGGGGCTGCGCATTGACATGCGCCAGCCTCTTTCTCATTCTGGTTCTTAAGAACTGCGCAGAAGCTTTACCAGCTCCGTGGCGGAAATGCTCATGGGCCGGTCCGCATCCCGGATCAGGCACACGGAACGCATGGGAATCTTATATTCAAGCTTCAGAGGAAAAACCTCCCCCTCGCGGACAGCCTCCCGAATCATATCCTCCGGCAGGAAGCCGAGGCCCAGATCGTTTTTTATCATGGGAAAAATCTGATCCACGGAGGAGGCTTCGATCTCCGGCTGGAAGGTTATGCCGTGCTCCAGAAAGAACCGCATATAAAAGTCGTGAGTGTTGGACTGACTGTTCATAAGGATCAGCGGGTAGGAGGACAGCTCCTTTAAGGAGAGAGTGCGGTTTTGAAGAGCTTTAAAACGGGGGCCTCCTATGAGGACTTCCTGATACTGGCGGAGAATGATTTCCTCCAAAGGCCGTATAATCTTTGTGGGCGTAGTTACCACAGCGAAATCTACCAGGCCGGATCTCAGAGCGGTGATGGCCTGGGGAGTGGAAACGCTGGAAATACGGATGCGGATCCCAGGGTAAGTTTTGTGAAAGTCCTGAAGCCTGGAGAGCAGGAGGACATGCAGGGCTGTCTCGCTGACTCCTATGGAAATCATGCCGCTCTGCAGGCTCCTCTCTTTTGCAAGCTCTGCCTCGGCTGCCTGAAGCTGGCGGTGCGCCACGGCCACTCTGGCGTATAATTTTTCGCCTTCCGGAGTCAGGGTGACGCCCCGATTGGAACGGACAAAGAGACGGCAGCCCAGCTCATGCTCCAAATTGCTGATGGAGCGGGAAATGTTCGGCTGATTGTTCATTAGGGCATTAGCCGCCTGGGTAAAGTTCTTGTATTTTGCCACGTAATAAAAAATGCGGTAGTAATCGTATGAAATCGCCATATATTCTCCTTTTTAAAGTGCCGGAAGCTGTCAATACGTCTTTTTCAGTAATACAAAAATGATATAATAAAAATCTTAAAAATACATTTTACATCTTTCTATTCCATGAGTATAATACAGAAAGGAAGGAAAGGCAATGCCGGAAAATTGCCATGAACCAGGAGCCCTTAGGGGCTTAATCTGTTTCATTCAGAAATCTTGGCATGGACCGGACTTCCGCAGCGCAGCCGACAGCCGGCTTTCAGCTGTGGTTTACGGTTTTTGGCTGGAACCGCAGCACAGGCTGTTCGGAGGATCTGTGCGCAAAAACATAAGAAAGGAAGGAAAAGGTGTTATGGAGAATTTGGCAGAAGGCCTGATGGAAGAGCTGAATTGCGAAACCGTGTTTACGATACCGGTGTTCGGCGGCATCGGCGTGGCAGAGTCTGTGGTTGTAACCTGGATCATCATGGCATTTTTGGTACTTCTCTCCCTGATCCTGACGAGAAACCTGAAAGTACATGGAATCAGTAAGCGGCAGGCGGCTCTGGAGTACATTGTTACCTGGCTGAATAACCTGGTGGAGGGGATGCTGGGAGAGCACGCAAAAGAGTACGCCCCTTATCTGGTAACTGTGCTGGTCTATCTGGGGATCTCAAACGTGATCGGGCTAATCGGGTTCAAGCCGCCCACCAAGGATCTGAATACCACAGCGGCTTTGGCTCTGATGAGTATTATACTGATTGAGATGGCAGGTATTCGGAAAAAAGGAGTAAAAAAATGGGCAAAAAGCTTTGCGCAGCCGGTGGCAGTCATCGCCCCCATCAATGTGCTGGAAATTTTCATCCGCCCCTTATCGCTGTGCATGCGGCTTTTTGGAAATGTCCTGGGAGCATTTGTTATTATGGAACTGATCAAGCAGATTCTTCCGGTGGGGCTTCCTCTGCCCTTCAGCTTTTATTTTGATATTTTTGACGGCCTGATTCAGGCTTACGTGTTTGTATTCTTAACCTCACTGTTTGTCAAGGAAGCAGTAGAATAACGTTCAGATTAAAAAGGAGAGAAAATCATGGCAGAATTAATCGCAATTGGAGCAGGTATCGCAGTATTGACAGGTATTGGAGCAGGAATTGGAATTGGGATCGCCACTGCAAAGGCAGCGGACGCTGTAGCGAGACAGCCGGAAGCAGAGGGTAAGATCAGTAAGATTCTTCTTCTGGGATGCGCTTTGGCCGAGGCAACGGCAATCTACGGTTTCGTTATCGGTCTTCTGATTATTTTGTTCCTGGGATAATCTGGCAGCAGGATGTACGAAGAGTGGGAAAGGAAGGTGTAGCAGGTGCTGCGGTTAGATTGGAACTTACTTTTTAATGCGATCAATATTATAATTTTGTTTTTACTGCTGAAGCACTTCCTGTTTAGACCGGTAAATCAGATTATCGAAAAGCGCCGGGAGGAAGCGGAGCAGCAGTTTAAAGAGGCCAAGGACCTGACAGATCAGGCCCAGGAGACAAAGAGACAGTATGAGGAATCCCTGCGCAGCGCAGAGGAAGAGAAGTCAAAGATTGTAGCCCAGGCCAGAAGAGAGGCGGCTGGAGAGTACAGCCGGATCGTGGAGGAGGCTCATGAAAAAGCGGACTCCATACTGGACAAGGCAAAGGCGGAGGCTGAGCTTGAGAAGGAGAAGGTGCTGCAGAAGGCCCATGCTGAGATTAAAGATATGGTTGTGACCGCTACGACGAAGATTGTGACCAGAAAAGACAACGCAGAAAACGACAAGGCCCTTTATGATGAATTTCTTTCAAAGGCTAAGTAGAATGGAGAATCAAAAATGGTGCAGGCAGTAGAAAAGTATGCAAAAATGGCGCTGGAAATGGGTGTCAACAGGGAGGCGGTTGAGCAGTCTCTGGACATTTTCCAGTCGGCTCCGCAGCTTCTGGAGACTTTTTCCAACCCTGCGGTGGGTCTGGCTGGCAAGCATAATGTAATTGACAAAGTATTTCCACAGCCAATCCGCAATTTTTTAAAGTTGCTGTGTGACAATGACGATATTGAACGGTTCCCTGAGGTATGCAAGGCGTATAAGGAGATGGATCCCCAGGGAAGAAACAAGATAAAAGTGCGGCTGCGCTATGTAACCCCGCCCGAGGAGGAACAGATGGAACAGATCCGGCGTTTCGCAGAGCGAAAGGCGGGAACGCAGCGCATTGAATTTATAGCTGAGCAGGATGAATCCTTAAGCGGCGGTTTTATTCTGACTGTGGGCAATCAGGAATTTGACTGGTCCACCCAGGGTAGAATCCGTCAGATGGCTGAGAAGCTTTATGTGGAGCCGGAAGAACAGGACGCCAGCGTAAAAGGAATTATCTCCATCCTGAAAAGTGAGATTGAAGACTTTGACCTGGAAGCCAAGGACAAAGAGGTGGGTGTGGTTAAGAGAATCGGTGACGGGATCGCTGCCATCGACGGAATTGACCATGCCATGTACGGTGAAATTGTCCAGTTTGACGGAGGCGTCAAAGGCATGGTGCAGGATGTCCGCCGGGATGAGGTGGCCTGTATTCTGTTTGGAAGAGACACGGAGATCCGGGAGGGAACCCGGGTTATGCGTACTGGAAGAAGAGCGGGAATCCCGGCTGGGGAAGGATTCCTGGGAAGAGTGGTGGACGCTCTGGGAGCGCCCATTGACGGCAAAGGAGAGATTAAGGCGTATACGTACATGCCCATTGAGTCAGAAGCACCCAGCATTGTGGACCGTAAATCCGTAGGAGTCCCCATGGAAACGGGGATTCTCTCTATTGACTCCATGTTCCCCATCGGAAGAGGCCAAAGAGAGCTGATTATCGGGGACAGGCAGACGGGGAAGACGTCCATTGCCATTGACACGATTTTGAACCAGAAGGGAAAAGACGTGATCTGCATCTACGTGGCGGTAGGGCAGAAGGCATCCACCGTTGCTAAGATTGTAAATACGCTGCAGAAATATGAGGCCATGGAATATACCATTGTCATGTCCTCCACGGCTTCAGAGCCGGCGCCTCTTCAGTATATTGCGCCCTACGCTGGGACGGCCCTGGCAGAATTTTTCATGCATCAGGGAAAAGATGTGCTGATTGTGTATGATGATCTTTCCAAGCATGCGGTGGCATACCGGGCGCTGTCTCTTCTGCTTGAGCGTTCTCCGGGACGTGAGGCTTATCCTGGGGATGTATTCTATCTGCATTCCAGGCTGCTGGAGAGGTCCAGCCGTCTGAACGAAAACTTGGGAGGCGGCTCAATTACGGCCCTTCCTATTATTGAGACACAGGCGGGAGATGTATCCGCCTATATACCTACCAACGTAATTTCCATTACAGACGGTCAGATTTTCCTGGAAAGCGATCTGTTCTTTGCCGGGATGCGTCCTGCCGTAAACGTGGGTCTTTCTGTATCCCGTGTAGGCGGTGCGGCTCAGTCCAAGGCCATGAAAAAAGCGGCGGGCAGCATCCGTATAGACTTGGCCCAGTATCGGGAGATGGAAGTGTTTACCCAGTTCAGCTCAGACCTGGATCCAGCTACCAAGGAACAGCTTGCCTATGGGAAAGGGCTGATGGAGCTGCTTAAACAGCCTCTGTGTCATCCTCTTTCTATGCCGGAGCAGGTAATTACCCTGTGTGCGGCCACGGGAAAAGTGCTTCTTGATATTCCCACGGAGGAGATTAAAGAGTTTCAGAACGAACTGCTGAACTTTTTCCATGAGAAGCGGGAAGGCATTATTGAAGAGCTGGCTACCACTGCCTCTCTGGGAGATGAGCTGAGAGAACAGATCGTGGAAGGGGCAAAAGAATTCAAGACTTCTGTATGGAAGAAGAATACAGAGCAGGGGTGAGAATATGGCTAACGCACGGGAAATCCAAAGCAGGATGAAAAGTATCCGGGACACGATGAAAATCACCAACGCCATGTATATGATTTCTTCCACGAAGCTGAGGAAAGCCAAAAAAGAGCTGGAGGATACGGAGCCGTATTTTTTCATGCTCCGCTCCATGATGTCCAGAACCTTAAGGCATATGCCGGATCTTGACAACCGGTATTTTGTGAAGGAAGGGGAGAAAAGCACCAGGGAGAAACGGTGCTATCTGGTAGTGACAGCGGATAAGGGACTGGCGGGAGCGTACAACCACAATGTGCTGAAGATTGCTGAGGAACACTTTATGCGGGATACCTACCGGCATCTGCTGGTAGTAGGGGAACTGGGAAGACAGTATTTTGCCGCAAGAAAGATCCCTGTAGACCAGCATTTCCTGTACACGGCTCAGCATCCCACCATCGGCCGGGCCAGGATCATCGCTACCAAGATTCTTGAGATGTATGACAGCGGTGAAGTGGATGAAGTTTATATGATTTTCACGTCCATGAAAAACGGAATACAGACAGAGACCAATTTTGAGAGGCTTCTGCCGCTGACCAGAGGACGCTTTAATCCGGCAGGGCTTTCTGCCAACGTATATCAGGAAGAATTCCGGTTTAATCCCTCTCCCAATGAAGTGATTAACAGCATGGTGCCCAGCTATCTTTCGGGATATATTTACGGCGCCCTTGTGGAATCCTACTGCAGTGAACATAATGCCAGGATGACCGCCATGCAGGCGGCAAACGACAGCGCCCAGGAAATGATCCACGATCTGTCTATTGAGTACAACCGTGCCAGACAGGCAATGATTACCCAGGAGATCACGGAAGTAGTCAGCGGGGCGAGAGCGCAGAAAATGAAGAAAGGAGTTCACTGATATGACGAAAGGAAGAATTGTCCAGATACTGGGCCCGGTCATAGACGTTGAATTTGATGATAAAGAATTGCCTTACATTAAGGATGCCCTGGAGGTAAACAACGGCGGAAAGCGCTACGTAATGGAGGTGGCCCAGCACATTGGAAACAATACGGTGCGCTGCATTATGCTGGCTTCCAGCGACGGCCTTCAGAAAGACATGGAAGTTACGGCTACCGGTTCGGGAATTCAGGTGCCGGTGGGGAAAAAGACTCTAGGACGTCTGTTTAATGTAGTGGGTGAGACTATAGACGGAGGAGAATCTCTTGAAAAGGAACAGCACTGGTGCATTCACCGGGAGCCGCCTTCCTTTGAAGAACAGAGTCCAGTAGTGGAAATGCTGGAGACAGGAATCAAGGTCATCGACCTTCTGGCGCCCTATGCAAAAGGCGGTAAGATCGGCCTCTTCGGAGGCGCAGGCGTGGGAAAGACTGTGCTGATCCAGGAGCTGATCCGAAACATTGCCACAGAACACGGCGGATATTCTATTTTCACCGGAGTAGGAGAACGTTCCAGGGAGGGGAATGACCTGTGGACAGAAATGAAAGAATCCGGCGTTCTGGAAAAGACGGCTCTGGTGTTCGGACAGATGAATGAGCCCCCCGGAGCCCGTATGCGTGTGGCGGAGTCAGGGCTTACCATGGCGGAGTATTTCAGGGATGAGGAGCATCAGAACGTGCTGCTCTTTATCGACAATATCTTCCGTTTTGTACAGGCAGGTTCTGAAGTTTCAGCCCTTCTGGGAAGAATGCCCTCCGCTGTGGGATATCAGCCTACTCTGGCTACGGATCTGGGAGAGCTTCAGGAGAGAATCGCTTCTACCAGAAGAGGATCCGTAACCTCCGTTCAGGCTGTGTATGTGCCGGCGGACGACTTGACGGACCCGGCGCCGGCCACCACATTTGCCCATCTGGACGCTACCACAGTGCTTTCCAGAAAGATTGTGGAGCAGGGAATTTATCCGGCTGTAGATCCTTTGGAATCCAATTCCCGGATTCTGGAAGAGGACGTGGTGGGAAAAGAACACTACGATACGGCAAGGCGTGTCCAGGAGATGCTGCAGAAATACAGAGAACTTCAGGACATTATCGCAATTCTCGGTATGGAAGAACTGTCCGAGGATGATAAGATCACGGTTTACAGGGCAAGGAAAATCCAGAGATTTCTTTCTCAGCCCTTCCACGTGGCAGAGACTTTTACAGGGGTGCCGGGAAAATACGTTCCTGTAAAAGAGACGGTGCGAGGCTTTAAAGCCATCATTGACGGTGAGATGGACGAATATCCAGAAGCAGCCTTCTTTAACGTGGGAACCATTGACGAGGTGAAGGAAAAGGCCGCTGCCATGGGGCAGGGAAGATAAAGAGGTGAGAGAATGGCGCTGTTTCATGTAAGGATCATGGCAAGCAATAAAATGTTTTTCAATGGAGATGTACAGATGGTTGTTTTGCCTGCGTTGGACGGAGAGTGCGGGATCATGGCGCGCCATGAGAACGAGGTTATCAGCATTCAGCCCGGAGAGCTGAGACTTCAGGACAAAGACGGAAGCTGGAGCTATGCGGCGGTGGGAAGCGGCTTTGCGCAGATGGCAAATAACCGTCTCACGGTCCTGGTGGATACGGCGGAGCGGCCGGAAGATATTGATGAGGCCAGGGCCAGGGCCGCTATGGAGCGTGCCCAGGAGGAACTTCGCCAGAAGCACAGCATTCAGGAGTATTACAGGACTCAGGCGGTGCTGGCAAGGGCCATCTCCAGGCTGAAGGAAAAGAACCGGACACATATAAACTTATAAAAGAGGATTGAGAAAATGCGGCAGAATATCTATTCTCTTCTCCAGTCTTACAGGCCGGACTGTGAGCAGGAACGTATGGATCTTCAGGTAATGCTGGAGTATACGGAAAAGTTTGACAATGTACTGGAGAGAGAGAATCATTTTGGACATTTCACAGCCTCACCCTGGATCATCAATGAGGATGGATCCAGGGTTCTTTTGGTTTATCATAGGATTTATGATTCCTGGGGCTGGTGCGGCGGCCACTGCGATGGGGATGAAAATTTCCATGAGGTGGCTGTCAGAGAAGGAAGAGAAGAGACGGGATTGGGTTCCATCCGTCACTGGAAGGAGCCGGCGGAGATTCTTTCCGTGGAGATTCTCCCAGTTCCGCCTCATGTGCGCAGGGGAGAGTTTGTCACCTCCCACGTACACCTAAACCTTACGTATCTCTGCGTGGCAGATGAAAGAGAACCTCTTCATCACAGAGAGGAAGAGACGAGAGGGGCCATGTGGGTTCCGGCCGAAGAGGTGGGAAACTACGTCTCGGCCTGGGATCGGGATATGCTTTCTGTGTATGAAAAACTGATCCATAAGACGAAAAAATTGTACAATGCCTGAGAAGAAAGACTCTGAAAACTTATACAGCGCCGGACAGGCAGAACAGGAGGAACAGCAATGAGTATGCCAAAATGGTTAGAAAACATCGTCTTTTATGAAATTTATCCCCAGAGCTTTCTGGACACCAATGCAGATGGAATTGGCGACTTACAGGGAGTCATTCGGAAACTGGACTACATCAAGGAGTTGGGATGTGACGGAATCTGGCTGAATCCCTGCTTTGAGTCGCCCTTTTTTGATGCGGGATACGATGTTTCCAATTATAAAAAAGTAGCGCCCCGCTACGGAACCAATGAAGATTTGAGAGAGCTTTTTGCGCAAGCCCACAAAAGGGGAATGCGGGTTATTCTGGATCTGGTTCCGGGCCATACTTCTATTGAACATGCGTGGTTTAAAGAATCCTGCAGGGCACAGAAGAACGAATATACAGACCGGTACGTCTGGACCGACAGCATCTGGGAAGATTTTAAGGACGTGGGAAGCGTCTCCGGCTCTGTCAGAGGTTTTTATGAGAGGTGCGGTTCCTGTGCCGTGAACTTCTTTTCCATTCAGCCGGCGCTGAACTACGGTTTTGCCAAGATTGACCGGGAGTGGATGCAGCCGGTGGACGCTCCGGGCCCCCTGGCCACCAGAGAAGCTATGAAGGACGTGATGCGTTTCTGGATGTCTATGGGATGCGATGGATTCAGGGTGGATATGGCAGGCTCCCTGGTGAAGAACGATGAGGGCCAGGAGGCTACGATTCGTCTCTGGCAGGATTTTAGAAGGTTTATGGATGAAGAGTTCCCGGACTGTGCCATTATCTCTGAGTGGGGAGATCCGGGGCGTTCCCTGCGGGGCGGTTTCCATATGGATTTCCTGCTTCATTTTGGCCCATCCCACTACCTGGATCTTTTCAGGGTGGAGGAGCCCTATTTCTCCAGGAGAGGGAAAGGGGATATCTCCGAATTTGTGGCAAAATACAGAGCAGATTACGAGGCTACCAACCGTATGGGGCTTATGTGCATTCCTTCCGGAAACCATGATATGGAGAGGATGCGCCGCACTCTGGATGAAGAAGAGATGAAAATTGCTTTTGCGTTCCTGCTGTCAGTTCCAGGAGCTCCTTTCATCTACTACGGGGATGAGATTGGGATGCGCTATCTGGAGGATCTTCCTTCTGTGGAGGGCGGTTATCACCGGACTGGTTCCAGGACTCCCATGCAGTGGGATACTACCGCTAACGCAGGTTTTTCCAGCGCTGAGCCCCAGGATTTGTACATACAGATAGACCCGGATGAAGCTCGCCCCACGGTGGAATCAGAGAGGACAAATCCAGGGGGGATTTATCAGGAAGTGAAGAAACTGATCGCGCTGCGAAAAGAACATGAGGCGCTGCAGAGTTTGGCTCATCTGGAATTCGTATATGCGGAGAAGGAGACATACCCCTTCGTATATAAGAGAATGGGGAAAGAAGAGGATATTTTGGTGATCCTGAATCCTTCAGGGGAAGAGGCAGTCTGCAGAATTCCCGTACAGGAGGCAGGGGAAGTAATCTATGAGAATAACGGGGCAGCCTCCCTGAAAGACGGAGAGCTGAGAGTGCCAGGCGCTTCCGTTACGTTCTTTTCCTATAAGAAATAAGGTTTCAAAAGGAATTGGGGATTCATTCTCAAAACGAAACCGCAGGAGAAAAACAGGCGGGTATCTCGCAAAAATGCGGGATGCCCGCCTTTAGGCATACAATACAAGGAGAAAGAGGGATGAAAGCATGGAATCAAAGAATAAAGAGTATCTGGAATGTGAGAAGCTTTGGATTTTTGGTGTGCTGATGCTGGCAGGAGGATTCCTGGGAGCTTTTACGTATTCTATTCGGGGCGGCGTATTCTGCAATGCCCAGACAGGGAATTTTGTGCTGTTGGCTATGGCTCTGGGAAATAAGGACTGGAGCAGGGCTGCTTACTATCTTATCCCTATGACGGCCTACGGAGCGGGGGCTGTTTTGTCGGAGATCCTTCCAAAGCCTGTGAAGAGAAAGCATATCATTCGCTGGGACACGCTGCTGATCGGCGTGGAGATCCTGGTCATTGTAGCCCTGGGCTTTTTACCTGAAAGCGCACCCTACCAGATTTCTCAGATTGCCATTAATTTTATCTGTTCCATGCAGTATAACACCTTCCGTCAGGCTCAGGGGATTCCCATGGCCACGACTTTCTGCACCAACCATCTGCGCCAGTTGGGAATCCATATTGGAAAATGGCTGCAGAAAAAAGGCGGGGGCGCTCTCAGAAGAGGGGGCTATCATCTTATGATGCTGGGAGCCTTCGTGGTGGGAGGCGTGGCAGCCACAGTGCTGTGCCGCCTGTTTTTGGGAAAGGCTATCTGGGGAGCGGCTTTGATTCTGCTGGTTGCCTTTGTAGATCTGCTGCATGCGGATCTTACCAAAGAGCGGGGGAGACTGGAGCAGACGCCCTCCGGCCATTGACACATTGACGATTTTTATAAGAACGTGTATAGTGAGAGGGAAACGGACACACTAAAGAGAGAAGCTGGAAAACACCTTTAGAAAGAGAGAATGAATGGAAATACAATTTAAAAAACTAGAACTGGAAGACAAAGAGATTGTGGACAGGCTTTTTAAAATGCAGGGAAGCAGAAGCTGTGAATGTACTTTTGCCAATACTTACCTGTGGTCCAGACAGTACAAAGTAGAGTTTGCTGTCATTGAAGAGATGCTGGTATTTCATTATATAACCGGGAAAAAGCGATTCACCTTTCCTTCTGGAAACAGGGAAAATCTAAAAAAGGTTCTGGACCTTCTCATGGAGTGGTGCAGGGAACAGGGAGAGGAATTTCATCTGGCTATGGTAACCCCTCAGAATTTCGCCCGGCTGGAAGAACTCTATCCGGGGAAATTTACCATTGAATATATCCGAGATGTGGCAGATTATGTCTATGAGACAGAGAAGCTCATCCGCCTTGCCGGGAAGAAATACCACGGAAAGAAGAACCATATTAATAAATTTCAAAAGACCTATCCTGATTGGAGCTATGAAAGCATAAACCGTGATAATGTAGAGGAATGCTTCCAGATGGCTCTGGACTGGAGAAAAGAAAACGAGTGCGATGCAGATCCGGGAAAAAATGCGGAGATGTGCGTAACTTTAAATGCCCTGCGGCTTTTTGAAGAACTGGGCTTTAAGGGAGGCCTGCTCAGAGCCGGGGGGAAGGTGATCGCCTTTTCCATCGGAGAACCGGTTTGTGACGACACAATGGTCGTACACATTGAGAAGGCATACGCCCAGGTGCAGGGAGCTTACCCTATGATTAACCAGCAGTTCCTTCTCCATGAGGCCCAGGGGTATCCCTATGTGAACCGGGAAGATGATGCGGGTCAGGAGGGCCTCCGGCAGGCGAAGCTTTCCTACCATCCGGCATTTATGGTAGAAAAAGGAATGGTTTCATTCGTGAAGGAGGACGGACAATGAGAGCATGGGAAAAGAATGTGCGCCGTACGGTACCGTACGTGCCGGGAGAACAGCCAAAAGAGAAAAATATCATTAAACTGAATACCAATGAGAATCCATATCCTCCTGCTCCCGGGGTGGAGGCTGCGCTGCGCACTATGGATGCGGCAGCCTTCCGCAAATACCCGGATCCCTCCTGCAGTCTCCTGACCGAGGCCATAGCTGAAAACTGCGGGTTTTCACCGGAAGAGGTTTTCGTGGGAGTGGGATCGGACGATGTGCTGGCTATGGCCTTCCTGACCTTTTTTAATTCCAGGAAGCCGATTCTGTTTCCGGATATTACGTATTCTTTTTATGACGTGTGGGCAGAGCTGTTTCACATACCTTATGAGCGGCAGCCCCTGGGCAGCGATTTTAAAATCAAAAAGGAAGATTACTTTAAAGAAAACGGAGGCATTATTTTTCCGAATCCCAATGCGCCCACAGGGGTTTTTATGCCTTTGGGGGAAGTGGAGGAGATCATCTGCGGCAATCCTGAATCGGTGGTTATCGTGGATGAGGCATACATAGATTTCGGAGGGATATCTGCGGCCGAACTGACCAGAAGGTACGATAATCTTTTGGTAGTCCAGACCTTTTCAAAATCTCGATCCATGGCCGGTATGCGGATTGGATATGCCATGGGAAACAAGGAGCTGATCCGCTGCCTGAACCAGGTGAAATACTCTTTTAATTCCTATACTATGAACGAGGCTGCGATTCTTTTAGGAAAAGCTGCTATAGAGGACAGGGATTATTTTGAGGCTACCAGGGAAAAAATTATTGCCACCAGGGAGCGGGCCAAGAAAAAGCTGGCTTCCCTTGGATTTGTTTTTCAGGATTCCATGGCCAATTTTATTTTTGCCAGACACAGAACCTGTTCAGCCGAGAAACTGTTTCAGGCCCTCAGGGAAGCCGGCATATATGTCCGCTATTTTAAAAAGCCCAGAATCGACCAGTATCTGAGAATTACGGTGGGAACGGACCAGGAGATGGATTGCCTGTTTGCGTTTCT
>DVGR01000056.1 GCA_018712605.1 Candidatus Choladousia intestinigallinarum
GGATCAATCTTCTCCACTTCTTCCTTTTCCCGGATCGGCGCAGGGGCAATGATCTGGATGCCTTTCTCCCCACGCTTCACCTGACGATGGAACTTTTTCTGCCATGCCTGATAACCATATGCTTTGTTCATAGTTATCCTCCTTTAAGTCCACTAAAATATAAAAATCCGAGAAAACTGCTCGAGATTTCTCGGATAACTTTTTATACTATGAAAATGTTATGCTTGGTAATAATAAAATCCGCCACCTAACTTTAGGTAACGGATTTTAACATTAAATATCCGGACGGACAAACATTAAATCATTTAGGTCAACATCGTCACGGGCATAAAGCTGAGGAATATTTTCACCAGGAATGCCTTCCAATAGTAATTCAGCTATAGCTTGATTGAATGAAGTTTGCAGTGAACGCCCAAACCCTATAGATGAATACAACTGAGCAGCAAACGTGCAGGCGGTATCATCCCTGATAGAATCCGACATACCGATTGCAGCTTCAATATGTTCCACGACACTTTTAGCCTGTGTTTCCGAAAAGCAGGCATTAAAAACAACCAAACGTATTGTATCAGATGCAGTTGACATGGCCATTGTAATTGCTTCCTTTGTAACTGTCTTTGTACTTCCATCTGGATTCAATAAAGCAAGTTCCCCTGACGGGGCACCATGACCACTAAAATGAACGATTGTAGGGTTCGTTTCATTAATTGCCTGCAAAATGTCTGATGCACGGGTAGCCCACCGACTTTCAAAATGAACCGAATCACGATATTCCGACAGGCGGATTTTTTCTTGAATAGAACGTGCTTCTTCATCCAGAGAAAGTTGGGGAGTATCTTTAGGGTTTGCAGCGAGAAATAAAACTGTGATTTTTTCAGGTATTGCTTTTAAACGTTCAATTTCTAACTGCATATGTGATTGAACATTTCCGTATTCTTTTAGCGAACGTTCAAATGCAGCCGCTTGGCGGATTGCATCCTGCTGGCGTTTTTTCTCTGCCTCCATGTTCTTTTTGTTTACCTTAGCTTCTTCATTCCTGTAGTTTTTCTCCGCAGTAGACCGTTCCTTTTCTTTCTGGGCGATTTTTTTCTGGATATCGCCGCATTTTTTTTGAATATCAGAGATTGATTTTTCTGCCCGTTCAATCTCATTGAGTTTAGATTTTATGGTGGATTGGCTCTTCGTCCGGCTGATAGCACCCTTGGCTGATATGATTTTCTTCTGTAGAGGTGCTATTTTGGCCTGTTCTTTTGCCATATCCTGGTTTAGTTTTGATATGTCTTCCTGCTTTTTTAACAACGTATTTCTGTATGTATCGAGCTGAGACAAAAAATCACCTTCTTCCTATTTTTATTTTTATAATTATACAGTTCAATCTTCACCAAAGCAATAAAAATGTCGGTATTCTGCAAAAAAGAGCATATATATAGATGATATTGAAAACCCTTCCGGAAGTGCCCAGATGATTTTTAACGGTATAAAAATGACAATGCCTGAGCTAAAGGCTTAGGTGCATCCTCTATATTTTTTTCCGGGATAGGTTTCCCTCGTTCATCAAGATATTTATTTGCCAGTTCAGGCGTTACCTGTGCGTAGACAGTTGTTGTTACAATACTGGCGTGGCCCAGAAAGGCTTTTATGGTTACAAGCGAATCGCCAGCCTCAAGCATATGGACTGCTATCGAATGCCGGAATGAATGAGGGGAATATCCTTTTTCAGGAAATTTGTCCGGGTGTTTCTGCCTGCAGACAGCCAGATATTTTTTTACAATCCCTTCCACACACGATATGGACATATGCTCATTTGTGCGGCTTGAAAAAAGATGCCTGTTCTGTATGCCGGGATCATTTGAGCAGAAGCCCCGGCTTTTCATATAGCCTTTTAACAAAACCGCACAGTTTTGGGGGATGGTGACGATCCTTGACTTGTTCCCTTTTCCAGTGAGTTTTATTTTTGTCGGGGCAGAGAAGGAAATATCTTTTATTGTGATATCACAGAGTTCCTGCGCCCTGGCACCTGTTGCATAAAGCACGCTCAGCAGGGTTATATCCCTCTGTCCGGTCAATGTATTGGCACTTGGCGCAGAAAGGATGATAGACACTTCCTCTTTGGTAAAATATTTGATGGAAGCGTTTTTCGGTTCTTTCTTTTTCGGGGTTTTTACCATTGCCGTATAAAAAGGCATGGATGCCGTAAAATCCTTGTCTGCCGCATATTTCGCAAATGCCATGAGCGCTGCCCTCCGCAGGTTCCGGGTCTTCACTGTACAATGCCGCTGCTCCTCCAGATACGCAAGGAAACTGTCAACAGCCCCGCCACCGAGTAGCTCAAAAGTCACTTTGTCCGGCTGGATGCCTTTTTCATCTGAGAAATATGTAAACAGGAGCCGGAATGCATACTGGTACGCTTCCAGGGTGTTGGTGCTGACCCCTTTGGAGGATGGGAGGTAGTCTGTGAAGAATCCCTCTAATAATGGCAGTATCGATCCTTTTTTCATTCGAAATCCACCTCCGGGAAAATATGTCCTATGGATTGTTCCATCCGCTCCTGTGAACCCTTATATAAAGTATAGTCTGTAGCAAGATACCTTTCCGTTTCCAAAAGCGACCTGTGCCCCAGGTATGCAGAAAGATATGGGACAAACTGCTCCAGCGTCCGCCCTTTTGATTCTGCCTGAAGGAAGGATTTATAAGTAAAATAGTGCCGCAGGGTATGTGGGGAGATTCCGCGACCATACTTTTCCTGCCGTTCATTGCTTATTCCCGCCTGTTCCATGACCGACAGGAACCAGTTACGGAAAGTCCATCCGAGGTAAGGTGTTCCGGGAACACGGTCGCTTTCAAAAACATAAACAGAATCCGGGTTTTCAGAAAGCCTGCGTTTTTTATACATTTCCAGCAGACTTGTCAGGGACGAATCCATCGGGACGTCACGCTCCTTATCATTTTTCGCTTTCCTGATGTGCAGGATTCCTGTCCCAAGATCTACATTTTCCCAACGGAGCGCAAGCGCTTCCCCAATCCTCAGCCCGCATCCGTAAAGCATTCGCAGCAGCATAGGGAATGCCCGGGATGACTTTGTGCTTTCACGTCGATTTCCTAAAAATTCATCCGCCGCATGGATGATTGCAAGGAACTCTTCATCAGTAAAAGTGTAAGGTATAAAATCAGAATGTTCTCTCATGTACTCAGGCTCAAAAGCCGGGATTTCCAATGCTCTCAGGTATCTGGAGAATACCCGGATATGGGTTATCCGCCGGTTTTTTGACTGTGGCTTGCAGGACAGAGAATCCAGCCATCTGCCCACGGTTTCCTCTGCCAGCGCCTTCTCCTGTCCGGGAATTTCCGAGAGAAAGGTGTCAAGGGACTTAAATGTCGCCTCATATCCCCGTGTCTGCTGTCCGGCATCTCTGACCATGACCAGAAAACTTTTAAATTCCAATGCAAAAATGCTTTGAAATATATAAGCCATAAATTCATTCCTCCTTAAGGTAATCTGCAAATTTTCCAGTCGCTCCCGGCACCGGGAGTGCGCAGGAACGCAGGCTTTCCGTTGCCAGTACTACATAATGGGATACCGATGCTTTGTCCTCATGCCCAAGAAGTCTGCTGACAGCTTCAAAAGGCACGTTTTCGGCAACCAGTTCGCTTGCGAAAGTCATGCGCAGTGAATGTGAGCCATGATGGCGGTCTCCCGGATCAATCCCAGCCTGTTTGAAATATTTGTCAGCTATCAATGAAACGGCAGACCGTGACAGCTGCGTTTTCCTATAAGTAAGGAAAATGTATGGTTCATCCGTTTCCGGGCGCCCATTTTCAATGTAATCCCGCACTGCTTCCTCTACTTCCGGAAGCAGTGAAAGGGTCTGTGGGACACTGGTTTTAAACTGGACATAAGAAATTTTCCTGTTTTTGAAATCGACATTCGGGAAACAGAGCAGCCGGATATCGGAAGCCCTCATGCCCAGCCGGACTGCCAGCAGGAGGACTGCATAATCCCGTTTCCCCATTGGGGTGTTGCGATCCACGCATAACAGCAGTTTTTCTACTTCTTCATATGTGTAGACGGATGGCACCCTCTTTGGATAACGTACCGTAGGGAGTATGCCTGAATAATTGGCGGCTGTAATTCCCTGCTCCACAAGATAAGCAAAAAACTTTCTGGCATATGTAGCGAATATCGCTCTGTTTGCTGATTCCCCAAAAGCCTGCTGTACACATCCGGCATTGACATCTTTCCAGGAAGCAATGCCGTTTTCCGAAAAACAGCGGAGCATTTTTACAAGCTGTGTGCGGTATTGGCGTATGGTAATCTCTTTGTAGCCTTCATCACGGAGAGTCTGTAGAAAAGCCTCCAGTTCACTCTCAAAACATTCGGGGCATTGGTAAAAAATCCTGAGACGGGCAAACGTATAGTTCCTGCCGTTTATGTACTCATCCAGGCGGCGGATCACAGTAGCTTTAAAGCTGAGCGCCTTGGGGTTCCATTCCCTCAGCCGGGCTTCGGACTCTAAAAAAGCCTGACCGATTTCAGGGGAGTATTCTGTATAACCCAATGCGTTGGCATAACGGATAAGAAAGTCAATCTGTCCCCTGTAATGTGTAAAGGATGACTTGCCATAGCCTTTTTCCCGTAAAAAATCTATAAAGCCATCCTTTAGCTGATACCAGTAACTATTTTTTTCGTTCATTTCGAACCTCCTATGAAA
>DVGR01000006.1 GCA_018712605.1 Candidatus Choladousia intestinigallinarum
GAATTCAATCACTTCTTTTTGCTTAGATGAGGACAGGGCGGAGAATTCATTCAGAAATTTCTTTTCGTGACTGCTTATGTAAGGAGCCATTTCCGTATCCCGAACCAGATAGTCCACGGATACATGGTACAATTCAGCCAGAGAAACGATGATCTCAATCGGCGGTGTACGGGCTGCGTTTTCATAATTGCTGTAAGTCTGCCTCTGAATATTCAGAAAGCGACTGACCTCTGCCTGGGTATAGTTGGCCTGATGGCGTAATTCTCGAATCTTACGGGAAAAATTAGACTGACCCATGGAAAAACCTCCCAATTAGGCCTTTATTATATCAATATATTTTGGAAATATCTGTAAAAGCAACAATATGAATACAATACTCCGTACAAAGCAACGAAATGTTGCGTTTATATTCATAGGGAGACTATCCCTGTCACCGGCAGTGGGAAATTTGGGCTGTCAGCAGAAAAACTGAAAGGAGAAGACAGATGAATTTATTGGCATTTGGAATGGAGAACAGAAGGAGCGCATCTCCTGGAAAAAGGGCTGCAGCAGAAGCTGCGCTGGTTTTTGAGAAATTTCGGGCGGATCGTCTGGAGAAGAGACTGAACAGTGAAATGCCTGAGGTTAAGACAACGCAGGAAGACGATGCCCGCATACTTCAGCATATTCTGAAGTATGCAGAGCCTTCAGAAAAAGCAGGCGAATAGTTTATAGGTGGGACAGAGGAGGAGCGCTGAGGGTACACAGATGGGAATTGTGGTACAGCCCGGAATACGTGACTTCTCTGCCAAACCATGTGGGAGGAGTGAAAGTATTGGCTGTTGATTCGTCCGGAAATTCAACCTCCGCCAGAATGAGGCCGGACAGACAGCCAAGAAACACGTCCAACTCAATCGTCAGATCTGTTTCCGAGAGGGGGATACGATACCGCTTTTTGGTAATTTTATTGTCATCTGCCTTGGAGATCAGATGATGATAGGCTTTTGCGGTGAGGGGAAGATTGTATTCTTCCCGGACCATAAGCCCCTTTCCTTTGTAAGTAAGATAATAAGAATCATTCTCCTGGCGAATCCGTACAACAGGATCCGTACACAGGTAAGCCTGTTCGATAAAAAGACATTGATACTGCTCCAGGGCCTGGGGCAGATTTCTTTTTTCAATCAGATATTTCCTTTCTATTTCCATATATAGATACTCCTTTCCGCAGCCTTCATAAAAACTTTATCATGGATCACACCTGAATCATTTCCTTATTATTGGCCGCCTTCAAGGCCATAATGGTATGCCCGCAGGGCGGCTCTCACGCCGCAAACAGCGGGTGTTTGCGGCCAGTGAACAATAACAGTATACCACAGTTTAGAAAAATTTTACGAAAGATTTTATAGAAACCAAGGGAAGTCTCTGATACAATAAGCGAGGAAGGAAGCAGAAAAGGAGGCTTTTGCGATGAGTAAGGTATATGTTTTTTTGGCGGATGGTTTTGAGGAAGTAGAAGGCCTGACGGCAGTGGATCTTCTTAGAAGAGCTCAGATTGAGACGGAGATGGTATCCATAACAGGTAAATTGGAAGTGACAGGCAGTCATGGGATCCAGATAAAAGCGGACTGCCTGTTTGAAGAGATAGAACCGCAGGAAGCGGCAATGTACGTGCTGCCGGGAGGTATGCCGGGGACGCTTCATCTTGGGGCGCACAAGGGGCTTTCCGCATTGCTTCAGTCGGCAGAGTCAGAAGGGAAGAAAGTGGCGGCTATCTGTGCGGCGCCCAGCGTTTTGGGAGGACTTGGGCTGCTGAAGGGGAAAACAGCCGTCTGCTACCCGGGCTTTGAGGACAAACTGGAAGGAGCACGGATTGGAGAAAAGCCTGCAGAGATTTCAGGGAATGTAACCACTAGCCGGGGAGTGGGTACGGCGATTCCCTTTGCGCTGGCGCTGATTGCGCAGTTAAAAGATCAGAAGACGGCAGATGAGATTGCAAAATCTATCGTCTGCGGCTGATGGGCATCCGCCCATCACCCCCGGAAACCAAGCAGCCATTAGCAGATAAATCTGCACAGGGCAGACTGATTTCCTGGAGTGAAAGCGGAAAAATAGAAAGCCAAACAAGCCGCAGACCGCCCGATGGGCTAGACGCTGCTGCGCAGCTAAAGTCTGCGGCTGATGGGCATCCGCCCATCTCCCCTGGAAACCAAACAGCCATTAGCAGATAAATCTGCACAGGCTGCCTGGTTTCCGTGGGGTTTGGCTTGATTTTTAGACAAAAAGTGCTGGCTTTTTTCTAGGGAGTATGCTATACTACTTTAATGACTGCGTACGTATAAACAGCAGTCTTTTTGACGGTTTCCAGGAACGAGTGGAAATAGAATGAAGGAGGAATACGGCACAATGAGTGTACAGGTAGAAAAACTGGAAAAAAATATGGCAAAGCTCACAATCGAAGTTCCGGCGGAAGAATTGGAAGCTGCATTGGAAAAAGCCTATCAGAAAAGCAAGAATAGAATAAACATTCCGGGATTCAGAAAGGGCAAAGCTCCCCGAAAGATGATTGAGAAGATGTACGGAGCAGGCATTTTCTATGAAGATGCGGCAAATATCCTGATTCCCGATGCATATACAAAAGCAGTGGAAGAGTGTGAGGAAGTAATTGTGTCGCAGCCTGAGATTTCCGTTGTCCAGATCGAGAAAGGGAATCCCTTCATTTTTACGGCTGAGGTTGCTGTAAAGCCTGAAGTGACCCTGGGGGATTACAAGGGACTTGAAGTGGAGAAGACGGAAGTTTCTGTAGCAGAAGAGGAAATAGATAAAGAAGTAGACAAAGAGAGAGAGAACAATTCCAGAATGCTGGATATTGACGACAGGGCTGTTGAGAGCGGAGACATGATCAAGCTGGATTTTGAAGGCTTTGTGGACGGCGTTGCGTTTGAAGGCGGCAAGGGCACAGATTATCCGCTGACAATCGGTTCAGGAAGCTTTATTCCCGGATTTGAAGATCAGTTGATCGGCGCTAAACTGGGTGAAGAGACGGAAGTAAATGTAACTTTCCCGGAAGAATACCAGTCTAAGGATCTGGCGGGCAAGGCAGCCGTATTTAAATGCAAGGTAAATGAGATTAAGGTAAAAGAGCTGCCGGAAGCAGACGATGAGTTTGCTAAGGATGTGTCTGAGTTTGACACACTGGCTGAGTACCGGGACGATATCCGGGCTAAGCTTCTGGATAGAAAGACAGAGGAAGCGAAGAGAGAGAAAGAGAGAAAAGCTCTGGACAAAGCTGTGGAGAACGCCACAATGGAGATCCCGGACGCTATGGTAAATGAGCAGGTTCGCCGGATTGCGGATGACTTTGCCAGAAGACTCCAGGCTCAAGGACTTTCCATGGAGCAGTATATGCAGTTCACCGGTATGACTCCGGATTCCTATATGGATCAGGTACGTCCTGAAGCTCTCAAGAGGATTAAGAACAGCCTTGTGCTGGAAGCAGTTGCAAAGGCAGAGAATATTGAGATCAGCGATGAGCGTGTAGAGGAAGAGATCAAGAAGATGGCTGAGTCCTACAAGATGGAGCCCGAGAAATTAAAAGAGATGATGGGCGATTACGAGGTGGAGCAGCTTAAGAATGATCTGTCAGTCCAGGCGGCAGCAGAGCTGATCAGCGAGGCGGCAGTAGAGGTTTAAGTATAAGTTCAGCATCAGCTATAGGAGGGATTCGTATATGAGCTTAGTACCTTACGTCATTGAACAGACCGGGCGGGGAGAGCGCTCTTATGATATTTTCTCCAGATTATTAAAGGACAGAATTATTTTTCTGGGAGAAGAAGTGACAGATGTCAGTGCAAACCTGGTGGTAGCACAGCTTCTGTTCCTTGAATCTGAGGATCCGAACAAAGATATTCATTTGTATATTAACAGTCCGGGCGGATCTGTGTCCGCAGGGCTTGCGATCTATGATACGATGCATTATGTGAAATGTGATGTTTCTACCATGTGTATGGGAATGGCAGCGAGCATGGGAGCTTTTCTCCTGGCAGGAGGCGCCAAGGGCAAGAGATTTGCCCTGCCGAATGCGGATATTATGATTCATCAGCCTTCCGGGGGAGCCCAGGGACAGGCCAGTGATATTAAAATCGTTGCAGATAAGATTCTTCAGACCAGGCAGAAGCTGAACCAGCTTTTGTCAGAGAATACTGGGCAGCCGCTGGATGTGATTGCGGCTGATACAGAGAGAGACCGTTGGCTGAGTGCGCAGGAAGCGAAAGATTACGGCCTGATTGATGAGATCGTATTGCCTAGATAGCTTTGCAATGGGGCTGTTACAAGACTTTTGTGACAGTCCCACTTGTGTTTATTCCCGCCAGCAGGGAGCCAGGCGGCCATGCCAGCATGGATTATTTGGCGAGTGCAGCGGGGGATTTGATTTCGGAGGCTGTTGTGCCTCCTGGAGCTCGTTTGAATGATTGAATTATAGGGGTGAAAAAATGCCGGGAAAAAATGGTGAAAAGATCAGGTGTTCCTTCTGCAATAAAACGGAGGATCAGGTTCGCAAGCTGATTGCAGGTCCTAACGGGGTTTACATCTGTGACGAGTGCATTGATATCTGCGCAGAGATTATAGAAGAAGAGATGGACGAAGAGTATGCCCAGGAAGAACAGATGGGAATTAACCTTCTGAAGCCTATGGAGATCAAGGCTTTTCTGGATGATTATGTGATCGGGCAGGATGATGCGAAAAAAGCTTTGTCTGTGGCCGTATATAATCATTACAAGAGGATTACCAGCGGTAAATATCTGGATGTGGAGCTGCAGAAGTCAAATATTCTTATGCTGGGGCCTACTGGCTGCGGAAAGACGATGCTGGCCCAGACTCTTGCGCGTCTTCTGAACGTCCCCTTTGCCATTGCGGATGCTACTGCTCTGACAGAAGCGGGTTACGTGGGTGAGGATGTGGAAAATATTCTTCTGAAAATTATACAGGCAGCGGACTATGACATTAAAAAGGCAGAGTACGGTATTATTTATATCGATGAGATAGATAAAATTACAAGAAAATCAGAGAATGCTTCCATTACAAGAGACGTTTCCGGTGAGGGAGTTCAGCAGGCGCTGCTGAAGATTCTGGAGGGGACAGTGGCCTCTGTTCCGCCTCAGGGAGGCAGAAAGCATCCGCATCAGGAATTGCTGCAGATTGACACGACAAATATACTGTTTATCTGCGGGGGAGCTTTCGAGGGGATCGAAAAGATTATTGAGTCCAGGATGGATCATTCCTCCATTGGATTCAATTCGGAATTGGCGGATAAGGATGAGCACAATGTGGGAGAGGTGTTGAAGAAAGTACTTCCCCAGGATTTTATCAAATACGGAATGATTCCGGAGTTTATCGGCCGTGTGCCGGTGGTGGTTTCTCTGGATGAACTGGATAAAAATACCTTGATCCAGATTCTTACAGAGCCGAAAAACGCCATTGTGAAACAGTATCAGGGGCTTTTCGGTCTGGACGATGTGGAGCTTACCTTTGATGAAGGTGCCATAGAAGCCATTGCAGATAAGACCATCGCCAGAAAGACGGGGGCCAGGGGATTGAGAGCTATCATGGAGAATGCCATGATGGATCTTATGTTCCAGCTTCCCTCTGTGGAAAACGTGGAATCATGCGTGGTGACGAAAGAGCTCATCGAGGGGACGGGTGATCCTGTTCTTATCTATAAGGAGGAACCCAAGGGACGGAGAAAACGCAGGCTTGGGATTATGGAAGAGACTGCATAACGAGAGGAAGAAAAATCACGAATGGATGAACAGAGAAAAATGATGCCGGTAATTCCCCTGCGGGGACTTTCAGTACTGCCGGGGATGGTGCTTCATTTTGATATCAGCAGAGATCGTTCCATAAAAGCGGTAGAGGCCGCTATGAGCGGAGATCAGAAAATATTTTTAGTAACTCAGAAAAACCCGGATCATAACAATCCGGGTTTGCCAGATTTATATGAAATTGGACTTGAAGCAAAGATAAAAAATGTGGCAAAGCTCCCCCAGGGGATTATCCGAGTGATGGTAGAGGGCTGCGAGAGAGGACGGCTCTTGGAGCTGGACGACAGTGCTTCTTACCTAACCGGGGAGATAGAGAGGATTGTCTGGGAACCTCTGGAGATAAACGAGGCCACGGAGACGGCTATGGTAAGGGCTCTTCATGAGCTGCTCAAACGGTACTGCCAGTTAAACCAGAAATTTGGCAAAGATATGCTGCGCCAGACGTTGGAGATCACTGGGCTTTCCGAGCTGGTTTCGCAGATCGCCGTTCACCTGCCGTTGTTTTACGAAGAGCGGCAGAAGCTTCTGGAAGCCATGGATTTGGCGGAAGAATACGATGCTCTGTGTACAGTGCTGGTAAACGAGATGGAGATTATCCAGATCCGCAATGAGATACAGCAGAAGGTCAAAGAGCGGGTGGATAAAAACCAGCGGGAGTATATCTTAAGAGAGCAGATTAAGGTGATACAGGAAGAACTGGGAGAGAATACTCTTCTGTCTGACGTGGAAAATTATAAAAAGGCGGCTCTTGAACTGGAGGCGCCGGAGAAGGTGAAGACCAAGCTTTTAAAAGAGATCGACCGCTTAAAAGGAATTGGCAACAATTCAGCGGAGAGTTCCGTGCTGCGAGGCTATATCGAGACACTTTTGGAATTGCCCTGGGATCACGCCTCCCAGGATAACCAGAGTCTGAAGAATGCGGAAAAGATTCTGAACGAAGACCACTACGGCCTTGAGAAGGTAAAGGAGAGGGTGCTGGAATTTCTTGCGGTGCGGGTGCTGGCCCATAAGGGCAGCAGCCCCATTCTCTGTCTGGCAGGGCCTCCCGGTACTGGGAAAACCTCCATTGCCCGCTCCATAGCCAGAGCCCTGGGGAAAGAATACGTCAGAATCAGCTTGGGAGGAGTTCGGGATGAGGCGGAGATTCGGGGACACCGCAGAACGTATGTGGGAGCCATGCCTGGAAGGATTGCCAGCGGGCTTCGGCAGGCAGGAGTAAAAAATCCCCTAATGCTGCTGGATGAGATAGATAAAGTCAGCAGTGACTACAAAGGCGATACGTCGTCCGCCCTCCTGGAAGTGCTGGATTCAGAACAAAACAGCAAATTCAGGGATCACTATGTGGAGCTTCCTTTAGACTTGTCCCAGGTGCTTTTTGTGGCCACAGCCAATGATCTGCACACAGTTCCCAGGCCTTTGCTGGACCGTATGGAGGTCATCGAGGTAAACAGCTACACGGCCAATGAAAAATTTCACATTGCAAAAGATCATCTGGTAAAGAAGCAGATGGAGCGCCACGGCATAAAAAAGGATCAGCTTACGATTACAAAACCGGCTCTTATGTCCATCATCAGCGCATATACAAAGGAAGCGGGCGTCCGGCAGTTGGAAAGGAAGATCGGAGACATCTGCAGAAAGGCTGCCAGAGAGCTTCTTGAGGAAAATGAGACGAAAATCCGGGTGGGTGAGAAAAACCTGGAAAAATATCTGGGAAGAAAAAAGTATACCATCCAGAAGAAAAACCCGGAGAATGAAATTGGTATTGTAAGAGGTCTCGCCTGGACCAGCGTAGGGGGAGATACTCTGCAGATTGAAGTAAACCTGATGCCGGGAAAAGGGGAATTCCTTCTCACAGGACAGCTTGGAGATGTCATGAAGGAGTCAGCCCAGACAGCCATCAGCTATATCCGTTCAGTCAGTGAAGAGTATCAGATTGAAAGCGATTTCTTTGGGAAAAAGGATATTCATATTCACATTCCCGAGGGAGCGGTTCCCAAAGACGGGCCTTCGGCTGGAATTACTATGGCCACAGCTATTCTTTCAGCAGTGACAGGGATTCCTGTTCGGGCGGACGTGGCAATGACAGGAGAGATTACCCTGCGGGGCAGAGTGCTTCCCATAGGAGGGCTGAAGGAAAAACTGCTGGCGGCGAAACAAGCTGGTATGAAGACGGTTATAGTGCCCTGGGAAAATAAAGAAGATGTGGAAGAGATTTCGGAAGAAATCACAGGCGGTATGCAGTTTGTCTATGCAAAGACTATGCCGGAGGTTCTGAAGGCTGCTCTGGAGCGTGTTTAAGACAAAGGCCTCCTGATCCACTGAAAGGAAAAGACGCAAACATAAACCAGAAGGAGAGAATATGGTTATTAAACAGGTTTCACTGGAGACTGTCTGCGGCTATACCAGCAGGCTTCCTGAGAATACAAAGCCAGAGGTGGCCTTTGCCGGAAAATCCAATGTGGGAAAGTCATCTCTCATCAATGCGCTGATGAACCGGAAAGCGCTGGCCAGAACAAGCGCCCAGCCAGGCAAGACCCAGACCATCAATTTCTATAATGTCAATGACGCTCTGTATCTGGCAGATCTGCCGGGATACGGCTATGCCAGAGTGTCAAAGGAAGAAAAGGAAAAATGGGGAAAGCTTATTGAACGGTATCTTCATACCTCCAAACAGCTAAGAGCCGTATTCCTTTTAATTGATATCCGTCATGCTCCGGGAGAAAATGACAGACTGATGTATGATTGGATCTGTCACAATGGATATGAACCGGTTATCATTGCCACTAAGGCGGACAAGATCAAGAGAAGCCAGCTTCAGAAACAGCTTAAGCTCATAAAGGAAGGGCTTGCGGTTCGGCCTGGGACGAAGCTGATTCCCTTTTCTGCTGAGACAAAGCAGGGCAGGGAAGAGATCTGGGATGAGATAGAGAGAGCCGCAGGGGAAGAATAAGCCTTATTTTAATAATGCAGCAAAAAAACTCTGTGCAGAGGAAGCATTTCCTTTTCACAGAGTTTTTTGAATGGAAAATCTATACCTTTAGATCACATACTGATACATGCAGATAAAGTGGCAGAGGCTGCCTCCCATAACGAACAGATGGAAAATTTCGTGGGAACCAAAATTCTTATGCCTGGAATTGAAGATAGGCAGCTTCAGTGCGTAAATGACGCCTCCTGCAGTATAAAGAATGCCGCCGGCCAGAAGCCAGAGGAAAGCCGCCGCAGAGAGGCTGGAGTAAAGCTGGCCAAAGACTGAAAGGCAGGCCCATCCCATGGAAATATAAATCATGGAAGAAAACCACTTCGGGCAGGTTACCCAAAGGGCTTTTACTGCCATGCCTATCACCGCAATGGCCCATACTGCCAGCAGCAGCGTGTAGCCGGAACTGGGTTCCAGCACCAGCAAGCATACAGGAGTATAAGAACCAGCGATCAGTACAAAGATCATCATATGGTCAATTTTTTTGAAGATTTTCAGTTTCTTTCCTGTACAGTTTACAGAATGATACAGAGTGCTTGCTCCATACAGAAGAATCATACTGCTCATAAAGATGGACATTGCCCACAGTCCTGTGGCGCCGGAAGTAAAAGCTGCCTTTACCAGGATAGGGACTGTGGCGAAAATCGCCATAAGCATTCCAATGAAATGAGTGATCGCACTGCCGGGTTCTCTGATAGTGAGAGTCATAATACCACCTCCGAATATAATAAACATATCATATAGTATTCAAAACTACATAAAATATATTCAGATACTACCACTGAAAATTTAATCTGTCAAGAGAAGGACGGGGATTGACACTATTAAAAAAATATTATAAATTTATGACAACATACTGTTTCATCAGGGGGGGCCTATGGAAAAAAGAGAGATTGAAGAAGAAGAGCTGTGGCAGATTCTTTTAAAGCATGAGGGAGAGACCTTTTATACGAAAAAGGGGCTTCCTTTTACATATGAGATCCGGGGAAATGTTTGTGGACAGAAGGGAGAAATCCATTACCAGAAGTACCTTTGGGAAGGCATACCGCAAGGTCTGTCAGGGCGGTATCTCCGGTCCTAAAGCCCTGGGAATGTACGGCGCGCCTTATATCTGGGGCGTACTGGGGAGTCTGGAGCTTATACCGGAGAACTGAGAAGATGCCCGCTTTTCCGGCTGGATGCAGCGTTCAAAGAATAACGATGACAAATTTGCCCGGGCATTGCTTTTGCCCGGGCAAATTTGTATTTGGTGTCGTTTTCAGCCAAGCCGCTGTGCGAAATCAGCCATGGCTTCGGAAATTTTGATCTGCTGGGGACATACCGCCTCGCAGCTTCGGCAGCCCACACAGGAGGAAGGCCGTTTTTCCTCGGGAATCGTTGACACAACCATGGGAGCGATAAAACCTCCGTCTGAAAAGCAATGCTCATTATACAGGGCAAGGAGAGAAGGAATATCCAGCTCCTGGGGACAGTGGCTGACACAGTAATGACAGGCTGTGCAGGGAAGGGCGATTTTCTTCACCATCTCATCCGCCATGCCAAGGAGTTCTTTTTCTTCCTGGGAACTCAGGGGTTTGTCTTCCTCAAAGGTAGCGATATTCTCCTTAAGCTGCTCCATGGTGGACATGCCGGAGAGTACCACCTTTACGCTGGGGAGAGACTGCAGGAAACGGAAAGCCCAGGCGGGAATGGATTCCTGAGGCCGGAGAGCCTTCAGCTTCTCTTCATATTTTTCCTCCAGGGAGGCCAGGCGTCCGCCTCTTAAGGGCTCCATCACCCATACAGGAATGCCGTACTCTTCCAGAAGCTGCACCTTCGCCTTAGCGCCCTGGAAATCCCAGTCAAGATAGTTTAGCTGAATCTGGCAGAATTCCATATCTTTTCCGTAGGCTTCCAGGAAGCGCTTCATTACATCGTAGCTTCCGTGAGCGGAAAAACCAAGATGCCGGATCCGTCCGGCCTTCTTCTGAGCCAGAAGATAGTCGTAGATCCCATACGTTGGATTCAGATATGCGTCAATGTTCATCTCACAGACATTGTGGAAGAGATAAAAATCAAAATATTCTACGCCGCACTTCTCCAACTGTTTTTCAAATATTTCCTGTACCTTATCCATATTTCCAAGGTCATATCCGGGGAATTTATCTGCCAGGTAAAAGGTTTCGCGGGAATGTTTTTTCAGGGCTTTTCCCAGCACAAGCTCTGAAGTTCCATTGTGATATCCCCAGGCAGTGTCATAATAATTAATTCCGTGAGACATGGCGTAGTCTACCATCTCCATGGCGGCTTTTTCATCAATCCGGGAATCGTCTCCGTCCATTACGGGAAGGCGCATAGCGCCAAAGCCAAGAGCGGAGAGCTGAAGATCCTGATAAGTTCTGTAAATCATGGTATGTACATACTCCTTTCTGATGACAAGTATTTGTTTTATTATACTACTTGGAGTCAACTCCAAGTCAATAAGATCTTTATGAATGCCGCTGTTTACGGAGTATCCGTGAACAGCGATGAAAGCTTTTCCTTCAGCTCCTTTTCTCTGCGGGTGTACTGGAAGCGGCGGCAGGCCTTTTCATACGCAGAAGAAGGATGGAGAGCCAGGTGTTCTGCCAAATTTGGGTCGGAGAGCAGGGATGAGAGGAAAAAGGAGAGGGCTGTGTCGTTCTCGGATTCCTCCAGAAGTTCCAGGCTGGCTTCCAGCTTCTGGGTTACGGCGGAGGTTTCCTCTCTTTCTGGATCAAGAGTGTTTTTCCATAACGTTTTCAGTTCAGAGAGAGCTTCCTCTGGCTGGTACACTTGAGGGGAAAGCTGATACCGCAGTTTGGAGAGCTGGAGCAGAACCCCTTTTGTATCTGAGTATTCACGGGAATCGGAGAGATTGTGGGTAAAACGAATCTCAAGTACCTCTCTTTCTTTTTGCAGGAATTCTTCCATCAGGGCAAAGGCGCTTTTTTGTGCTGCCCCATCCTGACTGAGAAAGCGTTCCAGCTTTTCAAACATCTCCCGATACAGAGTGCGGCGGCTGTGCTTTTGGGACTCTTCCCGGAGATCATGGCGCAGCCTGGACAGAAGAAGCTGAACCAGATACATGGCTTCCTCGGGAGAGCTTTTCTGCAGCTTTTCCAGAAGAGAGTTTCTGGCTTCAGGCTCTTTCATGAAAAATCCAGAGACAGGAAGCGCCCCGTCCCATTTGCGGAAGAGCTGATAATAGGCAAAAAAATCATGGGAAATCTCTTCCACGGAGATATAGGGGAAAATCACCTGCTCTGTAACCGCATATCCCAAGGCCTCATATTCCAGAAGCAGATAGGAGAGATCTTCCCAGCCTCTGGCCGTGGCGTAGGCTTTCTGGGAAGAGGACTGTGAGATCTGATAGAAGCTGTCTGGGTGAAGGCGCAGATAGGACAGCACTGCGCTGTGAATTCCTGCCAAAGCCGCATATTCCTCCCAGGCAGGAAAGTCCGCTTCTACATAGAGAACCTTGAGCCGGTCCAAAGTGGCCAGGTCAAACTCCCGTACGGATTTGTTATACTCAGGAGGGTTGCCTGCTGCGGTGATGACCCATCCCTGAGGCAGACGGTGAGGGCCGAAGGTCTTATTCTGCAGAAACTGCAGAATAGCCGGAGCCAGAGTCTCGGATACGCAGTTGATCTCATCCAGAAATAAAAGCCCCTTCCGGCAGCCGGTTTCCTCCATGCAGCGGTACACAGAGGCGATAATTTCACTCATGGTATACTCTGTGACGGAGTAGGATTTTCCGCCGAAGGACTGTTCCCGGATAAAAGGGAGGCCAATAGCGCTCTGTCGGGTGTGGTGGGTCATGGTGTAGGACACAAAGCCTGCCTGACACTCCCTGGCGGCCTGGGCCATTACTGCCGTCTTGCCGATTCCCGGCGGTCCGATTAAGAGAAGGGGCCGCTGATGAACTGTGGGTATGGAATATTCTCCCCGGGGTGTCTTGGAGGTGTAAGCTTCAATGGTCTGTACAATTTCTTTTTTTGCTTCTTTAATATTCATAATCTTCTCTCTATACTTTCTCCTAAAAAATTCAAAGGCCATCTGTTTTCAGCGCCTCTGCAGGCAGCCCCAGATTTAAAAGAATTGCCCAGGGAGGGATTTCCTGCTTCTGGCTTTCAGCGTTCAAAAAAACAAAGGCAGTCTCGAAGGGAGGCTTCTCCCTGGGGTATATACCGTCGCCGTCTGTAAAATACAGGAGCGCCCGAAGATTTTGAATCTCTTTTTGGCGGATCTTTTCTTCAAGCAGTGTAAAGACGGGACGGAAATCGGTGCCGCCCTGTCCCAAAACCTTCAGCGAGGCCATATGTTCTTCCCATTCCAGAATTCCGGTGAAGGTTCTGTACTCCTGAATCATGGAATCGCACTGAATAAAATGCAGCTTCATTTTTGAAAAAAAGTTTTCCTTTTGCCGTAAGATGCTCCAGGTCTCTTCCAGAAAGCGGCGGACCAGCGCCCCGGAGCAGGAGCCGGAGGTGTCTATGGCGATGGCGAACTCATCTAACCGGTTTACCTCCTGGTACTCCAGAGGCTCTAAAAAAGGGAGATTTCCATAATGTGTCAGCCCGTAGCAATAGGGGATGTAATCAAAGGAATCCGGATCCAGCAGCAGCTCTTCTCTGGGACAGGCGAATTTCTCAAGGAACTTCCGGTATTCATAGCGGTCTCTTTTTAAAAGGCTGACGGAAGATGCGGACCCACCGGCAGAGGATCCGCGGCGGTTCTTTCCAGAACCCTTTTTTGACCGGAAAGCATCCAGGGAAGGGGCATAGGGATGCCAGGATGTGTAAAGCTCTTCCAGAAAAGAGAGGGAGACACTGCCGGCCTTTGGGACTTCGTTTGTGCCCCTGGCTGATTTTCTGTACCAGGGCGTATGGCTGTCTGGATGCCAGCAGGGCGAAGGCAGGCCGTGGCTGGGACGCCAGTCCGGGGGCAGTAAATTTCCCTCTAACAGCAGGTTTACCTGCCGGTCGCATTTTTTATCCCAATCCTCCTGCCTGCCCTGGAAGGCTTGAAGAGGATGAAGAAGAAGGCAGTGCAGATGGACATGCAGGAAAGCAAGGCGTGTCATGGAGCTGTCCTGCACAAATTTTCTGCAAAGCCGCTCTGGATGAAAGTAAAGATACTTTCCATCCGAAGATACAGGAGCTGTAAGGGAATTTTCAGCCCGGGGCGTTAGCAGGCAGAAAGCTCCCGCGAAAGAAGGAAAAGCTTCGCTGCACTGATCCTTGAGCAGGGAGAGGATTTCCATGGCGGCCTCTTCCCTGGAAGGGATGGAAGGATTTATGTAAGCGGGCACTTCCGGGGAAGCTCCCTGCAGAGCCTGCAGGAGAAGACCGCAGCAGCCTGAATCGGCAGAGTTTTCCTTTGAGAAGGCCAGGAGGGCATCCTGAAGGATTTTTACAGGGATTTTAAAAGAAGAGAGAAACTGTTCCAGTAAAAAAGGATTCTTTCGGGAAAGCAGCAAAAGCAGCGCCTGTTTCAGACGCTGCTCTATAAAATCTCTATAGAATTTTCGGTCTTCAGAGGAAAGGCTTGAATCCAGGAGAAAGGATTCTGCGGCAAAGGCAAGCCTGGCGGCTGTTCCTTTTCTCTGAAAAAATGCGTCGCTGGGCATAAAAAGTCCTCTCTTTTATATGTTTGGTCTTACTATAACACAAAAAGAGAGGCAGCGCCAGCCGGGAGGAAACTTACAGGGGCTTCATTCCTACCCGCTCGTAAAACCTTGCCATAAGGGCAGGATCTGGAGAATCATAGAGCCTGCGGTCCTCCAGAAGAATTTCCTCTGCTTTTTCAGGGGACAGCTCCTTGCTGCGGACCATCTGAGCCAGTTCGCCGGTACGCAGGGGGAACCCGTTTTTATCCAGGAAAAGCTTTTCAGCGGCTTCGTGCGCCCAGCAGTCCGCATGAGGCTTGGCGTTTTTGGGACGTTCCCAACCGATTTCCTTTTCAAGATAGGCCATTTTTTCTTCGTCCGTCACCTGATGATAGGTAAAGTAAGAAAGGGAAGTAACCTCTGCCTCAGGCAGAAAGTCCACGCAGCTCTGACCGTCCAGCTTGTCCAGAAGCCGGCCGAACATCTGATACTCAAATTCCTTCAGAGAATGTGAGAGTTCAAAAGGCTCCAGTCCCTTTTCCTCACAGGCATTCTGATAAATCTGGCTTCGGGTTCTTCCGTTGACAATCAGAGGAATTCCGAAGCGGGATGCCAGAAGATGGCTGTGGTAATGCATAAAGTGAAAACAGATGCTGCAGAAATTCCGGGTGACCTTCAGGGCTGCCCGGTAAAATTTGCGCAGTTCTGAATCCTTCATGCTGATATAGATGTGGTCAATATCCATGGCTTTTTTCAGTCGTTCGCAGTTTTGACGGCCAAAATCCGTGGAAAATCCATTGTCAAAGGTGTAAGCCAGGACACGCATACCATAGACTTTTCTTAGTTGGCAGATCAGATAAGCGCCGTCCTTGCCCCCGCTTAATCCTACGATACAGTCATAGGGAGCGTGATTTTTTCTGGCCTTTTCCTTGGCTTTTTCGATTTCGGCCAAAAACTGGCGGTGCAGGCTGTTATAGTCATCCAGGTTCTGTTGATGTTTTTCATAGAAGCGGCAGAAGCAGCAGACGCCTTCCTGATCCATTTTTATTTTCGGGTACGTCTTCGGCAGGCCGCATTTTATACAGTGTTCCATAAAATCCTCCCGTGTACAAGATCAGTCAAAAATCTCTGGACATTATAAATCCATATTTTGATAAGAATATGAGGATAGGGAGAAGGTTTTTGGCTTTGTCTGCAAAAAAATCTGAAAACCCATGGCAAGTCCGATTTATGGGACAGGCTCTCTGCTATAGTGGGGTCAGAGACGAAAACAGAGGGATGCTCTCTGGATAAAAAATAATCAGCAGGAGGTTTGAAAAGATGGATAAAGTAATTTGCAGAGAACTTACATCAGGAGGAATGATTTTATGTATCATGGCAGGATTTTTAGAGCTGGTCCTTACCTTCCTGGCTTTGGGAATATCCTGGCGCATGACGCCGGTTTTGGTGCTTTTGTTCTTATGGCTGCTGTTCGGCCTTCTATCGGCGGGAATCGTTCTTGAAATCGAGGAGCTGCGGGGCCGTTTTTTGGGGGTTTTTGACGAAGGCTGGAAAAACTTGTACTTGAAATAGAGTATAAAATATAGTATACTCATCAAGAAATTGTTTGAATTTTAAAGAGAGATTTTTCAATATTGATTTGAGAAAGTTTATTTGAGAAAGAAGTGAGAAAATGAATTCTGAGCGTTTATGCCGGGTGCTGGACACAATGAAAAAAGATGGGATTGAACAGATGGTAATCACGAACCCCCACTCTATTCACTATCTGGCCGGACATTATGAAGAACCCTATGAACGTTTCTGGGCATTTTATCTGAATCAGGACGGCAGGCACAGCTTAATTGCCAATCGCCTTTTTACTCTGGATGAGGTCACAGGCACGGAGATCCTCTGGTATGAGGATGGCGAGGACGGGGTGGAAGTGCTGAATACCTGCATTGCCCACCAGAAGCCTCTTGGTGTGGACGATGGTATGACGGCTAAATTTCTCCTGAGGCTGATGGAACTGAATGCTGCCGCCGGATATAAACTTTCCTCCTGCTGCATGGATTCCGTCCGTGCCCATAAGGATAAAGATGAGCAGGACAGAATGAGGCGCGCTTCCGCTGTGAATGATGCGGCCATGGCAGAATTCAAGAAGCTGATACATCCAGGGGTTTCCGAAAAAGAGATTGTAGATCAGATGCTGGCAATCTACAAAAAATTGGGAGGGGAAAAATTCTCCTTCAGCCCTTCCGTTGGCTTCGGCGGCAACGCCGCAAATGGACATCACGAACCGGACGATACGGTTTTAAAATATGGCGACTGTGTGTTGTTTGACGTTGGATGTGTTGCAGATGGTTACTGTTCAGATATGACGAGGACTTTCTTCTTTGGAGAGGCCAAGGAGGAGCACAGACAGGTCTATGAGACGGTCTTGAAGGCTCAGAAGGCGGCGGAAGCAGCCATCCGTCCGGGTGTGCCTTTGAAGGAGATTGACCAGGTGGCCAGGGATATAATTGCAAAAGCCGGTTACGGAAAATATTTTACTCACAGGCTGGGGCATTTTATAGGAAGAGAAGTTCATGAAAAAGGTGAGGTCTCATCTGCCAGCCCCCTGGTTGCTGAACCAGGGATGATATTTTCCATCGAACCGGGCATTTATATTCCAAATGAGGTAGGTGTGCGGATCGAGGATTTGGTTCTGGTAACGGAAGACGGGGTGGAGATTCTAAACCATTACCCGAAGGAATTACAGATAGTTGCATCTGAACTATAATGGCAAGACAATAAAGACGTTGTTTGCAAAATAACGTCTTATATTTTTACTACACCACTTTAATTGAGTAGCAGAAGAAAGCGAAGTTCAAGACTTTAGACCAGTGACAGAAAAAAGAAAACAGGAGGAAAATGGGTATGTCAAAATACATATTAAAGCGGCTTCTGACATTGATTCCCACATTACTGGCGGTTATTTTTATAGTATATTTTATTATGGATCTGACGCCGGGGGATCCTGGGACTCTGATATTAGGGGAACAGGCTACAAAGGAAGAGATCGCTGCAAAAAATGAAGAGCTGGGGTACAATGATCCGTTTCTTGTGCGCTATGTTTCTTATGTGGGAGATCTTCTGCACGGGGATCTGGGAGAATCCTGGCAGTCCGGGCGTTCCGTTATGGGGGAAATTCTTTCCAGACTTCCGGTAACGGTCACCCTGGCTGTGGGAGCTATTCTGATTGGAACGGTAGTGGGAATCCTGGTAGGCATCCTGTCGGCAGTAAAGCAGTACAGCTTTTTGGATTTTTCGGCGACGGCAATCGCCATGGCCCTTGCATCATTCCCAGGTTTCTGGATTGGAATGATGCTGATTTTATTATTCTCTCTCTACCTTGGCTGGCTGCCATCTTTTGGGGGAGGAGATTTTAAGCATTATATTCTTCCTTGGATTACCACGGCTTGTCCATTTATGGCATCGCAGCTTCGTATGACAAGAACTTCGATGCTTGAGGTGATCCGGGCGGATTATATCCGCACTGCCCGGGCTAAGGGCCAGAAGGAGAGCAAGATCATTCTCCGCCATGCCCTGAGAAACGCCTTGCTTCCAGTGGTAACCATTTTAGGAATCAACTTTGGAGCGCTCCTTGGGGGGACGGTTACGATCGAGACTGTATTTACCCTTCCGGGGGTAGGAACCTTGATTATTGAGGCGATTCGTTCCAAGGATGTCCCGGTCGTTACGGGCGCAACAGTGATGCTGGCATCTTTTGTCGCCATCCTGATGCTTATTGTGGATGTTTTATATGCATATATTGATCCGCGCATTAAGTCCAGATACACAAGAAAATAGCGGAGGGATAAGAACATGGATGAAAAGACAGTTAAAATCAGAATAAAGAAGAGAAGCCAGGCGGGAGATATCTGGCGCAGGTTTTTGAAAAATAAAACGGCAGTTTTGGGGCTGATCATTTTTGCGGCA
>DVGR01000057.1 GCA_018712605.1 Candidatus Choladousia intestinigallinarum
TACCTGCAAAAGTAAAAAGAGTAAAGAAAATCCATCGGATCCACCTGAACAGTTTGGGATAACGATCTGATACTTTTATAACGCACATTATAACACGCCCCAGTAATACCCCTGCTATGCCAAATAATCCAATGGTAATCACCTGCCAAATATACTTCTTATTTTTCCCCATAGATTCCAACATAACTAAGACCTCCTTTATTTTATGCTCTCATTTTAGGTGGTCTGTCTGTTAAAGTCACGCAACGCTCATCATAATTGCCGCAACAGCTGGTTTAAAACCGCATTTATTTGTGATACGGCTCTCCACGTATGATCCGAAAGCTCCGGTAAATCTGTTCCAAAAGAATCACCCGCATAAGCTGGTGGGGAAAGGTGAGATCTGAAAAGCTTAATTTTTCATCCGCCCGTTCAAGGACAGAGGCAGACAATCCCAGTGATCCGCCGATGACAAAACAAAGATGGCTGACGCCCCGCACCGTAAGCTGCTCCAGATGAGCGGCTAGGTCAGGGGAGGTTCTGCGCTTTCCTTCAATAGCCAAAGCAACCACATATGCGTCCTCTTTCAGCGCAGATAAGATTCTCTGCCCTTCTTTTTCCTTGATCTGTTCCTCAAAAGCTGCAGATGCCCCTTCCGGCGTCTTTTCATCCGGCACTTCCTGGATCTCCAGACGGCAGTATCGGTTCAGGCGTTTGCTGTATTCTCTGAGAGCTTCGGTAAAGTATTTCTCTTTTATTTTTCCAACTGCGACTACTGAAATTTTCATCTTATTCCTTTCCCTATGATATAAAAAGGCTGCCCTTCTGTTTTCAGTCCTTGTTATGAGAGTGAAAAGCAGCGGCAGCCCTTAATATTACGTTTTTTATTTGTTGCTTAAGAAATCATGAATTCCCTTTGCAGCGGCTTTTCCAGCGCCCATGGCCAAAATAACTGTGGCAGCGCCTGTCACGGCATCCCCGCCTGCAAAAACGCCTTCCTTGGAAGTCTGTCCGCTGGTCTCGTCGGCAATGATACATTTTCTGCGGTTTGTATCCAGACCGATAGTTGTTGATGAAATCAAAGGATTCGGAGAAGTTCCCAGGGACATGATCACAGTGTCCACTTCCAGTTCAAACTCTGAACCGGGAATCTCAACAGGGCGTCTCCTGCCGGAAGCATCCGGCTCGCCAAGCTCCATGCGGACGCAGACCATTCCACGCACATTATCATTCTCATCCACAAGAATCTCTTTGGGATTGGTCAGAAGATTAAAGATGATTCCCTCTTCTTTCGCATGGTGAACTTCTTCCACACGGGCAGGAAGCTCCGCTTCGCTCCTCCTGTATACAATATGTACATCGCCGCCCAGACGCAGAGCTGTTCTGGCAGCATCCATAGCTACGTTTCCGCCGCCGACTACAGCTACTTTCTTGCCATGTACAATCGGCGTATCATAATCCTCCCGGAAAGCTTTCATGAGGTTGTTTCTGGTAAGGAACTCATTGGCGGAGAACACGCCTTTTGCGCTCTCTCCCGGAATACCCATGAACATGGGAAGTCCGGCTCCTGAACCGATAAATACGGCCTCATAACCTTCTTCATCCATAAGCTCATCTATAGTGACGGATTTGCCTACGATCACGTTTGTCTCGATTTTAACTCCAAGAGACTTTACGTTCTCCACTTCCTTGGCCACTACGTCCAGTTTGGGGAGACGGAATTCAGGAATTCCATATACAAGTACTCCGCCCGGTTCATGGAGGGCTTCAAAAATCGTCACGTCATATCCGTATTTTGCCAGATCTCCGGCGCAGGTAAGTCCTGCTGGCCCTGAACCGATAACCGCTACCTTGCGTCCGTTCTTCTGCTCCGGCTTGGGCGGCTGCACACCGTTTTCACGAGCCCAATCAGCTACGAAACGCTCCAGCTTACCGATGGAAACCGGCTCGCCCTTGATGCCGCGGATGCATTTCCCTTCGCACTGGCTCTCCTGGGGACATACACGTCCGCAGATTGCCGGAAGAGAGCTGGACTGGGATATGATCTTATAAGCCTCTTCCATGTTCCCCTGTTTCACTTCTTCAATAAAATCAGGGATATTGATGGATACAGGGCACCCCTGGATGCATTTTGCATTTTTGCAGTGAAGACAGCGATTCGCCTCTTCCATAGCCTCTTCTCTGTTATATCCAAGACATACCTCGTCAAAATTTGTCGCTCTTACTTGGGGATCCTGCTCTCTTACAGGAACCTTCTTCAATACATTCGTGTCTGCCATTATTTGTCACCTCCGCAATTTCCGCATCCGCCGTGATGAGTATCACCTTCCTGAAGCTTCAGAAGGGCTCTGCCTTCCTCCGTCTTGTACAGAGTCTGGCGCTTCATGGCTGCATCAAAATCAATCAGGTGGCCGTCAAACTCAGGACCGTCCACGCAGGCAAACTTCACTTCATCCCCCACTACAATACGACAGGCTCCGCACATGCCTGTACCGTCTACCATAATAGGATTCATGCTTACGATAGTCTTAAGATTATACTTCTTCGTAGTGAGACAGCAGAATTTCATCATGATCATCGGGCCGATGGAAACGCAGAGATCATAAGTCTTTCCTTCACTGTGAAGGTCGTCAATCACCTTTGTAACCATACCGCTTCTTCCGTAGGAACCATCGTCCGTGGTCACATAGAGATTACCGGCAACCTCGCTTAATTCTTTTTCCAGAATTACCAGATCCTTTGTCTTGGCACCCACGATGACATCCGCCGCAATCCCATGCTCATGAAGCCACTTCACCTGAGGATAAACGGGAGCCGTTCCCACGCCTCCGGCTACAAACAGGATCTTTTTCTTCCTAACCTCTTCCAGATCGTCTGTACAGAGCTCAGAAGGACGCCCCAGAGGACCTACAAAATCCCGGAAGGAATCTCCGGCCTGAAGCTTTGAAAACTTCTCTGTAGATGCTCCCACAGGCTGGAATACAATGGTAATCGTACCGGCTTCTCTGTCATAATCGCAGATTGTAAGAGGAATTCTCTCTCCCTTTTCATCTGCCTTGACGATTATGAACTGTCCGGGCAGACAGCGTTTCGCTACACGAGGCGCTTCTACGACCATCTCGTAGATGTTGCCTGCAAGCTTACCTGCTTTCAAAATCTTGTACATACTCTACCTCCATCTTCGCTGCGGGGAAAATCCCCCCGCTGTTGTATCACTGTGTAAATCAAAGCGGGCAAGCCCGTACAGGCGGAAGTCGTCTATCCTTTGATACACACACCAATGCAGCGCTTCATCCATCTGTCCTGTCTGAACCGCTGCTTGATTTTATAGCTTTTAGTATAATGCAATCATATGGAAAATTCAACGGGAATTTTTGTTCTATCCTTCTTCCAGCATATTCTCAAACTGCTCCATGGACATAAGAATCTTCCTGGGTTTAGTCCCTTCTTCCGGCCCTACCACACCGGCTTCCGAAAGCTGATCCATAATCCTGGCCGCCCGGTTAAATCCAATTTTGAAAACCCTCTGGAGCATTCCAATAGAGGCTTTATCCTTTTCAATAATAAACTTTCCGGCATCCACGAACAGTTCATCCACATCCTCCGCCGCTTTTGAAGAAGAGACTGCCTGCTGCACCTTCGCCATCTGCTCTTCCATCTGTTCTTTATAAGTGACGTCCATATTTTTATTGATCAGGAAGTCAACCACATCCGATACTTCCTCATCTGACACAAAGGCTCCCTGCACACGGACAGGCTTTTTATATCCCTGAGGATAAAAGAGCATATCGCCTTTTCCCAGAAGCTTCTCTGCCCCATTCATATCAATGATGGTTCTAGAATCCACGCCGGAAGAAACGGCAAAAGCGATTCGTGAGGGCATATTGGCTTTAATCAAGCCGGTAATGACGTCCACAGAGGGCCGCTGCGTGGCGATAATCAAATGAATTCCCGCTGCCCGGGCAAGCTGTGCCAGCCTGCAGATAGAATCCTCCACCTCTCCGGGCGCTACCATCATCAGATCCGCAAGCTCATCTACAATAATTACAATCTGAGGAAGCTTTTGCGGTTTATTCTCGTCTTCAATATCTTTTATGGATTCAATTTTCTTATTATAACCCTTCAGATCCCTGACCCCAAACTCTGCAAACTTTCTGTAGCGCTCGTCCATCTCCGCCACACCCCAGTTCAGGGCTCCGGCGGCTTTCTTAGGATCTGTCACCACAGGAATATACAGATGAGGGATGCCATTGTAGACACTGAGTTCCACCACCTTTGGATCAATCATGATCAGCTTCACATCCTCGGGATTCGCTTTGTACAAGATGCTCATGATCAGTGTATTGATACACACAGATTTTCCAGATCCCGTAGAACCCGCTATCAGCAGATGGGGCATTTTCGCTATGTCAGACACCACCACCTTACCGGCAATATCCTTTCCCGTAGCAAAGGCAAGGCTGGAAGGATGATTTTTAAATTCATCGGTTTCCAGAAGATCCCGCAGCATCACGGCGCTGTTTTCACGGTTCGGCACCTCGATTCCCACAAAGGACTTTCCGGGAATAGGAGCCTCAATACGGATATCTGCCGCCGCCAGATTCAGTTTAATATCGTCTGAAAGGTTGGTGATTTTGCTGACCTTCACTCCCTGCTCAGGCAAAAGCTCATATCTGGTAACCGCAGGACCGCAGCTTGCATTTACCACTTTAGCCCTGACGCCAAAGCTGTCAAGAGTCTGCTGAAGCTTAGCTGCCGTTTTCCGTATTTCCTGCTGCTGGCCGCCCTTGCCAGAACCTTTGCCTTTTTTCAGCAGACGAAGAGGCGGGAATACATACTCTTTTTTTACTGCCTGGGCTGCCTGGGCCATTTCTTTTTCTACAGTCGCTATTCCTTCCTGAATCTCCCCCGGGCTTGATTTTGGATTTTTCCTGGCTTTGCCGTTTTCAGGGGCTGGCACTTTCTCAGGTAGCGCCTCCTTAGGCATCTCCGCATCCGGCACAGGTTCTTCTGCACGAACCTCTTCTATGATCTCTGTTTCTGTTATCTCTTCTTCCTCAGACACTGATGGTTCACGGACCGACTCCAGCGCTTCTTCTTTTTCTAGTCCCTGAATTTCAAACTCTTCTAGGCTCTGAACAAGATGCGGCATTTCGGATGCGGAAGCATCCTGGGTTTCAGTATTTTTTTTCTCCGGCTGCTGATCCGAGTCAAGGTTCACAACGTATGTCTCCAGCTCATCTCCAGAGACTGGACTGGAAGGAACTGGTTCTTCAGACAGCCCGGATAAATCCGGACCTATCTCATGGAGTTCCGGCGACGCTTCCATCCTTCCTTCCAGCTTCGTGTCAAAAGTAACTCCTTTGACTTTATGCTCATGGCGGCTGCGGACAGGGGGAGTGGGGAAGGCTACGGGAATATCAAGTTCACGGGATCTTTCCGCACCATCCTCAAACTTCTTTCTGTCTCTTCTGGAAATTCTCTTTCTCTTTTTCTCTGCTTTTTCCGCTTCCTGGAGGATCCGCTCTCTTGAAGCTCTGGCGGACAGATACTCTGGAACCTGCTCTTCCATCCTCTCTCTGGCCTGTCTTCGTCTGCGTTCCCCGGAGTCCCTGGCATTCTCATAGACACGCCGGCTCTGTCTGCGCAGCCCGCCCATAAGCGATCTTTGGGTAATGAGAATCACACAGATAATCATCAGAACTGCCAGAACCACTCCTGTACCTGCCGTCCCCAGGGCCGGACAAAGCACAGAACAAACAAAGCCTCCTGTAATCCCTCCGCCGGTTCTGTACACAGCACTTTCCGTGTAAATCTGTGACAGATTTACCTCTTTTTGATATCCGTTTATAATAAGCTCTGTAAAACTGGAAACACACAAATACAAAAAGACTGCGGAGAAAAATTTAATCAGCGCTGTTTTATTTCCTTTGTTTGATATCAGAAAAGCTGCAGCGATAAATATGAGAAAAGGAAAAAGATAAGCCGCTGCTCCAAATACGCCGAAGCTCACATCGCTGATCACGCTTCCTATAAAACCGCCGACGCCAAAATAACTTATAAATATAAATACACATGCCGCAAGAATCAGCCACAAAACCGCTTCCCGCACAATCAGGGGATTTTCTCCCGTCTGCGTCTGTACAGGAGCTTTAGCCGCCTGTCTCGTCTTAGCAGGGGACGCTTTCGCACTCTGCTTGCCGGTTCCCCTGCCGGATGCCTTCTGCCCGCTGCTCTTTGCTGCCGCTGTCTTCTTGACAGAAGTTTTTTTCACCGTATTGGCTGCCAATCACTTTGCCTCCTTTAATTTCTAAAACCTCTCATTTAGACGCCCTGCACCGCCACTTTGCCTCCTAGAGCAGGAAATGCCCCGCAATAGCAAACAGACCTACGGCAAAGCAATAATATGAAAAGTAACTGAACTTTTTATTTCTTACTACGATCAGCATTGTCTTAATGCAGATATATCCCACTACTGCCGCAAAGACGGTGCCGATCCCATAGATGCCGATCTGCGAAGGGGCGATAGGCTCGGCAATCACATCTTTAATCTCCAGCACTGCAGCGCCCAAAATAGCCGGAATAGACAGTATAAAAGAATATTTTACCGCAAATTTCCGATCCAGTCCGCAGAGAAGGCAGACGGCAATCGTGGTTCCTGATCTGGATAAACCAGGCAGGGTAGCGATTCCCTGAGCGGTTCCGATGATCAGTCCCACAGGGTAGCTCACCTCTCTTGGCATTTTTCTGCCTTCACGGACGTGATCCGCCATTAAAAGCAGCACTCCGGTAATCAGCAGACAGATCCCGGGAATCAAAAGCGTCTCGCTGGAGAGTTCTACCAAATCCTTTCCCAGAATTCCCAAAACTCCAGTGGGAAAGGTGGAAACTAAAATCAGAACCACGAATTTCCGGTAGCTGTTATGGACGATCCTTGTGTATTTCAGAGAGGTTTTATGTATACGGTTCAAAATAAACAGCCGCAGATTTACAAAAATATCCCTGACCATCAGCAGGGCCTCCAGGATCATTTTCCAGATGTCCTTGTGGTAGACCACGAACACAGCAACCAGAGTTCCCAGGTGGAGCATTATATCAAAAAGCATGCTTCCGTTTGTCTCAATATGAAAAATATTCTGAAGAATTGAAAGGTGCCCGGAACTGCTGACAGGCAGAAATTCCGTGATTCCCTGGACAATTCCCAGTAAAATAGACTCTAATACTGACATATCCCGCCTCCTAAGGGTGTAAAATGTGATTTGAAACACTTTATTATACCAAACTATTTCAAGTGAAACAAGTAAAAAAACAAGTTGGGAGCCCTTCCGGGCAGGGCGCAGAACAAATATCCAGGGGCATTTGTTCTGCGCCCACCGAGCGGAATGAAACACAGCTTCTATTCCTGATTCTCTCCGCCTCTTTCCTGTATCATCCCATAAAGCTTCTGCATTGCATGGCTGATTCCGCCCACTTCATTGATCAACCCTTCCCTTACAGCGTCTTCTCCAACAAGGATGGTTCCCAGATCCTTTGTGAGCATACCTGTATCCAGCATCAATTCCTCCAGCCGCTCTCTCTGAGCCCTGGAATGATCAGAAATAAATCCTAAAATCCGGTTCTGCATCTGCCGGAAATAATCGTATGTCTGAGGCGCTCCGATCACCGTTCCATTCATACGGACAGGATGGATCACCATGGTTCCCGTTTTTACAATAAAAGAATAGTCCGTGGAGACTGCTATGGGAACTCCGATGGAGTGGCTTCCTCCCAATACTAAAGATACAGTGGGCTTGCTGATGGAGGCGATCATCTCTGCAATGGCCAGGCCCGCCTCCACATCCCCGCCTACCGTATTCAGAAGTATCAAAAGTCCGTCAATCTCACTGCTGTCTTCAATGGCAGCGAGCTTTGGAAGGACATGTTCATACTTTGTGGTTTTTGAATTTCCCGGAAGACACTCATGGCCTTCTATTTCCCCGATCACGCTGAGCAGATGTATTCTGTGGCTTAAGGACAATTCCCCTGACTCACGTATGGAATCACGTTCTTCCTTGCTGTTGAGATCCTGCTTCTGCCCGCCCTGATTTTCATTTTCCTGCTTCATCTTTACCTCCAGAATCAATACTTTTTGAATAATAGTATGACCAAAACAGGAAAATACATGCAGAAAGCTGCCGCAGTAGAAAAAATCAGCGGCAGCTTTGCTTTTAATTTTTCTGAAAGAAGT
>DVGR01000058.1 GCA_018712605.1 Candidatus Choladousia intestinigallinarum
TCTCGACTCTATGCTGTAATGGTTTCATTACACATATTGATAAATTTTTTCATAATAGCCTCCGGTGTACCAGAACACCGGGGGCACTCCTCATTTTAGACTGTTTTTTGGTTTCCAAAAAAGGAGCGCATCCAAAGATGCCGCTCCCGTTTTTTTATTCCTCCAGTATCTGTATCTCCAGATAGTCAAATGGAACTTCCTCCATAAAGCTGTCCTGGTAGAATCTGGCCTTGCTCCGCCGTTTAAATTCCTTAATAGTAGAGTCCAGCCAAATAGGCTTCCCAAGATCAAATTCATAGCAGATTTCTTCCAGCGCCCGAAAAATTTTATGGGTTCTGGTATCTTCGCTCTCTTCCTCCACAACCGTATCCCGCAGCATCCGGTTGTCCTTCCACAGCTTCCCCCACATTCGGAACATATCTGTCCTCCTTCTTAGTCACCATTAAAATACTCATATACTTCCGATGAAAGATTCTGAATCCTGGATATGGCTTCATCCGAGCTGTTCCAGTCACTGGAAAGCACCACCAGTATGTAGTCACAGGCGTCCGAATAAACGATGGCCGCATCATTTTGGGTATTGTCCATCTCTCCCGTCTTATTGCCGCAGAGCACTCCCTCCGGCAGCCCTGCGGGAATTTTATATCTGGTATTCTGGTTCAGCATCATCTCTTCGATCTCCATGCTGACCTCCCGGTTTACCCACTCTCTCCGGTAAATATCCTCCAGAAGCTTTCCGCAGTCATCCGCAGCCACCTGATTGTAGTTTCCCGTTCCCGTATTAGTATTTGGATCGTTGAAACCATTGTACTCCACTGTGAAATCGCTGAAATCATACTCTTCAATAAAAGCGTTTACTTCCGCAATCCCCGCCTCATAGCTGGAATCCCCCAGCCGGTACAAAAGCTCATTGGAGGCAGCATTGTCGCTGTAGGAAATCATATCGTTCACCAGAGACATAATCTCATCCGTCCGCTCCAGATCCCCGCTTTCAAAGGCCTTGTATACTGTCCCCATAATAAACAGCTTCATGACGCTGGCAGACTTCATCGGCTGGTCATTGATGGTAAAGCTCTCGTTTGAGGTCAGGTTTTTCACGTACACGGACCATACCCCGTCATAACCTGAAAGCTCTGTCTCCAGGCTGGCCCGCAGATTCTCCAGCCCTCCATCCTCCAGAGTTTCCTCTTCTGATTCCTCCGGTGGAAAATCCACCTGATACTGCCACATTCTGCCGGCATGCTGGAGATCCCAAAGCCTGATCCCAGAATCTTCCTGGGGCATAGCCATAGGAATCTGAAATTCTCCTCCCACTCTCGCCCTTAAGTTCTGCAGCTGCATCTCCTCGGACTCCTGCTGCTCCTGGGGTGTAAGAGTCTCCGGCTCCGTCTCAGACTCCATGATACTCTCCGTCTCCGTCATACTTTCCGTCTCAAGAGTGACGGAACTGGAGGACGATTCCCTGGCCAGCTCCGGCACAGTCAGAAACAGAAAAAAACAGATAAACAGAAGGAACAGCAGAAGCTCTGTCTTATTATCTTTATATTTTTCTTTAATTTTGTTCCAATCCATGCTTTGTCACTCCCGTTCCTCTCCGGCTGGCCTCTGAATCCAAATTTCCCGCTGAGGAAAAGGAATCGTAAGTCCCGCCCGATCAAACTCTTCTTTTATTCTCTCATTCATACGCCACCGCACTGGATGGTAGTTTTCTGTCAGCACCCAGCACCTCATACCGATGACGATGCTGCTCTCCCCTAGTTCATCCACAAACACCTGCCGGTCCCGGTCGTCCAGCACATCCGCATCCTGCTCCATTAGGCTCCCCAGAATCTCTTTCGCTTTTTGAATATTATCCCTGTAAGAAATCCCCACTTTAAGCTCCAATTGCCGCTTGTCCGAACCTGTGACGTTCACAATCACATTGTTGGCAAGATTTCCGTTGGGAACGATAATCCTCCTGTTGTCCAAAGCCTGAAGAGTTGTGTACAGAATCTCTATCTTGGACACCGTTCCTTCCTCCCCCTGGGTGATAATATAATCCCCCACCCGGAAAGGCTGGAACAGCAGAATCAAAAATCCGCCAGCCAGGTTCGACAGTCCTCCCTGCAGGGCCAGGCCAATGGCCACGCCGCCGGAGGCCACAATAGCGGCCACAGAAGACTCCTGCAGCCCGAACTGGCTTCCGATTCCCAGAACCAGAACTATATACAGAGTTATTTTGGTTATGGAGGCCGTGAAAGTAACCACTCCCGCCTGAACCCTGGCCCGTTCCAGCGCCCTCTTCAGTACCCGGATAATCTGGTCAATGACTTTTTTGCCTATGAAGTATACCGCAATGCAGAGTATCACCTTCAGGCCGAACTTTAAAATATCCGGAAGATATTTCTGCGCATAATCCCCGGCTTTATCAAACATGCTTTCCATGGGAAACCTTCCTCCTAACAGCCGCCAAAATCCCAGAATTTAATGCTGGAGATTTTCCGCCTCTTCCATTATGAAGGGGCCTGTAGCTTCTCTGTGGAGACGCACCAGCTCATGGTCGAAATTTTTCCGCAGAGTGCAGGTCTCATCGAATACAAGAACCTGCTCTTCATCCTTCCCGCATTTTTTCCAGTCAAGGCCCGGCACAAAGGGCCTGCTCTCCCTGGCAAAGCTGATCCACGCTCCGAAAACCGCATCCTGAAGCTTCTCCATTACCCCTGGTGTCCTGCAGATGGGAATCCGATCCGCATTGTGAAATACGTAAGGAATCTCCGAGCAGTGCCATGCGCACTTCCCATCGTCCATGGGAAACTCATAGGCAAAGACATAGGAATATGTCTCGCTCTCAGAAGACTTGCTCCGCTCTTCTATAAAATCCATAGTCGGAGCCCGGAACACATTGTCCAAGGAGAGCAGATCCAGAAGGCATTTCTCAGGATAGGCTATTTTAAACAATTCCGCAAGACGTTCAGCGTAAGTTCCAAATTTTTCTTTCAGGATCTCCAGGATTTTTTCCTCTTCAAGATCATATTTCCCCGGAAATCCCGGGCCGAAATCAAATTCCCCAAAAGCGGTGCCGATGATCACCGGTATTTTCCTGGCGTGGGGTCTGAAACCTACTTCTCTGGGATCTCCCAGATAGAAATCATTGGGCTTTGGATTTTCTCCCACATAGTATCCCTGCTTTTTAAGACCGGGAGATACCTTCAGCCAGGCATCGGCAAGCTGTCTGTAGGGAATCGTCTCCAGCTCCTTCACCTGATCCTTCCCCAGTCCCAGTTCCTCCAGCAGGGCTTCTGTGATTCTCCTGCCGTCTCCCTCTCCTGCGTCCAGAAACCCTTCTATGACGCCGCTCTGGATAATTCCCTTGTGAAACAATCCATCCGCCTCAGGAGTCTGCATCAGGGTCCAGACCTTCATTCCCCCTCCAGACTGCCCGAAAAGGGTCACGTTCTCCGGGTCCCCCCCGAAGCTGCGAATATTCTCCTGTATCCATCTCAGAGCCGCAATCATATCGTCATTGCCTGCATTGGCAGAATTTTCATACTCTTCCCCAAAGGGAGAAAGATCCAGATACCCCAGAATGTTCAGCCTGTGATTCAGAGAAACCACTACCACATCTCCATAGCGGCTCATATTCTCCCCATCGTAGGCTTCCTGCTCAATGGATGAGCCTGCGGAAAATCCGCCTCCGTGCAGCCATACCATCACCGGCTTCTTAGCCTGGGGATCCAGGCTGCCGGTCCAAATATTCAGATACTGGCAGTTCTCATCCATAGGCCAGTAGCGGTGGGGAATCAGCGCCTCGCAGCTTGGCGTATCCTGAGTCAGAAGCGGACAGACAAACCCGTAGGACAGAGCGTCCCGGATGCCGGACCAGGGCTTCACCGGCTCCGGCCTGTGAAAGCGGCGGGCCTGGGCGTATTTAATGCCGTGAAAAGTGTAAATCCCGTTAGTCTGAAACCCTCTGATTTTCCCTTGGACGGTCTGTGCCACCGGGAAATCCGTAGTGCATATAAAATTCTGTGTCCTTTTTTCTTTCATTTCAATCCCCTTTCCGCTTGTCTCAAAACAGACCAGCCAAACAGTTACATGAATTTTATCACAGCCACAGCCAATCGTCTATAATTATTCGTAGCAAACAGTATATAACACTTGACAACTGACATATGCTGTTATATACTGTTTGCGAACAGGAGGTAAACAGTATGAATCTGATTATTAACACAACCCTGATGGTTCCCATCTATGAACAGATTATAGACCAGATAAAGAAACTGATCCGGGATGGCGAACTGAAGGAAAATGACGCTCTGCCCTCTGTTCGTTCTCTGTCAAAAGAACTGAAAATCAGTGCTCTGACCGTCAAGAAAGCGTACGATAACTTGGAAGCAGAGGGGTTTACGGTAACGGTTCACGGAAAAGGAACTTACGTGGCAGCCGCAAATACCGAGCTTTTGCTGGAGGAACAAAAGAAAGAGCTGGAAGCCGATTTGGAAATGGCCATTCAAAAAGGCAGGCGATACGGAATCAGTGATGAAGAAATACGAAGCTTATTTGAGTTAATTCTGGAGGGTTAAGTATGCTGAAAATTGATCATTTGCAAAAACAGTATGGCTCTTTTTCTCTGGACTGCTCCCTGCAGGTGCAGCCTGGCTGCATTACAGGCCTGGTGGGACAGAACGGCGCAGGAAAAAGCACAACTTTCAAGGCAGTTCTGGGACTGATCTCTTTAGACGGAGGCGAAATCCAGATTCTGGGCAAAGACATCGGAAAATTTACCGCAAGAGACCGGCAGAACCTGGGCGTCGTCCTATCGAACTCTGGGTTCAGCGGATATCTTGCCGTGAAGGACTTAGTGCCGATCCTGAAAAATCTCTACAAGGATTTCGATTCTGCTTTTTTTCTCCAGCAGGTGCAGAAATTCGACCTGCCTTTGGATAAAAAAATTATGGCCTTTTCCACCGGCATGAAAGCAAAGCTGAAGGTTCTCTGCGCCGTCTCCCATAAGGCAAAGCTGCTGCTTTTGGACGAACCTACGGCAGGGCTTGACGTGGTGGCCAGGGAAGCGGTTCTCGACATCCTCAGGGAGTATATGTCAGAGGATGAGGAACGCTCGATTCTCATTAGTTCCCATGTCTCCAGCGACATAGAGTCTCTCTGTGACGATCTCTATATGATCCATAAAGGGCGGATTATTCTTCACGAAGATACGGATGTGCTTCTTGACAGCTACGGCCTCATTAAGGCAGCTCCGAAGCTGTATGAAGCTCTGGACAAACAATATATCCTGCGCCGCAGGAGAGAAAGCTACGGCTTTAGCTGCCTTACGAACCAGCGGCAGTACTATGCGGAAAATTATCCCCAGGCAGCCATTGAAAAGGGCAGCGTGGATGAGGTGATTTCCATGATGATACAGGGGGAAGAGATATGAAAGGATTATTAATCAAGGATTTTAAACTGACACTGAAACAGAAAAGCTCTTTATTGATAATTGTTGTCCTTGCGGTCTTTATGGCAGCTGCCGCGGAGGATGCCTCGTATATAATCGGTTATCTTTCTGTAGTCGGCTCTCTGTTTACTTTAAGCTCCGTCAGCTACGATGAATTTGACAATGGGAATCTCTTTCTTTTTTCCCTCCCCTTCACCAGAAAGGAGTACGTGCTGGAGAAATATGGCTTCGGGATCATCCTGGGAGGCGGGTTCTGGCTGTTGGCTTCTCTTCTGGGCATTTTGTCGCAGTTCATTAAAAGCCAGACGATACCCGGCCATACTCTGGCCGTGGCTGTAGGCACATTGCCTGCCGTTTTTATAATTTTGGCTCTGTCCCTCCCCATACAGCTTAAATACGGGGCAGAAAAAGGCCGGATTGCTCTCCTGGGGCTCTTTGGCGTCATCGTTATTTTCGGCCTGGTGGGGCCAAAATTTTCAGATATGCTCGGTTTTGACCTGGCAGGAATCATAAACAGGGCTGCTCTCTTAAATCCGCAGATGCTGTCCGCAGCCATCCTGGCCTTTTCTGTTTTGCTGCTGCTTTTATCCTGCAAAATCAGCATAGGGATCGTCATGAAAAAAGACTTCTGATTTCCTTTGCCCCAAAGGTATGTTATAATCATGAACAGGTTCAGAAATTCTGATGCCAAAGCAGAAAGGAGATACCTATGGAAAATAAAAAAGCCACCGGCCTGGTGCATATTTACTGTGGGGACGGCAAAGGAAAGACGACTACCGGCATGGGGCTGTGCATCCGGGCTGCCGGTTACGGATTGAAGGTACTGATCTACCAGTTTATGAAGGACAATTCTACCAGTGAGAGGAAAATTCTGGCTCTCTCCGACCAGATCACTCTCCTAGAGGGGCTTCCCCAGGAAAAATTCAGCTTTCAGATGTCCCCGCAGGAGAAGGAAGAGCGGAAAGCTTATTATACGAAGCAGTTTCAGGCGGCTGTCTCTAAAGCTGCAGAGGAAGGTTATGACCTGGTCTTCTTCGATGAAATCATCTATACCATCCAGGCGGGACTGTTGGATGAGCAGCCGGTTCTTGATTTTCTAAAGAACAAACCGGAGGGCCTTGAGGTCATTCTCACCGGCCAGGGGCCAAGTCCTGCTCTTATAGAGGCCGCCGACTACGTTTCTGAGATTCGCAAAATCAAACATCCCTTTGACAAAGGGATCCCGGCCCGTGCCGGCATTGAACGGTAAAACGGGCTGTGGAATAGTAAGAAGAGGCAGTCCCGCAGAGAACTCGGATCTTAAAAAGCCCGAATTCTGCAGGATTGCCTCTTGGTTAATATTTCAAAAATTCTGCCGTTGTCCAATTCGATTATCCTGGGAGCTTAAATAGCTCCAGGTACCGGTCATTTCCGCCGAAAATATAGTTATACTCCAAAATATTGTACTCCTGCACCCGGTCATAGTATGGAGAGCTTTCATCATCCAGCTCATAAAAATTCCCGTTGTCTCCCCAGTACCCTACCGTATTGATCACAGGAATCTCCTTAGAAAGATCCAGAAGATAAGACTGATATCCAGTCATAGGGAAGTTCAGCTTCTCGGCAATCTGGCTGTAAAGGTAGTTCAAGCTTGTCTTTTCTATGGTGTCCTCCTGAATATCATAATTCGTCCACAAAATAAAAGGCACCTTATATTTCTCCATCAACTCTTCCGATGTACAGGATTCTTCCTCGCCGATCAGATAGTTGTACGTGGACTCTCCCAGGTTGGGCTGATGATCCCCGAACATCAGAATGGCCACTGGCTCTTCCTCCTGAGAAAAATACTCTACCAGCCACTGGAACATCTCATCCGTCTTTTTTACCAGATTCACATAAATCTGGGCTGTGCTGCCCTTGATCCCCTCTGTCTCTACCTGAATATCCATACTCAAATTGGTAAGGTTGGATACGGAATATCCGCCGTGATTCTGTATGGACACGTTGTAGCTGAACAGGGGATTTCCCGTGTCCAGATTTTTCTCATACTCCTGCACGATCCGCTCCGCCAGAGACTGGTCAGAAATATAGCTGCGGATATACTCAGGATCTTCAAAATCATTTCTGGTATAGTATGTATCAAATCCAATCTGGGGATATACAAGATGACGCCTGTAGTTGTAGCCCCTGTAGGGATGCATAGCCAAGGTTTCATACCCTGACTGCTTCAATTCGGAGGCCAGGGACGGCATATCTCCCCGGACAAAGAGATGAAAGCCCACAGAGGATTCAGGCAGGAAGGCCATGGTGTTTCCCGTAAGAAATTCATACTCAGAATTGGGGGTATTAGCCCCGAACACAGAAGAGTATACAGTTCCCTTAATGGTGTTTTCTTCCAGACTGTGCATAAAGGGCATATTGTCCTCTGAAAGCTCCAGCCCTTTTCCGATCTCCCCGTAATCTGCCAGGGATTCATTCATAATCACGATCAAATGAGGCGTATCCGCCGCCTCCTGTACCTGCTCCGTGTACGGCTCTCCAATCTCTGCCACTTTATCCAGAGAATACTCCCCAGGCTTCTCGGCCGCCAGATAAAAACAGGTGCACAGGGTAGTAAAAAGCATGTCATATTCCTTGTACCTGAGCTGGTGTGAAAAACCTTGGGAACGTATATCATGATCCTCCAGGAAGGTAGTCCTGCAGCACAGGAAAAAGAAGCTCCCTGCCCCCACTCCCCACGCAGCCAGGAGTGCGATCCGAAGAGGAAACTTCATCAGACGGAAACCACGGATCTTCAGGCTCACCGCACAGATAGCAAAGGTCCAGAAAATCTCCGAAAACATATACCAGTCTATCTCATACGTATACTCTGAGGCCACGGACATAGCCGATCCCATAGAAAAGAGATCCGCTGCCGAGATCGCCATTCCCCTAAAAGAGGTCACGAAGCAGTTGGCAATTCCCAGTACCGCCACCGGCACAGCCAGAAGGATCACCGATACCTTGATGCTCCCCGTGATCAGCAGAAAAATCATTTCAGCCAGAAACAGAAAGCAGAAAGTAAGCACTAGGGCGATTTTATTCAATTCCAGAAAATGAATGTTATATTTATCCGCATTCAAGTGAAGGAGGGAAAAATAGACGGCAAAAGGCGCCGCCGCCGCCCACACCCAGCCCATAATTTTATTTCTTCTCTCGCTTAAAGTATTGGGAAGGAGTATAAATACCATCAAAATCAGGCTGGAGGCAGCCGTAACATACGTTCTGGGGCTTGTGAAGAGGGTTCCCACCCCCTCTTCGTCTTGATAATACTCCGTATGAAGGCAGAAAAAAAGCAGCAGAAGGGCAGCCGCTGCCGCCCCCGCAAACCGGAACGCCTTCAGGATATTTGTTTTTTTTACAGACATACGTTCCTAGCTTCTCCCCTGATATAAGCGTCCAGATTCAGCCACAGTTCCTCAAGAAGCCTGGTTCTGGCCTCCACGCCGGCCCATGCAATATGCGGCGTTATCAGCAGCCGGTCGTCTTCACTAAATTTCCCCAGAGGGCAATCCCGATCCATGGGCTCCTTCTCCAGGACATCCAGCCCCGCTGCGCTGATTTTCTCTTTTTTCAGCGCCCTTGCCAGCCCCTTCTCATCCACAATGGGCCCTCTCCCAACATTGATAAAAATTGCGGAGGACTTCATTTTGCAGAAAGCTTCGTAATCCATCATATGGTACGTCTTTTCCGTCAGAGGCGCATGGACAGACACAATATCCGACTGAGTCAGAAGGGTGTCTAAATCCACCCTGGCATAGCTGTCGTTCTGATTTTTCCCGGAGGTGGAGTAATAAACCACTCTGCAGCCGAAAGCCGAAGCGATAGACGCTACCCTGCGTCCAATAGCCCCCAGACCGATAATCCCCCAGGTCTTTCCCTCAAGCTCGCCAAACCTCCGGTCCATGTGACAGAAAGATTTGGATTTCATATATTCCCCGGATTTCACGTAGTTATCGTAATATCTCAGATGCTCCATAAGATAGAGGACCATGGCGAAGGTGTGCTGCGCCACTGTGGCAGTGGAATATCCGGCCACGTTGGTAACCGTAATCCCTCTCTTTCTCGTATATTCAAAATCCACGTTATTCGTCCCGGTAGCCGTGACCCCTATGTACTTCAAAAAGCCTGCGTCTTTTAATGTTTCTTCATTCATGGGAAGCTTATTCACAAGAACGGCGTCTGCGGAGGCAATCCTCTCCCCGATCTGTTCCGGCTCTGTGTGCCCGTATACAGCCACATCTCCCAGGCCAAAAAAACGGTCAAACTCCATATCCTCTCCCAGAGTCCCGGCCTCTAAAAATACGATTTTCATCCTGTGTATCTCCTTTTCTCCCTGGCCCGCAGGGGTTTTAAAAAAAGCGGACAACTACAAAAGGACGCCGCAGGGCCAAAACCTCCCTACGGCATCCCACACATTCTCTTTGTCCCCAAATGCAAGAAGAATTACAGTCTCATTGAGAGCTCTTCCCGCTCCTGTATATTTTAGCAAAGCCATACTGTTTTATCAAGACATTCAGGACAAAAAATCTATTCAAGGCCTCAGGATAAAAATTCTTTCAGAACCTCCCGGAGGATTCGCTCCTGTTCCCCCGGGTCCATCTGCCGCAAGAGGTCCGCCCCCCTTTCCTTATCCCGCTCCGCCGCAGTTTCTTTCATGGACGCTTTTACCCTGGCCAGGTTTTCCTTCAGCTCTCTCTTTTCTTTGGCTGCTTTAGACTCAGATGATGCAGCCACCTCACTGCGGGCCTTGCGCCGGCTCTTTCTTCCTTCAGCCACTGAGACAATGGGCGTAGTATTTTCATACTCTTCTTCAAAGACCTCTTCCTCAGCATCTTCCCGCAGATCCCTGGCGGCGCCGCTGTTCAGCAGATAATCCGCCAATCTTACCTCCAGGCTGTTCTGGCGGTATCCGGGTTCCGTAATCCCGTAAACCCCGGCCATCACAGCCAATGCCAGAGCCCCCATCCAAAAATACGTATTTCCTGCTACCAGGCTTCCCCCGCTTTGAAGCAATGCCATTGTGCCGCCAAAAGCGCACAGCAGGCTTACCACAAGGCAGCCGCCGCCAAACCGCTTCCACTGGTGAAGATTCATTCCCCAAAACCGGTATTCCATGATACTCCTGCGAATCAGAGCATGTACGTCTCCTACTTTCTCATTCAGGTGGACACAGTATTGAAATCTCTGTCTCAACTGCTGCTGGAATTTCCCTTCCGGTTCTCCTGTATTTTTTGTATCCCGAATCAGCCTGTCATAAAGCTGCTTTAAAACCAGTTGGCTTGCAGCTCCTACTATGCAGGCCGCCGCCAGTACGTACAGCAGTATATTCTGCTCCATGATGAACTCTAACATATGGATTCCCCCTTTTTTATGCTCTGAGCCAGGATGCGACGGCGCCTCTTTCGCTGTCCCCGCTCAAGTATCGCCATTATAGCCGGAAATTTTTTATTTGCAAAGCAAAATCGTTCGACTTTTTCACGGCAAATTCGCACTGGTCAGATATAGATAAAGAGTAGAAAACACCAACGTTTTAAAGCTTACAGAAATCCCTTCTATATATAGCTTCTGTATATAAGGTCTTTTGTAAACCTCAGGTCCTCTTTTCTCTTCGCTTCATTCTTAATCTAAGGGAAATCCCATCTGAATCTCAGAAGGAATCTTGGGGATAGCTTACCGCATCTTCATACTGGTTAGAGGCAAGGCAGATTTTGATGATCCGGCTTACACATGATTTTAAATCTTCCTCCAAGAGCGTCCCCTTGGCCAGCTCTTCCCTAATATTCGCAATATCCTCCGGCGCACCGGGCATCACTAAATCATTCCCTGCCCGGATGCATCCTGCCGCCGAGATCTCTCCTGCCGTGGAATCTGTGGTTGTGGTCCAGTCAGTCATAATCACGCCCTCAAATCCCCATTCACATCTGGCCACCTTCGTACACAGATCATGGCTGTTGGCCGCATGTATTCCATTGATCATATTATAGGAAGTCATAATCGCCATAGGCTGAGCGTCCTTCACAGCAATCTCAAATCCCCTGAGATAGATCTCTCTTAAGGCCCGTTCTGAGACAACGCTGTCGGATCCCATCCGGTTGTCCTCCTGGTTGTTGCAGGCAAAATGCTTGATCGTGGTTCCGCATCCCTGAACAGACTGCACTCCTTTTGTAATGGCAGCGGCAGCCATGCCTGAGAGGAACGGGTCTTCTGAATAATATTCAAAGTTTCTTCCGCACAGAGGATTCCTGTGGATATTCATCCCCGGCGCCAGCCAGAGGGTCACTTCAAAGAGCCGCATCTCCTGGCCGATCATCTCTCCAACCCTTCTGAGCAGATCCTGATTCCAGGTCTGAGCCAAAAGGGTACCTACTGGTATAGCTGTACAATATTGATAGTAAACAGTCCCTGTCATCTCTTTTTTCTCTGCGAGGAATCCCCCTTCCAGCGCTTCCATCAGCGTTCCGCTGTCGACGACTCCGTCTATTACCTGATACTCTTTCTTCAGCCTGAGACCGGCAGGCCCGTCGGCCAACACCATACTGGCGACTCCCCAGGGTTCTTCCGCAGCCACGGATGTGGTCTCCGCCGCCGCTCCCGGCACAGTCTGCCTGGTCATTCCCGCAAGGAAAGCCTGTCCCCTGTTAGGATCTCCCGTGGTAAAAGCCACAAGCTGCTCTTCTGACAAAGTTTCTGTGATCTTCCATGCCGCACTTTCTTTCTCATCCTTAAGGGTATAGGAAACCATTTCTTTCTTAAATATATTCTCATTCAAAAGGATTACTGGCAGCTTAGAAGCTTCCTCATGCCACATTTTTTCCTTCTCGGAAAGTTTCTCAGGAACCAGTTCCAGCTCCTCCAGATTCTCCTTCCGGCCGCACACCGCTGTATTTTCAGACAGAACCACTTCTGCGTCTAACTGCAGGCTCCCCCATAATTTGGCCTTCTCCAAAGAATTTCCTATCCAGATGCCATACAGCCCCTCTTCCAGAATCCAGGAAGAGCTTTCTTCATCATAGGAAGACAGAAGCCATAGAGGAACGGCAATGGTTAAAATCTGTTTTTCTCCTGGCTGGAGAAGCTTTGTCTTAGCATAGCCGACTAAACGGCGGTATTCTTTCTTCAGGCTTTTCTGCGGACAGGATACATAGACCTGCACCACCTCTTTCCCGCTGTACTGCTTTCCTGTATTCTCCACCGCTGAAATGATTTTAAGTTCCGGCCCTTTTGCGCCCAAGATAGTCCCCTGGTGAATCAGTTCGGCAGAATCTGCGGTGACCTGGAAATCCGTATAAGATAATCCGTACCCAAAACCAAATCTCACCGGCACATCGAAGGTATCAAAATACCTGTAGCCTACGTAAATCCCCTCTTTATACTCTTCCTTAAATACATCCTGACTTTTATAGCTGAAGTATGAAGCATTGGGATAATCGCCGTATTTTTCCGCCCAGGTATCTGTCAGTTTTCCTGAAGGAGTGACATCCCCCCTGAGAATATCCGCCAGGGCATTTCCTCCCTCCTGACCCGCTTGTACAAAATAAAGAACCGCCTTAAGGTTTGGAATTTCATCTGTAAACTGAAGGTCTACGATCCCCCCTGCATTGATAACCAGCACCACGTTTTTATATGTATCAGAGATATCTTTCAGAAGCTTAAGTTCTTCTTCGGTAATATAATAATCCCCCTGACACTCTAGCCGGTCTTTATTTTCTCCCGCATTTCTGCTCAGGACAAATATCCCCGTATCTGCTCCGTCCTTCTTAGCTACCTCTCGATCCAGGGCCTCCCCGCTTGGCATTCTGTAAGGGGTGGAAGAATAGGCTTCAAAGAAGTTACCGTCCTTGCCATGCATTTTCTTCATGATTTCTTCTTTCCACTCCAGCCTGGACTGATCATATAATTCCGAATAGGAATCAAGCCACTTACTGCTGGTAATCTCATATCCCGCATTTGCCAGCCCTTCGTAAATGGACACGCTGTGTCTCTCATTGACATCCCCTGATCCGGTTCCTCCCTTCACGGTCTTTACCGCACCAGCTCCATATAATCCAATCCGGCTTCCTGCAGGAATCGGCAGAAGATGATCTTCATTTTTGAGAAGAACGATACCCTCCGCTGCGGCTTCCCTTGCCAGCCTGCCGTGATCCAGCTCCCGCTGCGTCACATCCCTGTTTCTGGTTCCTGTGTAGGAACGGGTTCTCAGTTTCATACTTGTGATGCCCTCCTTTTTTGTGTGGAAATATTTAAAATAAGAACCGGCAATCGTTTTGCCGGCTCATTCATTCTTCTATATCCTTAAAATTGGACTTCAGGACTTCAGCTCTCCATCATTCCTTCCACCAGATTCACGCAGTGCTCTGCGGCCTTTCTTTCAAAGGTGGGATAATCCATGGAGGCACTGTCATCCGCCTTGTCGGAGATAGCTCTGAGGATTACGAAAGGAATTCCATTCAAATATGAAGCCTGCGCAATGGCCGCTCCCTCCATCTCCGTGCATAATCCATGGAAAGTATTTACAATTCTCTCCTTCACCTGCTTATCCGCCACAAACTGATCGCCGCTGACAATTCTTCCCTGGAATGACCGGATCTCAGGATTCACTCTGGCACAGACTTCTTCCGCCTGCTCTATAAGCTTCCGATCCGCCTGGAAGGAAAACACATCCATCTGGGGAATCTGTCCAAGTTCATAACCGAAGTTAACCGCATCCATGTCATGATGCACTACATCCGTGGATATTACGATATCCCCGATATTGATTTCCGGATTCAGTGATCCGGCTATCCCCGTGTTAATCACAGCCTCCACTTGAAAATCGTCAATGAGGATCTGGGTACAGACAGCAGCATTCACCTTGCCAATACCGCTTTTAACCACTACCACAGGCCGCCCCTTCAGCTCTCCCTCAAAAAATTCCATACGGGCCCTGACCACGGAGCGGTGAACGGTCATATCCTGTTTTAAGCGCTCCACCTCAATTTCCATAGCGCCGATAATTCCTATCTTTTTCATTCGCTTCCTGCTCCCCTTGCCCTGGCCTATGCTTCCTGCCCCGATGCCGCAAGCAGCGCCTTGGCAAGCTGATCCGGGCATGACGTGGGCTTAAATCCGCACCGGATTCCCTGCAGCCTTGACACGGCGTCCTGAACTTTCATTCCTTCTACCAGTCTGGCCACGCCCTGGGTATTTCCAGAACATCCCCCGATAAATTCTACATGCTCCACGGTATCTCCGTTCAGTTCCACTATAATCCTCTGTGAACAAACACCCTTAGGTCTGTATTCCATTTTTAATCATCCTTTCAAGTTTTTTCTTATGAATATAACATATTCCCTGCAGAACCACAAGAAATTTAGCCTTCCGCACAGGTAAAGCGAGAGCATCCGCAGACGCTCTCGTTTTCACCTCTTATATTTCAGATGTGCCTCCGGCGGATTGCCAAGGCGCACATAGGAAGGATGTCATGCGCTGCATGACGTGCGCCTCGCAGCATGAATGCGGTTTATGCATTAAATGTCCAGAAAATCGCTGAATACCTTCAGAGCGCCCTCCGTCTCATGGGCCAAAACTCGTTTTGCCAGAACCTTTCCAAGCTGCACGCCTTCCTGGTCAAAGCTGTTTAAGTTCCATAAGAAGCCCTGGAACATAACCTTGTTCTCAAAATGTGCCAGAAGGGCGCCCATGGCTCCCGGTGTAAGCTGGCCGCCAATAATAATGCTGGAAGGACGTCCTCCCTCAAAATTCTTATTGCGGTTTTCATCTTCCTTGCCGCAGGCAAACGCCATAATCTGGGCGGCAACATTCGCACAGAGCTTCTGCTGGCTGGTGCTTCCCTGGATGACCACGTCTGTGTCCATCTGGTTCTTTCTGAATCCAATGAACTGAAGGGGCACGATATCCGTTCCCTGGTGAAGGAGCTGATAGAAGGAATGCTGTCCGTTGGTGCCCGGCTCTCCAAAAATCAGAGGCCCTGTCACATATTCTACCGGCTCTCCGAAACGGTTTACGGATTTTCCGTTGGACTCCATGTCAAGCTGCTGCAGATGTGCCGGAAAACGGCTGAGAGCCTGGGAGTAGGGAAGCACTGCGGTACTGGGGTAGCCCAGCACATTGCGCTCATAAACGCCGATCAGCGCATCCAGCATAGCCGGGTTCTGCCATACATCCTTGTTGACAGCCGTCTTGTCCGCTGCAGCCGCCCCGTCCAGGAACTGCGCAAATACTTCCGGGCCAAAGGCCAGAGACAGCACGGCGCCGCCTACTGCGGAAGTGGAGGAATAGCGTCCTCCGATATAGTCATCCATAAAGAAAGCTGCAAGATAATCGTCGCTCTTCGCCAAAGGCGAGGTCTCACTGGTAACCGCTACCATATGTTTGGAAGGATTCAGTCCGGCATTTACAAGAGCATCCTTTACAAAGGACTCATTTGTAAGAGTCTCAAGAGTCGTACCGGATTTAGAAACCAGGATAAACACAGAATGTGCCACATCAATAGAGGCCAAAACAGCCGCCGCATCGTCAGGATCTACATTGCTGATAAACTTCGCTTCCATCTTAAACAGGCCGTTTTTCTTCGCCCAATTCTCAAGAGCCAGGTACATGGCCCGGGGCCCCAGGTCACTTCCGCCGATACCAATCTGCACAACGGTGGTAAATTTCTCACCTGCTCCATTGGTAATCTCCCCCGCATGTACTTTTCCCGCAAACTCAGCGATCTTTCTCTGCTGCTCTGTGTAGAAAGCACGTTTGTCCGTTCCATCAGCCTCCACAGCGTTCCCAAGCTGGCCTCTGGTCAGGTGGTGGAGCACCCGGCGCTTCTCTCCTGTATTAATGACTTCGCCGTTGTAGAGGGCTTCAAACTTTTCCGTAAGCTGCGCTTCCTCGGCAAGCTTCTTCAGAGCTTCCAGTATCTTGTCGTCTACTTGCTTGGCAGCAAAATTGTAGGAGAGCCCTTCTGCCATTGGGATACTGTAATTTTTTACACGCTCCGCACCGTTCTCTCCGCTCATAGCTTCCTTAAGATTTACCTTGTCCAAGTTGAAAAGCTCCTTATAGGACGCAAGAGTGTCTAAATTGTTCCAGGTGATCATAATCAGATTCCTCCTTAAATTTAATTCGTTCCCAGCATTGCCGATTTTTCAGCTAATAATCTGATTATAATATCAAATCAGGGTATTTTCAAGACTGAGCTGATCTTCTATCTCTTTTCGCACCTTCAGAGCCAGATCCGGTACATTCGTAATCACCGCATCCGTTCCCGCTTTTATCAGTCTTTTTATCTGCTCCGGCCGATCCACCGTCCATACCCGGACCGAAAGTCCGCTGTCCAAGTATTCCTGCAGAAAACCCATCTCTATATGGTGCAGCCCCGGATGCAGGCCTTTTACACCGTTGGCCCGTGCATACTCCTGGACATTTACGATCACGTCACTAAACAGATACGCCGTATCGGCATCTGGTTTTTCCCTGAGAATCCGTTGAATGCTGTAATGATTGAAAGAAGAATAGATCACTCGCTCCTCCATTCCCGTTTTTTCAACCAGGTCGAGAACCTTTTTTTCAAGATCCGGGTACCAGAAAATTCCTGTTTTTAGTTCAATATTTACCTCCATAGCGCTTGGCTTTACCAGCTCCAAAACTTCCTCCAGGGTGGGCACGCAAGCTTCCCCATACTGGGACATGCCGTTTGGAACCGGAATTTTCTGCAGCTCCTGAAAGGTAAATTCTCTGACCGCACCTTTTCTTTTGCTGACACGGTCAATTCTTTCATCATGGATCACCACAGGTATACCGTCTTTTGTAAGCTGCACGTCCAGCTCAATTCCATCGGCGCCCTGCTTCATAGCCAGCTCAAATGCAGCTATGGTATTTTCAGGGGCATAGGCGCTGGCCCCTCTGTGTGCGAAAATTTTCACTTTCTTCATAAAACATTTCCTCCGTCTATGCCATTTCTTTATTATGGTTTTTGCGTCCTGCTGCCAGATGTGCTAAAAAATCATAAAAGCAGGGCTGCCGCACCTGCATTAGCCCCGCCTTTATAGGAATTCTCTATATTTTTTACGCCATCAGGAACGCCTGATATCCCTTCTTAGCCTCATATACGTCGGCCTTGCTGGTTACTTCCATAGGTGCGTGCATATTCAGCACTGCCACTCCGCTGTCCACGACTTCCATGCCGTAAAGGGCTGTGATATAGGCGATGGTTCCGCCTCCGCCTACGTCGATTTTGCCAAGCTCTGCCGTCTGGAATGCCACTCCCTGGCTGTCGAACACACCGCGAAGCTCTGCCAGATATTCTGCGTTGGCATCGTTGCTGCCGCTCTTGCCTCTGGACCCGGTGTACTTGTTCAGCACAAGGCCCTTTCCAAAGTACGCCGCATTTCTCTTCTCGAAGAAGGAGGCATACAGCGGGTCATAAGCGGCGCTTACGTCCGAAGAGAGCATCTTGGAGCGGCTTAAGCAGCGGCGCAGATCCAGCTCGCTGTATTCCCCGGCGCACTCCATCAGCTCTGCCACTGTATTTTCAAAGAAACGGGACTGCATTCCTGTAGCTCCCACACTTCCGATTTCCTCTTTATCCACCAGCAGACAGCAGCATGTATACTTCTGTGTCTCTGTCTCCAGCATGGCTGCCAGAGAGGTATAGGCGCACACTCTATCATCCTGTCCGTAGGCCATGATCATGCTGCGGTCCAGGCCGCAGTCTCTGGCCTTATCCGCAGGCACCACTTCGATCTCCGCAGAGAGGAAATCCTCTTCCTCAATATTATACTGATTCTTAAGCAGATTCAGAATCTGCTGTTTTACCTTTTCCTTATCCTGGACCTTGGCCTCCTCATCTTCTCCCGGCTCCTGGGCCAAAGGACGGCTTCCCACCAGCACGTCCAGATTTTCTCCCTCTATTACAAGGCGGGCTTTTTTCTCCATCTGCTCTCCGGCCAGGTGGATCAGAAGATCAGACACAAATACCACAGGATCTTCTTCCTTTTCTCCAATACAGAGGTTCACTCTGGTTCCGTCCTTCTTCACTACCACCCCATGAAGAGCCAGAGGGATTGTCACCCACTGGTACTTCTTGATTCCCCCATAATAATGGGTGTCCAGATAGGCCAGCTCCGTATCCTCATACAGAGGATTCTGTTTAATATCAAGCCTGGGAGAATCAATATGAGCACCCAGGATTCTCATGCCTTCCTTCCAGGGTTCCTGCCCTACCATAAACAGAGCGATCATTTTATTCATGCAGATGTTATAAACCTTATCCCCGGGCATAAGCTTCTTCCCGGAGGCCTGCATCTCCTGAAGGCTCACATAGCCCTTTTCCCTGGCCAGGCGCACTGTCTCATCCACGCATTCCCGCTCCGTCTTGCCCTGATCCAAATATTTTTTATAATCCTGGCAGAGAGCCTCCAGCTTCACTAGCTCTTCCTGATTATATGCTATCCACGCATTTTCTCGTTTCATAGTCTCATCCTCCTGTCAGCAGCCTCTTCCCCGTGAATCAGGGAAGCGGCTCAAATTCTTTTCAGTATAAAAATCTGTCAGCAAATCTCCGCTCCTGATGGCATATGTTTCTCAGGAACCATCAGAGAGAGTTCTCCCTTTTCGTCTTCCGCGCAAAGAAGCATTCCTTCCGAGAGAACACCTGCCAATTTGGCCGGCTTTAAGTTCACCAGAACCATGACCTTTTTCCCCACCATCTCTTCCGGGGTGTAATGGGCCTTGATTCCTGACACAATCTGTTTTACCTGGCTTCCGATCTTTACCTGGGAGCAGAGAAGCTTCTTGGATTTTTTCACTGCCTCGCAGGCGATAATCTCTCCCACCTGGAACTGCAGCTTCTCAAAATCTTCAAATGTAATCTCAGCCTTCGGCTCCAGGTCAATCCCCGGTTCTTCCTCTTTTTCCGGAGCTGCTCCATCCGCTTTTTGCGCTTGAAGCTCTTCTACTTTAGCCATAACTTCTTTCAGATCCAGCCTTGCGAAAAGGATCTCCGGCTTTTCCGTCACCTTATTTCCGCAGGGATACAGACCGTAGCTCTTCATCTCTTCCAGAGAACGGTCAGCAGCATTAAGCTGTTCCAGGATCTTTTCCGAGGTCTTAGGCATAAACGCCTTCAGCAGGGAGGCTCCAATACTGATGCACTCTGTCAGATTGTAAAGCACCTCCGCCAGACGGTCCTTCTTAGACTCATCCTTTGCCAGAGCCCAGGGCATGGTCTCGTCAATGTATTTATTGCAGCGCTTAAACAGTGCAAAAATTTCCGTAATGGCATCAGCCACTCTCAGTTCATCCATCTTAGCGGACACCTTCCCCGGAACGGCCAGGGCCAGCTCCTTCAGCTCTGCGTCCACGGGCTCTTCCATGTGGCTACAGGTGACGGTGCCGCCGAAGTATTTGTTGGTCATGGAGATGGTCCGGTTCACAAGATTCCCCAGAGTATTAGCCAGATCGGAATTCAGTCTCTCCACCATCAGCTCCCAGGAAATCACACCGTCATTTTCAAAAGGCATCTCATGGAGCACAAAGTAGCGAACCGCATCCACTCCAAAAAATTCTGCCAGCTCATCAGCATACAGCACATTCCCTTTTGACTTGCTCATCTTTCCGTCTCCCTGAAGCAGCCAGGGGTGGCCAAAAATCTGCTTCGGAAGAGGCAGGCCCAAAGCCATCAGGAAAATCGGCCAGTAAATGGTATGGAAACGGATAATGTCCTTTCCGATCAGGTGGAGATCCGCCGGCCACAGCTTCCCGAACTGATCTGTGCTGTCTCCATCGCAGTCGTAACCGATTCCCGTAATATAATTGGTCAGAGCATCCAGCCACACATATGTCACGTGCTTAGGATCGAAGGTCACAGGAATTCCCCACTTAAAGGAAGTCCGGGAAACGCACAGATCCTGAAGTCCCGGAAGAAGGAAGTTATTCATCATCTCATTTTTTCGGGACACCGGCTGGATAAATTCAGGATGCGTATTAATATGCTCAATCAGCCGGTCGGCATACTTGCTCATTTTAAAGAAATACGCCTCTTCTCTGGCCGGCGTCACTTCTCTGCCGCAGTCCGGGCACTTCCCGTCCACCAACTGGGATTCCGTAAAAAAGGATTCACAGGGGGTGCAGTACAATCCTTCATAATACCCCTTATAGATGTCTCCCTGGTCATACAGCTTCTTAAAAATCTTCTGAACCTGAGCCTCATGATCCGCATCCGTGGTACGGATGAATTTATCATAGGATGTATCCATAAGATCCCAGATCCGTCTAATTTCGGAAGCCACGCCGTCCACATACGCTTTGGGAGTTACCCCCGCTTCCTGCGCCTTCAGCTCAATCTTCTGTCCGTGCTCATCCGTGCCTGTCTGGAAAAACACATCGTACCCCTGCATCCTCTTATAGCGGGCGATGCTGTCTGCCAGCACGATCTCATACGTATTCCCAATATGAGGCTTTCCAGATGTGTAGGCAATAGCTGTGGTTAAATAATATTTTGGTTTGCTCATTCTCATTCTCCCTTCATGCCTGTTAAATCAAAAAACCCGCCTTCCTGCCGGCAAAGCCGGCCAGAAGACGGGAAATTCCCGTGTTACCACTTCTCTTCATCCGCACCTCACGGCGCAGACCTCTGCGGGTATTCTGCCGCTGCCTGAAGCAGCATGACACTTTTACCCTTCCGCTGTAACAGGCGGAACCTGTGGCATCCTTACCGGCCCTGCCGGCTCAGACGCTCCCCTCCGGAGCCATCTTCTGCCGGCTCTCCCGTATCCCCTCTCACCTGGCGGGAATTCTCTGTAACAGTACCATCCGGCATACTCTTTCCTTCTCTGGGTTTCGATCTTTCAATCTCTATGTGTAAACTTAACACAGTTCTGTAATCCTTGTCAAGGCTTAGTGGGTCCGCAGACAGTAACCGTTGACATTTTTCCCCAAAATATTTAATATTAAATCACAGTATGAAAACCAGATTTAGGGAAAGGAGGATATTCAGGCCAGTTTCCCTGCCTGCTTTAATTAAATCCGGTGACTGGGCAGAAGGGAGGCCCTAATCCCTGCTGCCTCTATTTCACCACTTTTTACAAAAGAGAAGGCGATATGCCATCCCTGAAATTATGCTGCCCGCACCGCAGCAAAGGAGGGAACATGAAGAACAAAAGATTTGAAAGATGTTTTTTGCAGTACAGCCATGTGGTTATGAAAATGGCAGCAGGGAAAACCGGCAGTATTCAGACTGCCCAGGAGATCTGCCAGCAGGTTTTCTTTGCTTTTTATAAGAACATGGAAAAAATCGACACGGATCTGGAGAAGGCCTGGCTGTTCAGGGCTACACAGAATGCGGTGATTGATCATTACAGAAGATCCAGTACGCAGAGGGAGATCATCCTTGGATACAGCACGTATCAGGAGACCAGCGCATGCCCCTCTGAAGAAAGCATCGCCCTATACGAAGAGAAAATGTTTAACCGTGAGTTTATGGTCAGAATTTTAAATGAGGTCAGCAGCGTAAACCAGCTCTGGTATGAGGTCCTTGTACTGGTATGCGTGGAAGGGCTGTCCCACCAGGAAGCAGCCCGAAAGCTGAATATATCCCTTCCCGTACTCCGGGCACGCCTTTTCCGGGCAAGAGATTATGTCCGAAAACGGTTCGGACAGGAATACAAAGAGCTCCAGGGCAGGTAACATCCTTCCTGACCCGGCTGGGGGATTGCCGCATTTGTTTCATGCGGCAATCCCCCTCTGTTTTATTCCCTCTTTTTTCTGCATATAATGTCCCAAGCATTCTTTTGGAGCACGTATATGCCTGCTTTTCTATCCAAAATCCCCTCCCGGGGACGGCGCCTCATTCTTCTGATTTTAGCGGTTCTGCTGGGAGGCGCAGCCTTTCTTTGGCTTGGCATTTTCCAATCAGAGGAAAACAAATTTCAGTCCTTCGCAGAAGAAGTTTTCACTGGTGAGCTTTCGGGAAATACACTGAATCTCCATTATACTGTGGCGGATCCTTCCGCCTATGGCCTCAAAGATTATCCTGTGACTCTGGGCTCATGCAGTCCTGACAGCCATAGGCAAAGCCTTTCTGTTCTGGAAAATTACCGAAAAAGCTTGGGAGATTTTTCTTATGAAAAGCTCTCCGCCTCCAGCCAGCTTACTTATGATATTTTCCGGGATTACCTGGACACGGAGCTGGCCGCAGGTTCTATGTACCTGTATGAAGAACCTCTGGGCCCCACCCTTGGAATCCAAGCCCAGCTTCCCATTCTTTTTGCAGAATACAGATTTCGTGTCAAGAAAGATATTGAGGATTACCTTCAGCTTTTATCGCAGGTTCCCGACTACTTTTCCTCTATCTTGTCTTTTGAACAGGAAAAATCCAGAAACGGGTTGTTTATGAGCGATGACACTGCCGACAGCATCATCGCCCAGTGCCGGGAGTTTACCGCAGATCCCCAGAACAACTATCTTCTGGAAATTTTCAACGATAAAATTCAGAGCATTTCTAATCTTTCCGAGGATGAAAAAATTGATTACCAGACGAGAAATTCTTCCATTCTGACCAGTCTTGTCATTCCTGCCTATGAAGAACTGGCAGAGGGCCTGACCGCCCTGAAGGGCACCGGCACAAATTCCATGGGGCTGTACTACTGGCCCAAGGGCCGGGAGTACTACGAATACCTGGTAAAAAGCCGTGTGGGAGACAGCCGTTCTATTCCTGAGATCGAAGAGGCGGTAAAAACCCAGATGGTAGAAGACTACGGAGAAATGGTAAACCTCATCCGGGACAGCGGCGGGAATCTCGAACTGGAAGACACCCTCACTTCCCCAGCGCTCTCATCCCCGGAAGAAATGCTGGAAGACCTCAGGGGAAAAATTATGGAAGATTTCCCCCTGCCCCCTCAGGTTCAATATCAGGTAAAATACGTTCACGATTCCCTCCAGGAATATCTGAGTCCAGCTTTTTACCTGACACCCTGTATTGACGACTACCAAAGCAATGTAATCTATATTAATCCGGCTGGAAATTACCAAGGACTGGATTTGTATACCACTCTGGCTCATGAGGGATATCCCGGCCATCTTTACCAGTCTGTATACTTTGAAGCCGCCGCTCCGGATCTTCTGCGCAGCATTCTGGGAACGGAGGGCTATACAGAAGGATGGGCCACTTATGTGGAAATGTATTCTTTCTCCCTGTGGGAAGGGGATCCCACGCAGGCTGCCCTGGCACAGAAAAACCGCTCCTTTACCCTGGGTCTGGCTTCTCTTCTGGACATAGGAATTCATTACCGGGGGTACACTCGGGAGGATGCGGCAAAATTTCTGGAACAGTTAGGCTTCAGCCAGGAGACGGCTTCCTCTTTATATGACAGTATTCTAGAGTCTCCTGCCAACTATTTACAGTACTATGTGGGATGCCTGAACTTCTATGAGCTCAGGGATTACGCCAGGGAACTTATGGGGAACGATTTTTCCCTGAAAAAATTTCATCAGGCAGTCCTGGACGCCGGCTCCGCCCCTTTCCCTATATTGAAAAAATATCTGGCTGAAACACTCACGAAAGGTTAAGGACAAACGAATAGCCGGTTTCCCAAAAGAAACCGGCCAAATCCCGTTTATATGAATTATATCTTACCCCTGAAATTTCTTTGAGCAGGTGATCGCAAGAGCCCCCGGTCCAATATGACAGGCCACGCTCAGGGAAAGAGGATCCATCATAAGAGTATGATTAGGAAATACCTCCTGCACCTCATTTTTCCAAATCTCCACTTCTGTCATATCTGTTCCAGAATAAACGACGGAAATCTCCATGTCCTCTGCATTTTCCTTCGCATGGAAGCGCTCCCTCATATCCTTCTGAATCGCTTCCAGCATAGTCGCCTTGGCAGCCTTCAGGGTACGGCTCTTGGCATACGCATCCAGCTTGTCCCCCTGGATCTGCAGCACTGGCTTCAGACGCAGAAGAGTTCCAAGGGCCGCTGCCGCCGGAGTGATCCTTCCGCCTTTCTTCAGATAATACAGGGTATTCAGCGTAATATAAATACTGGAATCGTACTGTGTATCTTCCAAATACTTCTTTATCTTCTCTGCGCTCCAGCCCATAGCGACCATGTCCCTGGCCTCCCTGACTGACAGCTTTTGAGTCACTGAAATACGCTTGTTATCTACCACCTGTACCTTGCCGTCAAAGTCCTGGGCAAGAGCCATGGCCGCTCCGCAGGAACCGCTCAGGCCGCTGGACATAGGAATATGCAGCACCTGATCATAATCCTGCAGAAGCTTCTCCCAGAGATCTGAGATCTCTCCAATGGCTGGCATGGAGGTACTGATCTCAGCATTCTGCTCCATGCAGCGATAAAATTCCGGCTGCGTTAAGGTAAGATCTTCGTAATATACTTTCTCATTAATAAAAAACGGCATAGGTACCACGAACACTCCCCACTCTTTAGCAAGAGCAGGCGTAATACCGCTGTTGCTGTCTGTGACAATGGCTATTTTCCCCATTTCCTTCCTCCTGTAAATCCACTTTTCTTATAATTATCCTAATCCTTTTATAACCTATTTTCTCTTAGGCTGACTCCACACAGCTTCTGTCCGCCGCCAGCCAATGGCTTTACTATAGCACAAATCCCCCAGGTTAGCAATTACATAATATCAGAAACTGCTTGCGTTTCTTTTTATTTAAGGCTATACTGATTCTGATACGGACATAGGAATCAGCGGATCCGTAAACAGTTTTATTTTGAAAAGGAAGAAAACTATGGAAATCTTAGAGAATATTCTGCACTCTTTTGTAAACCTGGCCATGCTTTTATTTGAGTATATCGGAGTCTGTGTGATTACATTTTCCGGCATCCAGGGCATTGTCAATTATATCCGCAAGTCTCCGGATACACGCTTGGTTCTGGCCAACGGTCTGGCCATGGGCCTGGAATTTAAGCTGGGAAGTGAGATTCTCCGCACCGTGATAGTCAGGAATCTGGACGAAATCTACATTGTGGCCGGCATCATTGTGCTGCGGGCTGTACTGACTTTCCTGATCCATTGGGAGATCAAAAATATGGAAAATCTCGATCTGGTTCATACCCCAGCCGAGATTTCTACTGAATCAGAAGCGGAAGAGAAGGATCCGGATCTTCCGGTTGATGAGAACAGCGTTAAGGATGCGGAAAAGAAAGCCGATGAACTGGATCACAAAAAAGCAGAGGCAGAATCCAAAGATCCTGCCTGAATTTCAGCCGCACAAGAGATTTGACAGGATTACACTGGCCCCGATTCCTCCCAGAGTGGCCAGGAGAGCTCCCGGCAGGGTGTATCTGGTCTTTGTAATCCTGACTGTCATAAAGTAAATGCTCATGGTATAAAAAATCGTTTCACAGGAACTCATCATCAGGGACGCAGTCCAGGAAATTCTGGAATCCGTCCCATATTCTTTATACAGCTCCAACAAAAGCCCCGTGGCCGCACTGTTAGAGAACATGCGCACCAGAGCCAGCGGAAGCAGCGGCGCCGGAAATATCCTTCCGTCAATAAATTTTCCCAGCAGCTCTGACAGAAAGTCAAGAAAACCCGAGGCGCTGAGTACTCCAACCCCGGTCATCAGTCCAACCAGCGTAGGGATAAGCTTCACTGTAGTTTTTACGCCTTCCATAGCTCCCCGAACAAAGCTGTCATAAACAGGGATCTTTTTTAAAAGACCGTATCCGGCAATATATAGAATCAGCAGGGGCAAAATGCATTGGGAGAGAAAAACTAAAAATGACATAATAAAAAACCTGCGGCCCTTTTCCTTACAGTTTATTTGTCTTTTCGGTTCCATAGAACCGGAAACTGTACGGAAAAAGGCCGCATTTATATTTATATTTTATTTTTTGTTATTTCCAGAAGGGACTGTAAACAGATGAAACCTTAGCTACCTGGCTGTCTGTAATGGCCGCAGCCGCCTTGGCGACATATGCGTATGTCTGTGGACGGGATGCTTGCAGCTCTCCTGGATCTTCTACAAAGTTCTTGTAGGATTCAGCAAAATACTCTGATGCGCTTGAGGTCACGTAGGATTTATCCCATGCCGTATATTTACTTTTTTCCGCCTTATAGATCGCCTGGAACTCAGCCTTCTTATCCACGTTTCCTGCAACAAAGGCTACGAAATGTCCCAGTTCATGATAGATGCAGTCGTCATTCAGCTTCTTTAAGGTGATGGACTGATCCTTTGCGTTAAAATATCCTGAATAGCTTGCGCTACTGTTCACTTTCACGGTGAAGCCAAGCTTGGTAAATGCGCTTTTTACATTGGAGCCAGCCTTAGGAGCCAAGTCGTAAATGTCTGTACTGGAAGCCCCCGCCACTGCTGTTTTAGCTGTTTTTTTGCTGGCAGAAGCTGCTGCCACCTTCTTCGTGGTGGTCTTAACATTTGTCTTTACCGTAGTCTGCACAGTCTTAATTCTGGAATTCTTCCTGTACGTAGTCTGTACAGTGGTCTTTACAGTAGTCACTTTCGTGGTCTGCTGATTTTTTTTCTTCGTTTTCTTGGTAGTCTTTTTTGTCTTTGTGGTTTTTACCTTTTTGCTCTTCTTGGCCTTGGAAGCCATAGTGACTTTCTTAGTAGTAGTCTTTGTCGTAGTTTTAGATGTGGTGGCTGCATCGGCAGTCATAGTGAAAAGTCCCAGGCACAATACAGCAGTCAGAAGCAAAAGGGCAGACTTCGCCAATTTTTTCATAAAAACACCTCCCATGGATTCTAAACACCGCCGATATGGGTATTTCTAATCCAGAGAGGCTCTGTATTTTTTATTTCCAAACAAAACCGATGCAGATTATAGATGTCTGTTCTCGTCGTGTCGCATCGCATGTTGGGGAAATAAAAAACCGTCTATAGAGAACTACAGACGGCTGCCTACACGGATAGTATAATACATCCATATACACATATAACATGCGGCAACCGGCTACCATAGTCTTTCGACCTTAGGTCCTCAGCTTTGCGTCCTTACCTTTCGATAAGTTTGCCCTTAAATGAATTTGTATCTTTTTTCACCCTCATTTTAAACCAAAAGGGATTATCTGTCAATCCCTTTTGGTCTTATTTTTACCTGTTTTTTCTAAGTTTTCTAAGATAAATCCCTGCCGTCAGCCAGCCTCCCGAAAGCAGAAGGAGCGCAAGATACCACCCTGCCGGAGTGGGATCGCCGGTCTTAGCCGCAGCAGATACAGCTCCGTTTTCTGATACATAGGAACCGCCAAGTCCGTCTCCTGCCATGGAGTATATGCTGGACCAGTCTTCGTCCGTGCTGGTTCCATAAACCGAATTGATCAGAACCGTCTGCACTTCCGTGGTATCCTGATCAAAGACTGCCTTGGCGTTCAGCATCCTGATATCATAGCCAAATTCCTGGCTGCTCCGCAGGAGGTTCCCATTCTGATCTACCTCCGCCACATAGATCTCCGCTTGCTTCGCCGATCCCAAGCTGAGAGAAAGCTTAAGAGTCACAGCGCTGCTGTTATTCAGCGTAAGCGGAATCGGATCCGTATAGAGCTGTGTGAATTTCTCATCCTTGAACAGTCCTGCGTAAAAGGTATCAGATACCTGCAGGGGCTGGACTCCCTCAAACACACGCTTCGTAAGGTACAAAGTTACTTTGGAGGCATGCTCTTTGTTGGTCACAGAAACCTCCGCATCCGCTCCCCGGGTAATCGTCAAGCTGGAGTGATTCATGGACACCTCATACCCGAAGGTATCGGAACCGCTGACTCTGCTTCCCTGGGCATCTACTTCGGCAAAGTAATACGTCACGTCACTGTTGCCTGCCAGAAGGATTCTCCTGACAGCACTGCCGGAAGCAGCGTTCTCCAGGGTGACCGGAACAATGGTCGGCGTATCTGAATAGTCTGGTTCACGGTAGATTCCAATATAGAAAGTATCAGATACTGGCAGATCCCCTCCCGCCGAGTTTTTCACATATTTTCTCAAAGTCAGCCTGGCTGTGTACCGATACCCCTCTGGAAGACTGCTGAAAATATTGCGGATAATCACCTGGCCGGAAGGATTGCTGCCGCTGCCCAGGCTGACCTGTCCGCTGCCGGTATAGGTGATCCGGTAACTGTTTGGCGAAGTCAAAACCTGTCCGTACTGGTCTGTCTCCGCAATATAATACGTTTTCCCTCTTTCCAGATTTCGGAATACAGTACTCCCGCTGAAGCCTGATACAGTAATCTGCTTCACATCGGAGACTTTCTGCGTCAGGGCTTTATCCGAGAAAAGCGCCGCATAAAATGTATATCTTCCCTGAGCGGCATACTTGCCGGTAGATGTATCCTGAGCATAAACCTGATGCTGCCCGCTGTACACCTGCTTATAGGCGGTTATTTTCCCATCTGCCTCTGGCGATACAGCCTGATTGATCATCACCGCCTCTGTGGTCTGGCCATCCGAAACGGTAAACTCCACATCCGGGGAAGCCTGATAGCCGGCAGGCGCCGTAATCTGCGACAGATAATAGGTGCCGGCGGACAGCTGATTAGTCAAAACGTAATCCGAACTTCCCGACTGGAATTGGAGAACCTTTCCGTTTAAATTCAGAACCTTTCCTTTGGAATCCTTAAGTACCATGGAGGCCCCGGAGAGATGGCGTCCAGACAGGTTTGTCACCCGTATCTGCACTACTGTATCTGTACACTGCTGGTTAACGACAGTCATGGCTGCCTCTGATCCCACAGCTACATTTACAGCTCCCCCTGTTCCTCCTTCAAAGCGGACATTATATCCGAAGGTTTTATCCCCTGATACTACAGGTGTTCCCTGGTCGTCTGTCTCCGCTCCATAGACCACAGCCTCTGCCTCAGTCACTGGCAGGGAGATAACCGCCTCTTTGGAGGATTCATTGTCAAGCTGAATCTGAACAGGAGTTTCTAAAAGCGGCTGTGTATGATCCTGATCTCCATAGAGCATTATATAGAAGGAAGATGACACAGGAGTGGCCTTCCCTTCCCGGTTCAGCACCTGTTTTGTCACCTGAATCTCTGCCTGCCAGCTAAATTCTCCTGAAGGATAGGTGATGTACGTATCTGCCATTGCAAGCGTCTGTTCAGAAGAAATCCCTGCTGCAAAATTAACGCTGCTCACGGCCGTCCCGTCTTCATTCTGAAAAGCCCAGGTAAAATCTGCCTGATCATCCACAGGCGTACCGAAAGCATCCGTTCTGGCCAGATATAAGGTCTGCGCCTGGTCAGCTACATTCATGGAAAATACCGCTTCCGTTGAAACTGCCAAGCCCGCATCCATAGTCATCGTCTTAACATCGCTGCACTTCTTCGTCAGCCCTTCATCGGAGAAAAGCGCCGCATAAAATACCTGAGGTCTCTCAGCAGTAAGGGCCTGGGTTCCATAGAAAGCTTCCGCTGTAAGCTTCAGAGTATTTACCTGGCTGCCAAGACGTTCATTCCTGACGGCCGCTTCCGTGGTTTTTCCATCTTCTACAGTAAATGCCGTGTCCGCCGCCGTCTGATATCCCTCCTGGGAAGAAATCTGCGACAGGTAATAGCTTCCAGCCGCCAAGCCGCTGAATACCGCAGGCTGTGCGTCAGCCGCACAGTTTATATAGTAAAGCGGATATCCCGCCGCATCCTTCAGGACATTTCCCTGATCATCTTTTATCACAAAGGCACCTTGAAGATTTATATCCGTCCCCTGATCGTCTGCCCCTGTCAGAGTTATTTTTACCTGGGAAACCGCAGCAGAATCCTTGTACACAGGAATCTGAAGAAGGGTTCTCTCCGTATTCCACTTTCCTCCCGTACTGTTCGGGGAAATCGTTCCGGTACCGTCTACCGCCAGATATACTCTGGCCGGGGTCAGGTAGCTCTCCTGTACGCCGGTGGTCTCAATATAATAAACACCGGAATATTGAAGCTGCTCTCCCAGATTATATGTTTCCCCTGGCGCAAAGGTATGTACATGGATTTCCTGGTCTTTCTGATAAACTGTATTCCCATTCTGATCCAGAATCATTTCCCCTGCTCTAAGGGAAACCGTACCTGTAACGCTAAGAGAAGCATCTTCTCCGTCCGTCAGCCCAAGCTGGAGAGTTATGCCCCCTTGGGAATACCATCTGAGAACCTGCGTCTCCCCAAGAAAGGTACTTAGGATTTTTTCTTCATGGGAAATCGCAAGAAGGCTGCCATCCTCCGGCTGATACTCTTCGGATTCTTCTTCCTCCGTCTCACTGTCTGAATCAGCCTGTATTTCAGATTCAGTCTCTTCCGTCTGTAATTCTGAGCCTTCCTCTTCTGTCTGCAGCCCGGCTGCCGTCTCTTCGGATTCTGTATCCTGCGTCTCTGAGTCTGTCTGTAACTCTGAATCTGACTGCAATTCTGAATCCGACTGTAATTCTAAGTCCGACTGTAATTCTGAGTCTGACTGCGCCTCAGATCCCGGCTCTTCTTCGCTGCCTTCCGTCTGCGTCTGAGAACTTTCTTCCTGGGCCGTCTCCGATTCGTCCTCAGGAAGGTTAACGCCTTCCTCTCCTTCTATAAAGACAATCCGCTGATAATCATCCCCGCTGCCGCTCAGCACGGCTGATGCAGCATAAACGGCTCCGTTCAGCCCAGCCGAAATGGTTACAGAAGCGCCAGGTGCCAGAATCGTTCCTGACTTCTCCCCAGCCCCCGTCCATGTAAGGGAGCCTGTATAGTCCACAAACTTTTCCCCTTCTAAGGCCGTAAAATTATACAGCACGTATCCTACCCTGGAAGAATCTTCGTATGTGACAGTCTGTCCGTTGTACTTCATAGGAAATCCTGACAAGTTCAGAGACTGTCCTTTGGAATCCGCCACAATATTTATCACAATGTAGCGGCTGCTTACGTCCAGGACACGATCCTGATACGCTTCCTCAAGAGATGACAAATCCAACTTCCCATCTTTTCCAGCGTAGAGATTTATGACCTCCACGCTGGAGCTGCTGCGTCCTCTAGCGATTTTTCTTGAAAAATCCTTTAAACCTGACAGAGCCTGTCCTGCTTCCTGGCCCTGAAGGATCGTCTTTTCCTCTATATCTTCAGGGGCTGTTATCTGCTGCGCCACAGCCAAATACGGAAGGACGCCGCTCAGGCCTTCAGACAATCCGGCGGCGCTCAGTTTCTCACCATCATTCAGTTTCTTATCAGACTTCTCACTCTCTGTATCTTCCGTCCTGGTCTCTTCCTCAGACTCCGTCTCCTCTGTCCCGGATTCCTCCGTTTCCTGAGACTCACTCGTCTCGGATCCTGGCTGAGTCTCTGTGGGAGTTGTCTCTGTCTGCTGTGAAGATGTCTGGCTTTCCCCTTGAACGTCCTGGCTCTGGGACTGGCTTTCCTGGTTCTGGGACTGATCTTCCTGGTTCTCTGTCTCACCGCTCTGGCTCTCTGCCTGATTCTCCTGCCCCTGTGGCTGGCTGCCCTGGCTTTCCGGAACTGTGGTACCAGGCAAGCTTTCTGGTTCCGTGGCGGTCGGTTCTGTCTGCGCAGGGGGATCTGCCGGCTGCGTTTGAACAGACTGAGACTGCTTCTCTTCCGTTTCGGGAGCTTTTGTTTCCGGCGCCTTGGTTTCAGGAGCTTTCGTTTCCGGCGCTTTAGTCTCGGGAGCTTTCGTTTCCGGCGCCTTGGTTTCAGGAGCTTTTGTCTCCGGCTGCACACTCTCCTTTTGTTTCTTTTGACTTTCTATCTCCTTGCCGGCTTCTGTCTGAACTGGCTCTGTCCCCGGCTCTTCTGCCATGACAGGCAGCCCCGCCATCTGCAGGATCACAGAAACCGCCAGCAGCAAAGCCAGCACTTTTTTCACTGTTCTTTCCATGGAAACCTCCTCACTGTGATTCTAACCCTGCTGTAAGTATATTACTTCCTTTCACATCCGTAAACAAAAAGATTCTTAATAAATTAAAAAGGGCAGTCACACTGCCCCTTGTTTTATTTCGTACCAAAAATCCGATCTCCGGCGTCTCCCAAGCCCGGTACAATATATCCGTGTTCATTCAGATGATCATCCAAAGCGCCAATATACAGATCCACGTCCGGATGGGTCTTCTGCATCCTCTCCACCCCTTCCGGGGCTGCGATAATACACATGAACCTGATGTTCTTTACACCCTTGTCCTTCAGCATCTGGATAGCCGCCACTGAAGATCCCCCCGTAGCCAGCATGGGATCTACCACAAACACTTCCCTCTCGTCCGAATCTGCCGGCAGCTTACAGTAATATTCCACTGGCTCCAGCGTCTTTGGGTCTCTGTAAAGCCCGATGTGCCCCACCTTTGCGGCAGGAATCATGGCAAGCATACCGTCCACCATGCCAAGGCCGGCCCTTAAGATAGGCACTACCGCCAGTTTCTTTCCGCTTAGCTCTTTTACGGTAGTTCTGCAGATGGGCGTCTCGATCTCCACATCTTTCAGCTTCAGATCCCTGGTGGCCTCATAACACATGTACATGGCAATCTCGCTGATCAGTTCCCTGAAATCCTTAGAGCCAGTCTCAGTCCTGCGGAGAATTCCGATTTTATGCTGGATAAGCGGATGATTCATTACAACTGTCTTCTGCATACCTTACTCCTCGTCTATCATCCGGATCCGCCGCGCATGGCGTTCCGCCCCTGAGAACGGAGTGTTCAGGAAAGTCTCTGTAATCTTAATGGCAAGTCCAGGCCCTACCACTCTGGCTCCCATTGCCAGTATATTTGCGTCATTGTGAAGCCTAGTGGCCTCCGCACTGAAGCAGTCGCCGCACACTGCGGCCCGAATCCCTTTGTAGCGGTTGGCTGTAATGGAGATGCCGATTCCCGTACCGCAGATCAGGATTCCCTTGTCGCAGTTCCCGGACTGAATCTCCTTCACCACTGCCTTTGCATACACCGGGTAATCCACTGGATCCTCTGAATAAGTCCCGCAGTCCTTATACTGGATCCCCTTCTCGTCCAAATACTTCATAATCTCCTGTTTCAGCCCATATCCCGCCTGATCACATCCCAATGCTAACATAGTAATTCCTCCTCATTTAATTGTACTACCAGCTTTGTAATCAAAGCCTGAAGTTCCATAAAACACTGTCCATAATCGGCAAGGGACCCTCCGTATGGATTTGTCACCTCTTTTTCCACGCCGACGAACTCATTCAGCACGTGAAGCCTGCTCTCCTTGGCTTCCTCAAATTCCTTTTCCACCTTCTGCATCAAAGCTCTGGACATAGACAAAACCAGCGTCCTGCTGTTAAAATCCTCCGCTACCAGCGGATCGCTCATATGCCCTTTCATAGTGAGCCCATTGCTTACAAGAACCGCCTCCGCTTTCGGATTGATGGGTTCCGGGAACAAGACTACCATTCCCTTGGAAGTAATAGACAGCTCTTCCAGCAAAAACTTACTCTGCAGAATAGCTTCTGCCATAGGCCCCATGGCGGTATCGCTGTTGCTTACAAAAATAAGCCTGTCGTATCGTTTCACAATATCTGCTCCTTATGTCTTTATTATCTGATGGCCAGCCGCTTTCAGCAGGCGGTTCATAATCGCCTGGCCCATGTGCGGTGTGTGGAACGCCTCAGAATAAATCACCTGTACGTCCATCTCGTCAAATTCCCGCAGAATACCGAAAAGATGTCTGGAAATGGAAAGCTCGTCTCCCCTGGAGCCAATCACTTTCAGAATGCCGTGCCGGTAAAAAGGAACGGATTCTTCTGTCACGATCACTCCGGCTTTTCTTCCCTGTCTTTCCTCCCGCTCCGCCAGCTCATCGATCTTTCGGCGCACATCCTCCTGATTTCCTTCCACAATATAAAGCTGCGCTTTAGGCGCATAGTGACGGTATTTCATCCCCGGAGCCTTAGGGCGTACGCTGGAATCCTCGCCGATCAGCGCCTGATCCATCTCAACTTCCCCGATCACCCTCTGTATCATCTCCTGGTTAATATAACCAGGCCGGAGTATCACAGGCACATCCTCTGTGAAATCCACAATGGTGGATTCCAGCCCGATCCCCACTTCGCCTCCGTCTATGATCATATCAATGACTCCGTCCATATCCTCCAGCACATGCTGAGCCCTGGTAGGGCTTGGCCTGCCGGAAGTATTGGCGCTGGGCGCCGCTATATAACCGCCCCCCGCACGGATCAGCCCGAGAGCTACCGGATGATCCGGCATCCGCACGGCTACCGTCTCCAATCCCCCTGTGGTGGCCAGAGGAACCGTCTCACGCCTGGCAAAAATCATGGTGAGGGGACCTGGCCAAAATGCCTCCCCCAGCTTCCTGGCGGCTTCCGGTATATCCTGTACAATAAAATCCAGCGCCTCCCATTCTGCGATATGGACGATCAGCGGATTGTCCGAAGGCCTGCCCTTGGCGGCGTAGATTTTCCTGGAGGCCTCCGGATCCAGGGCGTTTGCCCCCAGCCCGTAAACCGTCTCCGTGGGAAAAGCCACCAAGCCTCCCCTTTTAATAATCTCTCCCGCCTGCTGTATCCCTTCTTCCCGCAGTCCGGTGCGCATGTCTTCTATCACGGTCTTCATTTTACTGTCCTGCCTTTCCGCTATAGTATATCACTTTATGTGCTTTTTTGAAACCTCTTTTTTACTGGCAGGGGGGCCGGGAAACGATCCTGTAATTACAAAAGGATCACACCTGGCGTATTCTTCCGCTCAGCATGATCCTCCAAAAGCATTCTATATAATTTTAGGCAAAAATACTCTCCGAAAATTCAAAGACTTTTTTAATATTCTTCTCAGAAAACATAAAGGTATCTGCATGATCGCATCCAGGAAGAAGGTCGAGACGGCAGCGGCCATCTGCCCCTGCCCGCAAAAGCGTCTCATAATAACCCACTGACTGCTGATATGGTACTATCGTGTCAGCAAGCCCATGCTGAAGCAAGGTGGGACACGTATCCTTTGTTATATGTATAAGGGGACTGGAATTTTTAAGCTGTTCTGCGATTTCCGACAGATCACTGACTCCAAAGAAATTTTGATAAACCCAGTCCTCCAGCAGTCTTCCATTCTTCTCATAGTCAAAACACCCATACCACAGCACAAGGGCATTAGGCTTCGCCGAAAAAAAATCGTTCCCGAACAAATCCTTTTCTAAATACCCTGTATCGCAGGAAACGGCTGCCAGAGCTGCCAGATGTGCGCCTGCGGAACCTCCCCACAATACAATTCTGTTGGGATCTATCCGATATTTTTCTGCATTCTTTCTCAAA